>NZ_BJWY01000047.1 GCF_007990715.1 Nocardia seriolae NBRC 15557 | reverse complement strand
TTAGCTGCCGGGACGAGTGGAGTGCAGTCAGAGGAGAGGTCCTTCGGCGGTGAACCGGAGCCGCCCTCGACGGATACGACTAGTCGAGCAGCGGCCCCATCAACAGGAGATTTTGCGCGGTCACCGTGTCGTTGGGCTGTGTTCCAGGAGGCGGGTCTGATGAAGACGGCGACAACTCTGCTGCCGCTGGTGGTCGTTCTACTGATGGTGGCAGTCCTGGTCTGGTGGTTGCTGGAGCGCGGTAATGCCCTGGGCGCGTGGCTGGTTGCGGCAATCCTGTTCGCGCACGGCTGGGCGCATCTGGTCTTTCTCCTGCCGACACCGCGTGGGTCCTCCACAGCCAACGCGGACAACCCGTTCGATATGGACCGCTCGTGGTTGATCGGGCGGGGCGTTCACAGCAGATTCGTGCACTCCATGGGAGCCATGCTGGCCGTCGTCACATTTGCTGCGCTAGCGGCCGCTGCGTTGGCAGTGCTCGGATGGTTGGTTCCCAACGCCTGGTGGACCGGTCTCACGGTTGCCGGTGTCCTAGGTTCCACGACGTTGCTCGTGTTGTTCTTCGCGCCCACCCTCGTGCTCGGCTTCGTTATCAACGCCGGCCGGATCGCTCTGGTGCTCCAGACGGCCTGGGACGTGCCTCGATGCCATCGGGCCGCATCTCGCAAGATCGGTCCGGCACGAGTGTGAGGCCCGAATCCGACGATTGTCGCGCGCAATGCCCGAGGAAAAGGGAGGGACTTGTTCTGCATCGGAGGGGACCTTGGCCCCTTGGTCCAGACCGCATTGGATAGTCACGCTGGATAGCGGAAACCTCTCATCGATCGAGGACACATCGATGACTTCTCCATCGGACCCCATCGACGAAGAAACTCCGCGTCAGACCGTGCCCTGCCAATCAGGATGGGCGGCAACCGACTTGGATTGGGCTCGTCGGCGAGTCGAGCGTAAACACAAACTGCGGGCCGACGTCATCGCGTATGTCGTGGTGAACCTGTCCCTCGTCGGCGCCTGGGCGGTCACCGGATTCGGGTATTTCTGGCCCGGCTGGGTGATCGCCGCGTGGGCGGTGCTGCTGCTCCTCGACGCCATCCCGATCTATTTCCATCGCCCTGTGACCGCCGCGGAGATCGACCGCGAACTGCGCACCCGCGGTTAGGAATACGGAGCCGGCAATGAGGGCGCTGAACCTGCGCGGCAGAGTGCTCGATTCCTGCCGGTGGCCGGGCCAGCAGTGGTTCGTGCAGCGGGCGTTGTGCGGGAAGTCCTCCGTCGAGTTCACCGCCCTCCTCCGGGGGTGGCCTTCATGGCCCCTATCCACTTCTGCAACTGCCCGCCGCTTCTCGAGGGCTGGATCAACCGGGTCTGGACCCTGGACTTCGCATTCGGGCTCACTGAGGCGGGCAGGCACGGCGACGTCGAACACGTCTACTTCTACGCCGCCGCCGATCCCGACCGGATCAAGCAATTCCTCGAACAGGCGAACGACCTCGGCCCCTTCGATCGACCGCACCCCACCGAAGCACCGCAATGACAGGACCATCGCATGGACCACACCACTCCCACCACGCTTCCTGCCAATGGTCGTGCCCACGGCGACCTACTCGCACCGATCGAGCGGGCCAGCGCGACGGATCGGGCATTCCTGGCCATGGACACCGGACCAGCGCCCGAGCAATTCGGTGTCGTCCTGATGCTCGACCATGCCGACTCGATCGATCTCGACCGCACCCGCCAGTTGATCGCCGAACGCATCGACTCCGTCCCGCGGCTGCGGCAAAGACTGATCCGAACGCCCCTCGGCTGCGGCGCACCGATCTGGGTCGACGATCCGCGATTCGACCTCCGAAACCACGTACGCACCATGCAATGTCCGGTGCCCGGCGACGAGCAGGCCATGCTGGACCTGGCGCTATCGGTGATCATGAACCCGCTGCCGAAGACGGCACCACTGTGGGCGGCGGTCTTGATCACCGGCCTCACCGATCGGCAGCGCGCACTCGTGGTCGTCCTGCATCACGTGCTCGCCGACGGGATCGGTGGGCTGGCCGTGCTGACCGATCTCATCGACACGCGACCCCGCCCCGCGCGACACGACTTCCCTCGGCCCGAACCCACCGCGCCCGCGCTCGCCCGCGACGCGTTGATCGTTCGATGGCGGTCCTTGCGTGGCGCTACTCGATCCCTGCGCCTGTTACGTGCATCCCTGCATGCGGCAGGCGGGTTGCGACCGTCGCGGGTCGTGCCCGGTTCTCTCACTCAGCGCACCGGACCGCGCCTGCGTCTGGCCCTCGTCCGCGCCGATGTCACGGCCTTGCGAACCTGCGCGCACCGTTATGACGCCACGACCAATGACGCGGTCCTGGTCGCCGTGGCAGCCGCGCTGCATCACGTGCTGAGAAATCATGGGGAATCCGTCGACCCGATCGTGGCCACAGTTCCGGTGTCCGGCCGCCCACACGACACGACCCCTGGCGTGGGCAACATGGTCGCACCGATGCTGATCTCGATTCCCACCGATGGGGCTGTGGCGCAACGCCTTCGCAATGTCGCCGACCAGGTGCACACGCTCCGGGACGCCGCGACCGGACCGCCTCCGATCGCGACATTGGGATGGCTGTTCCGGCCGATGGCGGCACTGGGCGTATTCCGCTGGTACATGAACCATCAGCACCGATTCCACACGCTCATCTCCCATGTCCGCGGCCCCTCCCAGCAGATGTCGTTCGGCGGATCGACCATCACCTCCGCCATACCCATCGGCGTCGGCCCGGGCGGGAACACCCCCGTCTACTTCGAAGTGCTCTCTTACGCAGACACACTCACCGTGACGATCGCCGCCGACCCCGACCACTTTCCCTACCTCGCGGAACTGGCCGACGCTGTGCGGACCGAATTCGACCGCATGCTCGGCGACCATCCCCGACCCCAGCCACTCACCTAGGGCGGCTCGATGGCGACACAAGCTGGTTGGGTGGCCATCGAGCCGAGTGAATTGTTCATACGACGGCCAATCAGCAAGCCTCACAAGGTTTTCGAGGTACTCATATGAAGCGAATCACACGAAACATCGATCTGGCGGAGGCGCGGGATCTCCTCGAGAACGTGCCACGCGCATGCCTGGCATTCACCGGTGAACAAGGCCCACAGGCCGAACCGGTCACCGTTCTGTTCGAGGGCGACCGCTACCTGGTCGGAATACCCTCGAGTGCCGCCGGTTTCCCGGCTGTCGGCGACGAAGTCGTGCTGCTGGTCGACGCGGGATCCCAATTCTTCGACCTCCGGGCGGTCTATATGCGAGGGCACGTCGAGCCGATGAGCGGGATAGAGCACCTCGCCCGCGGATTCCTTTGGTACGCACTTCAACCGGCGCGAGCTGTCGCATGGGATTACGGGCGCATGAGGGAGGCCGAGGATGAATCCTGACGATCCGGACGCGGTCGATATTCTTCGTCGCGCGATGGTGGCGCGCACCGCGACCGTCTCGCGGACGGGACGACCGCATGTCAATCCGCTCTACTTTGTATACGGGAACGGCGAGATCTACCTCGGCACCTCGGAGCGCACCCTGGCGGCGATGAATGCCAGGGCCAATCCACGAGTCACGGTCCTGTTCAATGTCGAGAGCGCGCCGAATGATCGGAGAGTCCTGCGGATCAGCGGCCGTGCGACGGTGCGCACCGATTCCGGGCTGCGCCGATGGTATCTGCGCCGCGACGTGTGGAAGTACTTCGTGAACTGGCGTGGGTTCAGCAACGCGATCATGCACGCTCGCCTGCTCTTCCTCGTGCGCCACTACCTGTCGTCGGGGTCGAGCGACCGTATGTGCGTGCTCGAGGTCCTACCGGAGACCGCGGAACTGTTGACCGCGCCCGAACGAGTCCGGAATCCGGAAGCGTTGTGATCTCGAACGGCCAGCTCACAACCCCGGACACCGTGGCAAGACGAACGCCCGGGCAAGGACGACGAGCTCCACGCGGCGAGAGCTGCCGAAGGGCATACGCAGCCCGGGATCGATACCTCTGACAACGGCAATCCTCACTCGTATGGCGACAGCACCGGCCTACATCGCCGCCGCGATCACTGGCTTGTGGGTGTCTCGCACGCCATTCCGCTGCGGCAGGTGATACCAGGATTCGGGGATATCTCGGCAGACAATCGGCGGCGCTGGTCCAGGAATGGCCGACCGAAGCGATCACCATGCGGGCATTCGCCCCACCGGTCGTCGCGGTCACGGCTGTGAGAGCGGAAACGATTGTGGCGGAGTGGTCTACCACGTGATCGCAGAGGCGTAGATCGTCCTGGCGGTCCTCACCGGCTTGACGGGTGCGCGCACTCTGGGTGCCGTCGGGCTGTGACAACCGGCCCTTCCGCTGTCGGGCGCCACTCGGTGATGCTGGGTTGATGAGCCGACACGCACATGTCGATCCCTTGGCGGCCGCCGAGGCCGCTGCCGCGTCCGGTGCTCCCGCACTGCGGATGACCGGGGTCGGCAAGACCTACGGGTCCGGTCCTGGCCAGGTGGTCGCACTGCACGGCGTGGATCTGGAGGTACGCCCCGGTGAGTTCGTGGTGCTGCTGGGCCCGTCGGGGTCGGGCAAGACCACGCTGCTGAACCTGGTGGGCGGCATCGAGGAGCCCTCGACAGGTGTCATCGAGGTCGCCGGCATGGATATCGGCACGCTGAAAGACAAGCAGCGCACCGCTTTTCGACGGGATCGGGTCGGGTTCGTGTTCCAGTTCTTCAATCTCGTCCCAACCCTGACCGCACAGGAGAACGTGGAGGTGCTGGCGGAATTGACCGGACCGAATGCCGCCGTCCGCAGTCACGACGCGCTCGGCCTGGTTGGTGTCGGCGATGTCGCCGACCGGTTTCCCGGGCAGCTCTCGGGTGGCCAGCAGCAGCGGGTCGCCATCGCACGGGCGATCGTGAAGGAACCGCCGCTGCTTCTCTGCGACGAACCCACCGGCAGTCTCGACCTCACCACGGGCCGGCAGGTACTGGGTGTGCTGCGGGATCTCGCGCGGGAGGGCCACCACACCGTCCTGCTCGTAACCCACAATTCCGAGATCGCCCGCATGGCCGATCGCGTGGTGTGGTTGCGGTCCGGTGCGATCAGCAGTTCGCAGACCGTGGCACGTCCGGTCGAGGCGTCGGAGTTGCAGTGGTGAGCCGGGTGCTGCTGCGCAAACTGCTCCGCGATCTGTGGCGGCAACGCTGGCAGTTCCTCGCCATCGCGACTGTCCTGGGCATCGGAGTGGCCGCCTTCGTCGCGGCCACCGATGCGTATCGCAACCTCGATCAGTCTTTCGCCCGCGCCTACAGCGAGCAGCGGCTGCCGGACGCGATCATCTCCGGTCCCGGTGCCGCGCAACTGAGTTCGACGCTCGACCGGTTGCCCGGGCAGCCGATCGTCGACGTCAGGCACCAGAGCGAGGTCGGTATCCGCGTGCATGGACGAGCGTTCCTGGGACGCGCGATCGGTGTCCCGGAGTCGGTGCAGCCCGGTGTCTCCCAGCTCGAGATGAAATCGGGCACGCTGCCGTCGGCCGGGCGGCTCGTGGTCGAACAGCATCTTGCCGACCATTACGGCCTGAAGCCGGGCGACAGCATCGAGTTGCTGACTTCTCTTGGGTGGCAAGCCATCCCGGTGGCGGGATCGGCGCTGTCGGCCGAGTATTTCTGGCCTGCCCGCTCGGTCCAGGAGATCATGACCACCCCCGAACACTTCGGCGTCGTGTTCGTCCCGGACGGCGACCTGGTCGCGAAGCTGCCCGACCCCGTCGAACAGGTCGCGCTCTACGCTCGCGATCGGGCCGCGGTAGGCGACCTGACTCAAGCAGCCGAGCAGACGGCGCGAGAACATGGACTCCAACTCGTTCCGCGCGATCAGCAGCCCTCGTATCGGGCTCTCCAGGATGATGTGAACGCGTTCGGGACCTTCGCCAATCTCCTGCCGTGGTTGTTCCTGGCCGCTGCGGTGCTCGGGACCTACGTGTTGTTGTCACGGGTCGTCGCGGCGCAGCGCGCGGTCATCGGAACCCTTGTCGCCAACGGGTTCTTCCCCGCCCGGCTGCGTCGACACTATCTGGGATACGGCCTGGCCTGCGCTGTGCTCGGTATCGTTCCCGGTTTGGCCGGAGGTTACCTGCTCGGCGATTGGATCACCACTCGCTACACCCGGGCGCTCGGACTGCCGTTGCATGTGACCGCGCTGCATCCCCTCACCCTGCTCATCGCTGCCGCCGCCACGCTCGCCGCCGCCACCCTCGCGGCATGGGCGCCCGCGCGTGCCGCCGCGCGGATGCGGCCCGCCGAGGCCATGCGGGTCGCCCCACCGGCCCAGAGTGGGGGCCGCAGCCTGGTCGAACGCCTGGTGCCGCCGCTGAAACATGCACCCGCACGCTGGCGGATGACGGTGCGCGCCGTGCTGCGCAACCGCCGCCGCGCCGTGTTCACCGTCGCCGGCGTGGCCGTCGCGGTGAGTCTGGTGATGGTGTTCGCGGGACTGCGCGACACCGTCGCCACCCTCATCGACCGTCAATACGGCCGAATCACGCTGCAGGACGCCGAGATCGCCATCACACCTGGCAGCACCGATACGGTGCTGACCCGAGTCCGGCAGGACCCCGACGTCGCCGCGGCCGAGCCCGTGGGCCGCTACGACGTCATGCTCTCAGCGGGTCAGCGCCACTACGACACCCTCCTGATCAGTTTGCCGCCCACGACCCAGATGCACCGGTTCACCGCGACATCCGGCTCGAATCAGTTGTCCGGCAAGGGGGTATTGCTCGGCTCCGGGCTGCGCGAGACGTTGGGACTGTCTGTGGGAGACAGCGTCGATGTCTCCGCCTCCGCTACCGGGCACCACGTCTCGGCCCCGATCGCCGGTTTCGTCGACGAGCCGCTGTCCCCGGTCGTCTACGTCTCGTCCGACTATCTGCGGCAAGCGATCGGACCCGTGCCGGACACGGGCGTACTGGTGAAGCTGCGCCCCGATGTCACCGACGAGCAAGGCGTCTCCGGCCGCCTCACCGCGATACCCGGTGCGGTTGCGTACCTTTCCACGGCAACCCTCGCCTCGGCGATGCGACAAGCGTTCGCCATGTACAACACGCTGGTCGGGATCATGCTGGTGTTCGCGGCCGTCATGGCGGCCGCGCTGCTGTTCAACGCGATATCGGCCAATATCGGCGAACGCCTCGGTGAGCTCGGCGCGCTGCGCGCCGCTGGCATGGGTTCGGGAATGCTGTCGCGCCTGATCGCCGCCGAGAACCTCACCCTGGCCGTGGTCGGCATACCCGTCGGGGTCGGCTGCGGAATCCTGCTGGCCCGCTGGCTGATGTCCACCTACGAAAACCAAGGCGCCCACCTCGAACTCGCGATGCGGGCGTTCACACCTGCGCTCGTCGCCGTCGCCATTCTCGCCGCCGCGATCGTCGTCCAGTTGCCCGCACTGCGCCGCGTCCGCGCTCTGGACATCGCGAGAATCGTCCGCGAACGCTCACTCTAGAACAAGGTGATCGGCGAACCCCCCAGGACCGCCAGATGCGAGGACCGTGCTCATCAGGTGAAACTGCTTGTTGTTCGATCGAATACTGCTCACCCACAAGCAATTCCAGTGACCAACGTCGATTCGGCAATGGGACTGACGGCCCTGCTGAGGCGACCGGATCCGGCGGAGGGTTGCCCTATGACCTCCGACAACAGCGACCGTATCGAACACTCGACGCTCATCGTCTACGCGTCCGCAGCGGGTTCGACCGCCCAAATCGCCGAGTTCATGGCGCAACGCATGCGGGACAAGCAGTTACACGTCCGTGTCGAACCCGTCGACCGCGCACCCGACCCCGGCCTGTTCGAGGCGGTGGTGCTGGGCAGCGCGATCCACAACGGCCGTTTCCTGCCCGGCTTCGCCGACTACATCCAACGCCACGCCGCCACTCTGAAACAACAGCCGAACTGGTTGTTCAGCGTCGGCATGGGCCCCGCGCTGCATGGTCCGGTAGGAGCGATCTTCAAACGGATCACCCCACCCGCCGTGACCGAATGCCGAACTGCGGCCGACAGCAAAGGGTATCAGGGCTTCGCCGGTGTCGTCGCCCGGCCGCCCGACTTGCGGACACGGCTACTGGTCCGTCTGTTCGGTTGCCCCTTCGGCGATCTGCGCGATTGGACCGCGATCGCCGCCTGGATCGACGGCATCACCGGCTGGATCGACGACAACCTGCCCGCTACCCGTTTCCCTGCCACCGGCAACCTCGGCGAGTAGCGCACACGACATCGAACGCCGAGCCGAATCGACTCGTGATCACGCCGCTGTCATCGCCCGGGTGGCCGTCACAGCGGCAAGAGCGAATCCGGCTACCGCCAGAATCGCCAGGAATAGCGCTCCGCCCCAAGGCGGAACCTCCAAGTACGGGTGGCCGACCGCACCGAACAACGAAAGCCGGGTAATCCAGGACGGCCAGGCGAACATCGGCACCAGAAGCGCGAGCAGATACGACAGCCCGAGCACGATTGCCAGGCCCGCAACGGCATACCGCGGAATCCAGGTCACCAGCCACGTCGCGACCGCACCCAGTCCGGCGGCCAGCAGCAACGCGCTCGCGGCGACCCGCGCCGTCCCGGCGGCATCGAGAGACACATCGACGACCGTCGCGCCGATGAGCAACCCGCCGAGGGCGACCGCGACGATGATGACCGTGCCGACGAGCACCGTGATCAGCCGCTGCCTGATCAGCGCGGTCTGTGACAGCGGAGTGGACAACAGCAGGGCAAGGCGGCCCTGCTCGCGATCGCCGACCCCGCTCGCGGCCTGGGTGACCACGTACCCGGCCACGATCGGGCCGGTGAATTCGGAGACGAAGCCGAGGTACTGGCCGCCGGCGCTGAAACCGGGGTCGACCTGCAGCATCCGGCGGGTGAGATCGAATTTGTCCCATATGTCGATCACTTCGGGCTCCAGCCACGCCATCAACCCGAGCGCCGCCGCCGACGCCGCCGACCACACTGCCAGCCCGCTGCGCTCCCGCAGCACGGAGGCCGACCACAACCGATTCAGTACGGGACGCTGCACCGGCCGAACGGGTTTCGCGTGACGGACCGACCGTGTCCACAGCGCACTGCCGACATCGCGACGTCCGAACAGCCAGGCCGCGACACCGCTCAGGCCCGCGGCCGCCAGCACCAGGCCGACCAGCGAGAACCCGTCGAAACCCGCGCCGGGCACCAGGGCACGACACCGTGCGAAGTAATAGAACGGCGACAGGAATCGCAGCATCGTCAACGGCCCGAACCGGTCCCACACATTGGTGTAGAGGTAGAGCGCCACCACGACCAGCGCCGCGACCGCACCGGCCGAGCGTGCGGTCGCCGCGAGCTGCGCGACCGCCGCGCCGAGACCGTAACCGGCGAAAGCGCATGCCGCCGCGGCGAATGCGATCGCGAACGAGCCGACCGGATCGGAGTCGCCACCGACCGCCATGGCCAGCGCCAACCCGGCGCCGAGTCCGAACCCGATCAGCGCCAGCACCATCGCGAATCCCAGGGCGCGGTCGCGCACCAGCTGTGCCCGCGTTCGTCCGGTGGCCAGGATCGACTCGATCGAGTGCCCGGCCTCGGCGCCACGGACCGCTCCTCCCCCTGCACCGCCGCGTAGAGGGTCAGGAACAGCACCAGCAGGGTGATGTTGTGATACGTCAGGTAGCCACCGAGAGTGTCGAGCCGATCGGCGGGCCAGCGCAGCAGCCGCATGGCCTGCACCCCCGCCTGCATGCTATCGGCCATACCTTTCGGACAGCCGGCGAAGCGCTCTGTCTCACTGCGGAATCCGGCGCCGATGGCCGTTATGGCGACGGCGCTGCCCACAGTCCAGCCGAGGATGCCCCGGCGATGGCCGCGGACGGTGTCAGCGGCCAGCCGCAGGCTCACGAGCGGTTTCGAACTCATGCAGGAACACCTCCTCGAGCGACAATTCGTGGCTGTCCAGTTCGACGACACCGGCCGCCGTCAACACGTCCAGCAGCGGCCCGATCGAGCCCTGCACCGAGCAGGTGAGACGAGATCCGGTGACCCGAGGATCGCCGACACCCGGAATCTCACGAAGTCGCGCCGGATCCAGTGCCCCGGACACGATCGCCTCGACACGGTGAATCCGCGTGACCCGCAACTCGTTCAGCGAGCCGACCTTCCACACCCGGCCGTCGCGGATCAACCCGATGCGGTCACAGACCGATTCGACTTCCGAGAGCACATGCGAGGACAGCAGCACGGTGGCGCCGCCCGCCACGGCTTCGTGCAGCAGTTCGTGAAAGACACGCTGCATCAACGGATCCAGTCCCAGTGTCGGCTCGTCCAGGACCAGCAATTCGGGCCGGTGCATGAACGCCTGGATCAATCCGACCTTCTGCTTGTTGCCGTGTGAGAGTTCCTCGTAGCGGCGGCCGAGGTCCAAGCGCAGTCGCTCGGCGAGGGCCTGGATGTAGTCCTCGTCCACGCCGCCGCGCAGGCCCGCGAGCATGCCGATCACGTAGCCCGCGCTGACCCGCGGCCATTGCACCAGTTCGCCGGGCAGATAACCGATCTTGCGTTTGATCTCCACGCTGTCGGTGTGCGCGTCGAGCCCGCAGATCGTGGCATGCCCGCGATCGGGACGCGCGAGGTCCATAAGCAGGCGAATCGTGGTCGTCTTCCCGGCGCCGTTGGGGCCGATGAAACCGAACGTCTCCCCACAGCCGACGGTGAGGTCCAGGTCGAAAACACCACGGCCCGCGCCGAAATCCTTCGTCAGCCCGGTGCAGGCCACCACCGGTTCGGCGGCCGGGCGGGCATCGATATCGGAGGTCATGATTCATCGTCACCATCGGCGCCACCGACCGGCAGGGCCCTTCGTCCTCGACCGGTGAGGATCTCGCCACCATCGGCAAACGCGATTCGCCAGGCCACCCCGATCGTGATCGTACTCAACGCGACCAGTTGAATCCGCTGCGGAACGCCTACCCACCCGAAGGGATAACCGGCCACACAGGCCAGCCCGGCGACGATCACAACGGCCAGCCCCGTCCGGAGACTCACCCGATCGATGCGGGTGCACGATCGTGTGGCCAGCCGCTCGAGAGCGAGTACGACGGTGATGGCGGCGAGCTGGGAAACGACGCTCGATCCCAGATGCGCGAGGTGATGCCAGGACACTTGCGCGGCGAATTCCCTTCGCTCGCATTCAGGATCGACCGTGGTGAGGCAGTCCGGCACGAACACGGCGTCGGTCACGGTCGCCATCCCGAACAGCGCCGCCGCTGCGACCGTACCGGCGATGAGCCGATCACCCGCGCGGCGCCCCGCGGCCACTAGAGCGGCCGCCGCCGTATAGAGGATGCCCGCGATGACGTCCCCGCCGCGGAAGAGCAGGTGGTAGGGCTGAGACACCACATAGTGCTCGCTGACGAAGCTGGAGATCAGCGAAAGTCGTGTCGGCAGTGCGAATTCCACCAGCCACAACGCATAGGCGAGACCCGCCCCGGCGAGTATCGCGGCAGTGAGGATTCGCCATCGATGACGATTCCCGGATTCGCTGCCGACCGCCGGCGAGCGACGGGTAAGTATCGTCATGGCTCCGACTCCGGTTCTCGTTTTCTCTCACTATCGACCGTGAAGCGGATTCCTACATCGGACGAAAGTCACTGGAGTGCAGGTCTTTACGATTCGATATCGCCGTAGGGCAGGTGCTGACCATCGCCGGGATCGCCCGGTGTGGCGGGAAGTAGTTTCGTCCAATCGATTCGGGCCAGTGGCACGACCAGCAGCAGGAGGATCAGCTGAAGGGCGATCCCGTACACCGAGGTGACCGCGTCGGTGAACACCGCGCCCAGGCTCTTCTCCGCGATGCTTGTGGCGCCGACGTAGAGGGAGTAGCTGACGAGCCGTCCGCCGATGAACGCCACCGTGATCGGCAGCAACCGAATGCCCATCAGCCCGGCGGCCTCGAACAGCGGCGCCGAGGGGATCGGGGACAGGAGAAAGACGCTCAGCCCGAGCAGTGATCGGCCTTTGTGGCTGGTGAGGTAGTCGCGGGCCGCTCGCAGGCTCTCCTGGCGATGCGGACTCACCCGGGCGCGAATCCGGCCCGTCGCGGTGGCCAGCAGATATCGTCCGCAACCGCTCGTCAGCGCGCCCGCCACAACCAGGACAACGGGATTCAGATGCCAATTCAGCTTGAACAGCACCAGCACGAGCGCGGTGGG
Source organism: Nocardia seriolae NBRC 15557 (assembly GCF_007990715.1). Taxonomy (GTDB): domain Bacteria; phylum Actinomycetota; class Actinomycetes; order Mycobacteriales; family Mycobacteriaceae; genus Nocardia; species Nocardia seriolae. The sequence continues at coordinate 34,876 of NZ_BJWY01000047.1, read as the reverse complement.
CGGCCCGAACGCGGGCATCACGTTGACCAGGAAGGTGCTGCAGAAACTGCGTTGTTGCCCGCACCGAGCCGGATCGCTGGCCAAGGCCATCCACGTGCTACAGGACCGCGAGATTCACGCCGCACAACGATGAAAAAGGCTCAATGCCTCCAATACCGTTTGGTCTGCTCCCGTCCGTTTCCACGTCGGCACCAAAACGAGAGGCCACCAATCCAGATCGAGATAATCGGTGTCCGGCACCGCGGTGAACGAACACACCGTGTCCAGCGCCTGCACCGACTCGCGACATTTGGCGAGCAACACCGTCGGGATGCGGGCGAGCTGCCGGGTCATGGCCACACAGGGCAGTATGCCCAACGGACGGTCCGAAACCGCGCTGTCCGGCAGTCGGTCAGCTTCGACCGACCCGTTGCACCGCTGCTTTTCACCCGAATCACCCACACGACAACAGGGTTCCGGTAACGAATCCGCTGGTACAGATGCGGACGACAGTCACCTTCAAATTAGGAGGCCACCGCAACAATTCGTTGGCGGACGACTGCGACCGCTGCTACCATTACGGTGGCCGTGCCGGAGAACGAGGAGGTGGTACCCGTGAACGCAGTATCGACGTGGGTGCTCCCCTCCGGGGTCACGGTCGGGCGATAGAGGTCGTCCGGGAGCGCCGTTTTCAGCACTCCCGAAAGGCACGACCGTGCAACTCATTTCAGAACAGCACCTCGACAACGACATCCTCGAGCGCGAATTCACCCTCGGCGAGATCCCCGGCATCCTGTGGACACCCGCATCCGCCTCCACACCGGTACCGCTGATCCTGGTCAGTCCCCCTCCCTTCGGGCTGCGCAAGGCGTACCCGCGACTGCTCGCCCGGGCCCGGCACGCCGTAGCCGAGGGTTATGCCGTGGCCACCATCGAGCTCCCCTGGAGCGGTGACCGACCCCGTTCGGCCGCCGCCGATTCGGCCCTCGCCGACCTGCGCCGGGCGCTGGCGGCCGGCGGGCCGGTCGACGACGAGATCGTCGACCGGCTCATCCTCCCGCTGGTCGACAAGGCGGTCCCGGAATGGCAAACCGCTCTGGACGCCCTTCTCGCGCTGCCCGAGATCGGCGGCCCGGTCGGTTACTCGGGCGGGGTGATCGCCATCGGCACCCGGCTGGCGGTGGTCGAGCCGCGCATCGAGGCCGCCGTCCTTTTCGCCGGGAGTTTCGTTCCCCGCAGCATCATCGAGGAGGCCCGGCAGGTCACCATTCCGCTGCACGTCCTGCTCCAGTGGGACGACGAAGGAAACGACCGGCAGATGGCCCTGGATCTGTTCGACGCCTTCGGCTCCAAGGAGAAGACGTTGCACGCCAATATGGGCGGGCACACCGGCGTCCCGCAGCACGCCGGGGAGGAGGCGAACCGGTTCTTCACCCGACACCTGAGGTGAGGCCGGGCCGCCGGGCCGGTTGCAGACAATAGGGCCGTCGGCCAGTGCGCCGCTATCGAGGACGAGTCCCGACCCTCCTCGATAGCGGTGGCCGTCAAGCTGAACGGCATTCAGCAGTACGCTTGTCCTGCATAGGGTTCGAGGAGGGATGCCCGAACGCCGGGCGGCTGCTTGCCAACAAAGTGAAATAGAGCTATTTTGCTTTACCGGTCAGCTGCTGAGACCTGCGTCACGGTCGAAGCCTAAACCGGCCCGCCTGTGACTCGATGAGGATTTGCATTGACCAGTACCTGGACCAAGGGTGGCGTTCTCCCGCCCCGGCTGGCCGCGGCCGTCGTCGGCGCGCTCGCCTGCACGGTCCCGATCGGCACGGCGGCGGCCGATGCCGAACCCGCTGCGGGCCGCGCCCTTGTCGTGCTGGGTGATTCGTACACCGCGAACCCGCCGTGCGATGCGGTGCTGGTGAAGTGCGTGGATACCAGCAGCGCCGGACTGCGGGCCTGCCTGCACGGCCCGACCTCCTGGCCCGTCCAGCTGAGCACGCTGATGGGCGTCGAAGCGGCCGACGTCGAGAACAACTCGTGCTCGAGCGCGACGATCGACACCGGTCCGGCGACCTCCACCGGGCAGCAGGTGCCCGGCCGCGACGGCTACACCCTGACCCAGGAGGTCCGGCAGGCCGCCGAGGACGGCGCGTTCGGCCCGCGGACCCGGGTGGTGGCGATCCAGATGGGCTTCAACGACGCGTGGCCCCGCGACGCCGCCGTCAGCCCGGACGCGACCCGGGTGTTCACCTGCACGCTCGATGTCGTGCGCGGCTGTGACGAGAATGCGGTGACCGAGGGCCGCTGGCCGGACCTCGACGCGGTCACCGGTGCGGCCTACGCCGATCGCATGCGCAAGGTCGTCGAGTTCGTGAAGTACTACGCGCCCAACGCAAGAATCGAACTGGTCGGTTATCCAGAAGTGACACCGGAGGACGCCACGGCGTGGTGCTTCGATATCCTCGGCGTCGTCCGCTGGGTCCAGCCTCGGGCACGAGCCATGGTCGAGTACTGGAATCGGCTCCAGGTAGCCGAACGCGACGCGGCCGGAATCCTCGGGATCGACTTCGTCGACGTCAAGCCGGTGACCGCCGGTCACGGTCTGTGTGCCGCCGATCCGTGGTTCAACGGTTTCCTGGATCCGCGGACCGATCCGGCCGGGTTGCCCTTCCATCCCTCACCGCGCGGGGACACCGCCGTGGCCGAAGCCGTCTTCGGCCACGTCGCGCAGACCCGCTGACCCGGCGCATCCATCGGAGCAGCAATGACGCTTACCTATACCTCGCAACCCGAATCGACGGCCGCGCCGGCACGTTTCGCGTGGCGGGGCGTCGTCCTGGTGTCCGGCTTGATCACGCTGGTCTGGTCGGTCTCCGCCATGCGGTTCCAGTTCGCGGGCGACGAGCTGTACTACCTGGCGTGCGGTCGGCGGCTCGCGGTCGATTACGTCGACAACGGTCCGGTGATCCCGCTGATCGCGCGGCTGGGCGATCTCATCACGCCGGGATCGGTGGTCGCGCTGCGGATCCCCGGACTGCTGCTGCTGGTCGCGGTGTCGGTGCTCGCGGCGGCGGTGGCCTTCGAGTGCGGCGCGCGGCCGCGCTATCAGATGCTGACCGCGGCGGCCTACGCCATGTCGCCGTTCGTCGTCGCCTACACCGTGCTCGACAGCGTCGCCTTCGACGTGGCGTGCCAGGCCCTGATCGTCTGGCTGCTGGTCCGCTGGGTGCGAATCCGCCAGGACCGCTTGCTCATTGCGGCGGGTGTGGCGGCGGCGCTCGACGTGCAGGACAAGTGGCTGATCCTGATGCTCGGGGCCTGTATCGCCGCCGGCGTGCTCATTGCCGGACCCCGCGCGATGCTGGGCCGACCCGCGCTGTGGCTGGGGCTGTTGATCTTCGCCGCGGCCATGACCCCCGCCCTGCTGTGGCAGGCCGCCCGGGATTGGCCGCAGCTGGCGACCAATGCCGCCATCGCCCACGAAACCGCGCAGACCGACGGCGGCCCGTGGGGAACCGTGGCCGCGATCATGGTGACCACCGGATTCCTCGGCGGCGGACTGGGTTTGCTGGGTCTCTACGGCCTGGCCCGCTCACCGAAGCTGCGGCCGTACCGGTTCGTGCTGGTCGCGGCCGCGGTGATGGTGGTCCTGGTGATCGTCGAGCACGGCCGCTCCTACTACGTCGCCGGGATCGTCCCCGCCATCTTCGGCGCGGGCGCGGCAGTCCTGTCCGGCCTGCTCGAAACCGCCGGGACGCGCGCGAATCTGCGGCGGCTGTTCACCGGCCTCATCGTCGCCTCGGCGGTGCTGACCGCCGGACTGGCCATGCTGCCGTACCCGAAGAGCTGGATCGATGTGCCGGACAACGAGGGCTACTGGGGTTTCCTGCAGCACTACGGCAACGACAGCTGGCCGGACCTGGCCGACGCGGCGCACAGGGTGGCGATCGGCCTGCCGCCGGAGGAACAGGCCGACGCGGCGGTCGTCGCCGCGGCCTACAACCAGGCCGGTGCGCTCGACCGGTACCGGCGGTCGGAATGGATCCCGCCGGTCTACAGCCCCAATCGTGGCTTCGCCGAATGGGGTCCGCCGCCGGACTCGGCCCGGACCATCCTCTACGTCGGATTCAATGACGGGCCGCAGACGCGCGCCTTCCTGGCCGGCTTCGCCCACACCACACCCGCGGCGCGGCTGGACAACCGCCTCGGCATCGGCGGGCAGAACGATCAGGTGAGCATTTGGATCTGCCGAGATCCCTTGGTACCCATGTCCGTTGCGTGGCCGAAGCTGACCTATATGGTTGTCCCACCGGCCTCGTGAGCACCACCGCCGGTACCACTTATCGAGGATGTGCATGATCAGCTTCAGGCCCAAGCGCGCGGCCGTTCTTCCGCTCCGGCTGGCCGCCGTCGCCGCCGTGCTCACCGCCGCCGGATCGACCGGCATCGCGTCCGCCGACGAACCGACCCCGGCGGCGGGCCGCACGCTCGTGGTCATGGGTGATTCGTTCGCCGCCAACCCGCCCTGCGACGGGGTACTGGTCAAGTGCGACGGCAACAATGACGCCTCGGCCCACGAATGCCTGCATCGCGACACCTCCTGGCCCGTCCGGCTGAGCCAGCTCATGGGCGTCGAGGCGGCCGACTTCGAGAACGCCACCTGCACCAACGCCTCGATCGACAGCGGCCCGGTGACCTCGACCGGCCAGCAGGTGCCCGGCCGCGACGGCTACACCCTGGCGCAGCTGGCCATCAAGGCCGCCAAGGACGGGGCGTTCGGCCCGCGCACCAAAGTGGTCGCGATCCAGCTCGGCGCCAATGACGAGTGGCCCCGCGATTCCGCCACCACCGCCGATGCCCCCGCCCAGCTGACCTGTGCCTTCAACCTCGAAAAGGGTTGCGACACCGACGCGGTCGCGCAGGGTCGCTGGCCCGACCTCGACACGGTCACCGGCGCGGCCTACGCCGACCGCATCCGCAAGGTCGTCGACTACGTGAAGTACTACGCCCCCAACGCCAGGATCGAACTGGTCGGCTACCCCGAACTGGCCCCGGAGAATTCGACCGCCTGGTGCCTCGACGTACTGGGCGCCTTCCGCTACGTCCAGCCCCGCGCCACCGCCATCAACGAATTCTGGAACCGCATAGACGACGCCGAACGCGATGCGGCCCAACTGCTCTCGATCGACTTCGTGGATGCCCGGACGCCCACCGCCGGCCACGGCCTCTGCTCCGCCGACCCCTGGCTGCTGTCCGTCCTGGACCCGAAGGTGAATCTGGTCGGCCTGCCGTTCCACCCCACCCCCGTCGGAGACGCGGCGGTCGCGGGCGCGGTCCACAGCCGCGTCTCGTAGCCACCCGGCCCGGCGCCGTCTCAGGCGTGGGGCGGGAACTGGCCGTCGGCGGTGACCTTGGCGCCCTTCAGGGTGAAGGTGACGACGCTCGGCCCGCCCTTCGGGCAGCACATGGCGTCGTCGGCCTGGAGCCAGTGGTAGGTGAGGGACAGGCTGGTGGAGGTCTTCGCCGTGACCATCGTGTACATGTACGGGTCGGTGGTGGCGGTGCCCAGGTAGGTGCCGCCGGTGAAGAACAGCACGTGGGTGTAGGGGTGATTGACGTTGGAGTTCACCGTCATCCACGACAGCACCCCGTCGCAGCCGGAGGAGATCGGGTTCTCGCTGACCTGCCCGGTCTGCCACTGTCCGACCGGCGGTGCGGACAATTTCGCGATCGCCGATCGCGCCAGATCCGAGTTCAGGTCGAAGCACAGGCCGTGCCCACTACCGGCCGGAGCCGCGGGCTGTTGGCCCGCCGCCGTGGTACCCCCGGATGTCGTTGTCGCACCGCCCGATGTGGTGGTGTCCTGACATCCACTCACGGCGAGGGCCAGCCCCGCTGCCGCCGCGACCGCCGCCACTGCCCCGACCCTCATGAATCCCTCCGGTCTCGCTTCACGAACTGATCATCGAGCATGCCGGAAGCGGCGTTAATCCGGACCTGCGGACACGTTCGACAAGACCGTCCGCCCGGTCCGGACCGCTCGGCCGGAATGGGAGAATGCGTTATGAGCATCAAGATCGACGGGCTGGATTCCGCGCTGCTGGCGGAGTTGGCGTCCGATCCGCGGGCGCCGATCCTGGAGTTGGCGCAGCGGCTGGGGATCGCGCGGAACACGGTGCAGGCCCGGATGAAGCGGCTGGAGGCGTCCGGGGTGGTGCGGGGGTATCCGCCGGATGTGGATCTGGAGGCGATCGGGTTCGCGGTGCACGCGTTCCTCGGGATCGAGCTGAATCAGAACAAGATGGACGACATCGTCGCGGCGCTGCGGGAGTTCCCGAATGTGCTCGAGGTGCATGCCACGACGGGGCGCTCGGATCTGCTGGTGCGCATTGCCGCGCGGTCGCAACCGGATCTGCTGGCGATCATTCAGCGGGTGCACGCCATTCCCGGGGTCAAGCACACCGAAACCATGCTGGCCCTGGCGACTCCGGTGGAGTACCGGTCGCTGCCGCTCGTCGAGCATCTGACGGGGAGCCCCGGCGCCTGAGCAGAATGCTGCGCGCGTCACAGTGCTCCAGATCACTTTTGAGCAGTCTGATCAACTTTTCGCACCCCTGTTGACACAGATCACACTTCACGGCAGATTTCGCTGCACCGATCGCTAGATCCCCTTCGTTTGCAGCTCACGAGGCTGTGGAGAGTGTGGTGACTGTCCATGACCGACGTTGCCTGGGCGCCTGTCCGGCAGGCCGAACCGGCTACGCCCTACGACCTCGCCGACCGCTACCGGTCCGGCGCGGGTCCGGTGCTTCTCACCGGCGTGCAAGCCATTGCCAGACTGCTCGTCGAGCAGCACGTTCGCGATATGCGCGCCGGGCACCGGGTGGCGACCTTCGTGTCCGGGTATCAGGGCAGCCCGCTGGGCGGAGTCGACAAGATGCTGCTGGGCATGCCGAATGTGCTGTCGGAGCACGACATCACCTTCGTGCCGGGATTCAACGAGGAACTCGCGGCCACCTCGGTGTGGGGCAGCCAGGCCGATCTACCGGCCGGGACGGCGACACACGATGGCGTGGTGGGTGTTTGGTACGGCAAGGGTCCGGGCGTGGACCGGGCAACCGATGCCATCCGGCACGCGAACATGTACGGGGTGAATCCGCGCGGCGGCGTACTGCTGCTGGTGGGCGATGATCCGGCCTCGAAGTCATCGACGGTGCCCGCGGTGAGCGAGCGGTCGCTGGCCGCCATGGGGGTACCGGTGCTGTTCCCGCGCAATGCGCGCGAGATCATCACGATGGGCATGCAGGGGGTGGCGCTGTCGAGGGCCTCGGGGTGCATCGTGGCCATGAAGATCGTGGCCGATGTCGCCGACGGGGCGTGGACGGTCGATTCCGCGGTCGCCGACCTGCCCATCTCGGTGCCCGAGGTGCAGTGGGAGGGAAAGACTTTCGCCTACCGGCAGCGGCCCATGGCGGCTCCGGCGGACAGCGTGCTGGCCGAGGCGGACCTGTACGGGCCGCGGTGGGCCACGGTGCGCGCCTTCGGCGCGGCCAATGATCTCGATGTCATCGAGGTGGATCCCGTGCGGGCGCGCCTGGGTATCGCGGCCACCGGAACCACGTTCGACGCGGTCCGCCAGGCACTGGTCGACCTGGGCGTGGACGAGGCGGCCATGCATCGCGCGGGCATTCGGCTGCTGCGCATCGGGATGCCGTATCCCATTGGGGCGCACAAGGTCACCGAGTTCGCGGCGGGGCTCGACGAGGTGATCGTGGTCGAGGACAAGACCGCGTTCATCGAGACCCAGATCCGTGAAATCCTCTACGGCACCGCGCATGCGCCGCGGATCATCGGCAAGCTGGACGCGAACGGCATGCCGCTCATGCCGTTCGACGGCGAGCTCACCGCGGGACGGCTGCTGGCTCCGCTGCGGCGGGTGCTGCGGGATCGAGTCGAGCTGACAAAGGCTCCGCCGCCCGCGCTTTCGCTGGAGGTGCTGTCGGCCAAGCGGACCCCGTACTTCTGTTCCGGTTGCCCGCACAATCGCTCCACCGCGATCCCGGAGGGCTCGATCGGCGGCGGCGGCATCGGCTGCCACACCCTGGTCACCCTGTCCGGGCGCAGCGACAGCGCGGTGACCGGGCTGACCCAGATGGGCGGCGAGGGCAGCCAGTGGATCGGGCAGGCGCCGTTCACCGATGTGCCGCACCTGTTCCAGAATGTCGGCGACGGAACGTTCTTCCACTCCGGGCAGCTGGCGGTACAGGCGTGCGTGGCGGCGGGGGTGAACATCACCTACAAGCTGCTCTACAACGAGGTCGTCGCCATGACCGGCGCGCAGGACGTGGAGGGGCAGCTGTCGGTCGCTCGGCTGACGCACAAGCTGACCACCGAGGGCGTCGAGAAGATCGTCATCTGCGCCGATGATCCCAAGCGGCACAATCGGAAAGAGCTGGCCAAGGGCACGCTGCTGTGGCATCGCGATCGGCTCGACGAGGCGCAGCGGATGCTGCGCGAGATCGAGGGCGTGACGGTGCTGATCTACGACCAGCACTGCGCCGCCGATGCCCGGCGGCAGCGCAAGCGTGGGACGCTGCCGGTGCGCAATACGCGCGTGGTGATCAACGAGGCGGTGTGCGAGGGGTGCGGCGATTGCGGCACCAAGTCGAACTGCCTGTCGGTGCAGCCGGTGGAGACCGAGTTCGGGCGTAAGACGCGCATCGATCAGACCTCGTGCAATACCGACTACAGCTGCCTGGACGGGGACTGCCCGTCGTTCGTGACGGTGGAGGTGAACCCGGAGGCCAAGGGCCGCAAGGGTTCCAAGCGCGGCAAGCCCGCCGAACCGCCCGCCGTGGCCGATCCGGAACTGGGCGCGCCGCTGGGCACCCAGAACGTGCTCATCGCGGGTATCGGCGGCACCGGCATCGTCACGGTGAACCAGGTGCTGGCCACCGCCGCGCTGCGGGCCGGGTACTCGGTCGAGAGCCTGGATCAGATCGGGCTGAGCCAGAAGGCCGGGCCGGTGCTGTCCCACTTGCGCTTCTCCACAACGGAATTGGAGCCGTCCAACCGGCTCACCCCGGGCAGCGCCGACTGCATCATGGCCATCGATCTGCTGACCGCGGCCGATCCCAACAACCTCCAGTACGGCAATCCGGACGGCACCGTCGTGGTCGCCTCGACCAGCCAGACGCCGACCGGTGACATGGTCTACGACAAGTCGGTGCAGTACCCGGACACCCAGCCGCTGCTGGATCGCCTTGCGGGGGTGTCGGATTCGCTCTTCGATTTCGATGCGCTGGCCGCGGCGCTGCGACTGTTCGGCAATACCGCGGCGGCCAACTTCCTGATGGTCGGTGCGGCCTTCCAGACCGGCGGCCTGCGGCTGCCCGCCGCGGCGATCGAAGAGGCGATCGGTATCAACGGGGTCGCGGTGGCGGCCAATATCGCGGCGTTCCGCTGGGGCCGGGTGGCCATCGCGGATCCGGAGGCTTTCGCGATCGCGACCGAATCGGCTGCTACGCATCGTGTTCCGCGCGTCGCGCCTGCCGAGCTGCTGGCCGGAACCAGCTTCGACGGTGAGGTCCGGCGGCTGGTGGAGCTGCGCGCCGCCGAGCTGGTCGACTACCAGAACGCGAAGGTCGCGCGCCGCTACATCGAGACGGTCCAGGCCGCCTGGACCGCCGAACGCACCGTCACCGAGCGCACCGAGTTCAGCGAGGCGGTCGCGCGCGGCCTGCACAAGTTCACCGCCTACAAGGACGAGTACGAGGTCGCCCGCCTGCTGGTGGATCCCGCCTTCCTCGCCGACGCGCGGGCCCAGGTCCCCGGCGGCGAAAACCTCACCTACAAGCTGCATCCCCCGATGCTGCGGGCGCTGGGCCGCAAGAAGAAGATCGGCCTCACCCCCAAATCCCATGTGGCCCTGAAACTCCTCGCCAAGGGCAAGTCCCTGCGCGGCACCAAGCTCGATCCCTTCGGCTACGCCCACGTCCGCAAGGTGGAGCGGGAACTCCTGTCCCACTACACCGAAATGGTCCACCGACTCGCGGCCGGACTGACCGACCAGAGCTACGCCACCGCCACCGAAGCGGCCGGTCTCCCCGACCTGGTCCGCGGCTACGAGGACGTCAAGCTCGGCAACGTCGAGCTGTACCGCACCCGCCTCCGCGAACTCGGCCTCGACGGCTGATCCGCGGGTGGCCGCCTGAAACCAGACGGTCCCGACACCCAGCCGGGCCGCGCTCGGCAGCCCCGGTGACGGGTGCCCCTCGCCCCCGACCAATTCCATACCGGCCCGGCGCGATCCAGCGGCAATCTCTCCTGCCGCCGGACTCGGGCCGCCGCGTGGCAGCGCACGGCGCGACCACATGACCCCCGACCGCAGCGGCCCGCTCAGCGAACACGAGCGAGGCACCACCACCACCGCCGCACGCCGCGGCAAACCGGCTGGCGCACCGAGCGACAGCCCACCCGGCCGCCCACCACGCGGCCACCCACCAGCCGCCACAAGCGGCGTCCACGAAAGGAATCGATTGTGACCGCAATGCACACCGACGCAGGGGTTTTCGGGCGCTCTCAGGAGTTGAGCGGGCGACGCCACGAGCAGGTGGTGTTCTGCGAGGACGACAAGAGCGGGCTCAAGGCGATCATCGCGATTCACTCGACCACGCTGGGTCCGGCGCTGGGCGGGACCCGGATGTACCCGTACGCCTCGGAGTCGGCGGCGCTGGACGATGTGCTGCGGCTGTCGTGGGGCATGACCTACAAGGCGGCGGCCGCCGGGCTGAATCTGGGTGGCGGCAAGGCCGTCATCATCGGCGATCCGGCGGTGGACAAGAGCGAGGAGCTGTTCGCGGCCTACGCGCGGTTCGTGGAATCCCTTGGCGGGCGGTACATCACGGCGGGTGATGTGGGCACCGATACCGACGATCTGGACACCATCGGCCGCTACACCAGCCATGTCACCGGTCGCAGCACCGGCGCGGGCGGTTCGGGTGACAGTGCCCGGCTCACCGCGCTGGGCGTGTTCAACGCCATGCGCGCCGGTGCCGAATCTGTCTGGGGCGCACCGACTCTGGCCGGTCGGACGGTCGGCGTCGAGGGCGTCGGCAAGGTCGGGCGCGAACTGATCCAGCTGCTGCTGGCCGACGGCGCGGAGGTCTGCGCGACCGACGTGAACCAGGCCGCGCTGGAACGCATTTCGAGCGATCACCCTTCGGTTCGACTGTTGAGCACGGTTTCCACCGCTCCGGTCGACGTCTACGCCCCCTGCGCGCTCGGCGGGACGCTCACCGCGTCCAGCGCCGAGGCCATCGAGGCGAAGCTGATCTGCGGCGCCGCCAACAACCAGTTGGCCACGCCCGCAGTCGAATACGCCCTGAACGAGCGCGGCATCACCTGGGTCCCGGATTTCGTGGCCAATGGTGGCGGGCTCATTCAGGTGGCCGGTGAGCTGCGTAAGGCAGCCGCGGCCGAGGTCGAAGACGCGGTGAGGGGCATCTTCGACCGTTGCCGCGACATCATCGCGGAAAGCAAGGCCGAGGGAATCGGCACCGGTGCGGCGGCGAACAGGTTCGCGGAGCGGCGTCTCGACGCCATCCCGCGGGCGCTCTGATCGCACCGCTTTTCAGGAAGGAGACGCAAAGTGGCGTTCGCGAGCGGAATGTTCCGCACCAAATCGGTCGAGCAATCGATCCGGGATACCGATGAGCCGGATTCCAAGCTACGCAAGGATCTGACCGCGAGGGATCTCACCATTTTCGGTGTCGCGGTGGTCATCGGGGCGGGCATCTTCACGCTCACCGCCCGGACCGCGGGCACGGTGGCGGGGCCGTCGGTCTCGCTGGCCTTCGTGTTCGCGGCCATCGCCTGCGGACTGACGGCGCTGTGCTACGCCGAGTTCGCCTCGACGGTGCCGGTGGCGGGCAGTGCGTACACCTTCGCGTACGCCACTTTCGGCGAGGTCATCGCCTGGATCATCGGGTGGGATCTCATTCTCGAATTCGCCCTTGCGGTTTCGGTGGTCGCCAAGGGGTGGTCGCAGTATCTCGGGGAGGTCCTCGGCGGGCTGGTGAATCCGGTCGCGCACGTCGGGTCGGTCTCGTTCGACTGGGGCGCGGTGCTGATCATCGCGATCGTCGGCGTGCTGCTGGCCACCGGCACCAAGCTGTCCTCGCGGGTCTCGGCCGTGGCGGTCGCCATCAAGCTGGCCGTGATCGCGCTCGTACTGGTGGTCGGCGCGACCTACTTCAAGGCATCCAACCTCAGCCCCTACATTCCGCCGTCGCAGCCGTCGGAGCAGGCGGGCGGCGTGCACCAGTCGCTGTTCTCCTTCCTGACCGGTTCGGGCGGAACGAGTTTCGGCTGGTACGGCCTGCTGGCGGCGGCGTCGCTGGTGTTCTTCGCCTTCGTCGGGTTCGACGTGGTGGCCACCACCGCGGAGGAGACCCGCAATCCGCAGCGTGATGTCCCGCGCGGCATCTTCGGCGCGCTGGCGATTGTCACCGTGCTCTACATCGCGGTGTCGCTGGTGCTCACCGGCATGGTGCCCTACACCGAGCTGGACAGCGGAAACGCGACGCTCGCAACGGCTTTCGCGATCCACGGCGCTACCTGGGTGAAGAACATCATCTCGATCGGCGCGCTGGCGGGCCTGTCGACGGTCGTCATGGTCATGTTCCTGGGCCAGACCCGCGTCCTGTTCGCCATGGCCCGTGACGGCCTGCTCCCCCGCGGCCTGGCGCACACCGGCAAGCACGGCACCCCGGTGCGGCTGACCGTCATCGTCGGCGTCGTGTGCGCGCTGCTGGCCGGTTTCGTCGACTTCGGGACGCTCGAGGAAATGGTGAACATCGGCACCCTGGTGGCGTTCGTCCTGGTCTCGCTGGGCGTGCCGATCCTGCGCCGCACCCGCCCCGACCTGAAGCGCGGCTTCCGCGTCCCGCTGGTCCCGGTGATTCCGATTCTGGCGGCGCTGGCCTGCCTGTGGCTGATGCTCAATCTGTCCATCGAGACCTGGTTGCGCTTCGTGATCTGGATGGTGCTGGGCATCGTCATCTACTTCGCCTACAGCCGTTCGCATTCCGTGCTCGGCAAGCAGCGGGCCCACCCGGCCGAATCGATCGCGGTCCCGACGCCCGAACCCGATCGCGTCTCCTGACCCGATCCTGATCGCGCCCGTCGCCCACATCCGGGTGGCGGGCGCGATTTCGCGTACATCGGGCCCGTGGCGAGGCACGATAGGGCCATGGAACTGACTGCGGTGCCCATCGACAAGCCCGATGAGCTCAATGTCATCATCGGGCAATCGCACTTCATCAAGACCGTGGAGGATCTGCACGAGGCGCTGGCCGGGACCTCCCCGCACCTGCGGTTCGGCCTGGCCTTCTGCGAGGCCTCCGGCCCCCGGCTGATTCGCTACTCCGGCAATGACGACGACCTGGTCGAACTCGCCACCAAGAACGCGACCGCGGTCGGCGCGGGCCACTCCTTCATCGTCTTCCTGCGCGAGGGCTACCCGGTCAACGTCCTCAACGCGATCCGCAACGTCCCCGAGGTCTGCGGCATCTTCTGCGCCACCGCCAACCCCGTCGAGGTGCTCATCGCCGAAACCGCTCTCGGCCGCGGCATCGTCGGCGTGGTCGACGGCGGCGCACCGCTGGGCATCGAATCCGAGGCCGACCGCGCCGACCGGCACGGGCTCCTGCGCGCCATCGGCTACAAACTCTGAAAGCCTTGATCTCGGGATTCGGGACATTGGTCAGTGTCGGCACAGACCGCCGGGTCCTAATGTCGAGGCAGTGAATACCGCTTCCGAGAATGTCGCGAGCACCGTCGACCAGGCCGTTCACAAGGCCGAGGAGCTGCGCAGTCCCGGACGATTCCTGGTGTCGGCCATGCTGGCGGGCGCGTATATCGCGGTCGGCGAGGTGCTGCTGCTGGTCGCGATCTCGCCGTTCGTGGCCGAGCACTCCGCGAGTGTGAAACTGCTCGAGGGCGCGGTTTTTCCGATCGCGCTGACCCTGGTCATGTTCGCCGGGGCGCAGCTGTTCACCTCGACGGTCATGACCATGCTGGTCGGCGCGTTGTCCGGGCGCACCGGCGTCAAGGATATGCTGATCGCCTGGGCCGCCACCCTTTTCGGCAATTTCGTCGGCACCCTGGCCTTCGCCGCGATGGTTCACGCCTCCGGCGTCACGTCCTCCCCCACCGCGAAACATATGCTCGCCGAGCTTCTTTCCGGCAAGAATGCCCTCGCGGGTGGCCAACTCTTCTGGCGCGCAGTCCTCTGCAATATGCTCGTCTGCCTGGCCGTCTGGATGTTCTCCCGGGTCCGCACCCCCGGCGCCAAGATCGCCCTCCTCTGGATGCCCGTCCTCGTCTTCGTATCCGCAGGCTTCGAACACTGCGTAGCCAACATGTCCCTCTACACCATCGGAATCCTCGAAGGCCAAGCCACTTTCACCGACCTCGCCCGCAACCTCCTCTACACGGTCCCGGGCAATATCATCGGCGGCGGTCTCCTCGTCGGCGCCGTCTACTGGTACACCTCGGGCGCCCACCGCGCCCGCCCGGCCCACGTTCCGACGCCCGCCGGTCAGGGAATCCACTGCCTCGTACCCGGCGCGTAGGCTGCACCGCCATGCAGCCCGCCACCGCTGTCGTAGCCGACCCCGCCGCCAACGCCATCTACCTCGGCCGGCACCGTAAGTCGGGCCTGCATCTCCCGATGGGCGGCTGACGTGGAGGAAGTCGAGGTTGTTGCCGCGCATCATGAGCGCGCGACACTGCGGGTCGGGCAGGTTTTCCTGAAGATCGACAGCGATCAGAAGCGCGCGGATGTCGAGGTTGAGGCGATGGCGCTGGCGCCGATCCCGACTCCGGAAGTCCTGTGGCGCAAGCCCCCGGTGCTCGCGCTGGCCGCCTTGCCGGGGAGGGCCCTCGGTCGCCTCGGCGAACCGTCCGCCGCGTCATCGGAAGCATGGGCGGCGGCTGGTGCAGCACTGAGGATGCTGCACGACGCGCCGCTGCCCCCGCGGCTCGGACGAAGTCCTGCCGAAATCACCGTCGAGCTCGATACCGAATGCGAGTGGCTGATCACGAACAACGTCCTTCCCATCGATGTGGTCAATTGCAGCCGCCGAATCGCTGACGCGGCGCTGCGGCCATGGACACCGGTCTTCACCCACGGCGACCTACAGCCCACCCACGTATTCGTCGACGGCGACGAGGTCACCGGGGTGATCGACTGGTCCGAAGCGGCCCCAGGCGACGCCCTCTACGACATCGCCACCCTGACCCTCGGCCACGAGGAACACCTCGATGATGTCGTCGCCGGCTACGGAACAGCCGTAGACCTCGAGGTAGTCCGCGCCTGGTGGTCACTCCGAAGCCTGCGCGGAGTCCGCTGGCTGCTCGAACACGGCTCCGACCCAACCTCACCGGGCTGCGAGGCCGAACTCCTTGTTCGGTATGCCGAGCGGACACTACGCCGTCGGCTGTCGTGACAGTTCCGCCTGGTCAGTAGCTCTCCCAATGGACACTGATCTTGGTGAAGTCGACTGGTGTGCCGGCCGTGTGGGCTGTGGAATTCGGCTACTGCTTCGGTGGGGATATCGGAGGGGCGAGTCGGAGTTGGGGGAGGGCTTCGGGGAGTTCGGTGACCAGGAAGTGCTGCAGTTGTTCGCGGACGTGCTCGCACAGGGTGGAGGCGGCGGTCGGGGATTCGCCGGTGACCGCGATCTTCAGGCGGAGGAGGTGGGCGTCGGGGTCCGGTTCGGCGATGGTCAGGGACCATTCGTCGCGGTCTCACAGGGGGGAGTTCTCGATGATGTCGGCGACCTTCGTGCGGATCGTCGGCACCGGGGCGGCTAGATCGAGGTTGATGTGGGTTTCGGACTTCACGCCGGGGTGGATGCGCGTCCAGTTCTCGAACGGCTTGGTGGTGAAGAAGGTGACCGGGACTACCAGTCGGCGGTAGTCCAGCAGGCGGACCACGACGTAGGTGAGGGCGAGTTCCTCGACCATGCCGCGCTGGCCGTCGACGACGACCATGTCACCGATGCGCACGACGTCGCCGAAGGCGATCTGCAGTCCGGCGAACATGCTGCCCAGCGTGCCCTGCGCGGCGATACCCACCACCAGGCTGAGCAGGCTGGCCGAGGCGAACAGGCTGGTCGCGATCGGCCGGGTCGCGGGGAAGGTCAGCATGATGAAGATGGCCGTTGCCAACCAGATGATCGCGGCGATGACGGCCCGGAACACGGTGAGCTGGGTATGGATTCGCCGGACGCGCTCCGGATCGCTCGCGAATCGGCCGGCGAGCCGCAGGTGCAGCAGGGCGACCAGCACCCGCGAGATGGCGACGGCCAGCCAGCCGAGAATCAGCATCATCGCGACATTGAGCATCGTCCCCCGCGTCCCGAAATGCAGCGAGGACTCGAAGATCGGCTGGTAGGCCCGCAGCATGAACACCAGCACCAGCGCCACCAGCGGCCCCCGGCAACCGGCGATGGTCTCGAGCAGTTCGCCGGGCACCCGCTCCCGGACCACGCGGCTGGCGCTGAACCGCCGCAATCCCACCGCGAAACCGATGGCCACCAACACGATCGCGACCGGCGCGAGCACATGGACGAGCATCCAGGCAGACCTCCGGCATAGGGGATCCAATATCCAGATTGTGAACACTGATCGTTTATTTCCGCCGTTTCCGGCCGGGCGAGTCGATCTCATTCCGGTGTCGGCGAACCCGGCCGGGCGCGCTCGACCGATCATTGGTCGTACACCGTCTAGTGCGTCGGACATGGGCTGATACCTTGGCCCGATGACCCGGGTGCATGACGTGACAGAGGAACCGACCGCGCTGGACGAGGCGGGGACACGGGCGTATTACCTAGCGCGGGGCGCGGCCGCCGACGGG
Source organism: Nocardia seriolae NBRC 15557 (assembly GCF_007990715.1). Lineage (GTDB taxonomy): Bacteria > Actinomycetota > Actinomycetes > Mycobacteriales > Mycobacteriaceae > Nocardia > Nocardia seriolae. The sequence goes on along the minus strand of NZ_BJWY01000047.1, from coordinate 17,979 downwards.
TACGAGCGATACCTGGCCACCGCGTCGACGGTGAGTGTGTGGGCGGCGTCGATGCAGCACGGCGCGCCGCCCTCCGCCCTGCTGGCGCGGGCCGTGGAGCGGTGCGCGCCGCGCGACGGTATGCGGGTGGCGCGGCTGACCATGGAGATTCTGGGGCCGGTGCCGGTGGGTGAGATCGAGGTGCGGGCCTGGGTCGAACGACCGGGTAAACGGGTCGAACTGGTCGGTGCGGAACTCGTTGCCACGCAGCCGGATGGGAGCCGCCGGGCGGTGGCGAAGGCCGCGGCGTGGCGGATCGCCACCTCCGACACCACCGCGGCCGCGCATACCGCGGATGCGCCGCTGCCGCCGGTGCCGGAGGCCGCCGAGATCGGCTGGGGCGTGCCGGACGGGTGGGACATCGGATACGTGAAGTCGGTGGAGATCCGCGCCGTGGAGAGCACCGCGATCACCCGCCGAGTGTGGGTGAAGCCGCTGGTCGAGGTGGTCGAAGGGGAAGAGATTTCGCCGCTGGTACGGGTGTTCTCGGTCGCGGATGTCGCGAACGGGGTAGGGGCGCAGCTGGATCCGTACCAGTGGACGTTCCTCAATACCGATCTGACCATCGACCTGTTCCGGCTGCCGGAAGGCGAGTGGATCGGCCTGGCGGTGGAGACCTCGATCGGGCCCGACGGCGTCGGGATGTGCTCGACCGTCCTGCACGATGAGCGCGGCCCGATCGGGCGCTGCCTGCAGATTCTCGAGGTGCGCGCCCGGGGATGATCCGGCGATAAGGAAAGCGATATCGTCGGACGGGTGGATCCGCTGCGTCAGTTGCGCTACTTCATCGCCGTCGCCGAGGAGCTGCATTTCGGGCGGGCGGCGGAGCGGTTGCAGATCGCGCAGCCGGCGCTGAGTCAGCGGATCAAGAAGCTGGAAGGCGATATCGGGGCCAGACTGCTCGAACGCGACAGCCGGCGGGTGGAGCTCACCGAGGCCGGGCAGATTCTGCTGGTGGAGGCGCGGGATCTGATCGCACGGTGGGAGCGGGCGCGGGCACTGGTGGGCAAGGCGCATCGAGGGGAGATCGACTCGCTGCGGGTGGGGGTGCCACCGGAACTGGCGGGACGGGTGCTGGCGGCCCTGGTGACCGCGTTCGAGAGCCGTGACGTGCGGGTGGATCTGCAGGAGCTGACCACCGCGGAACAGGTGCGGCTGCTGGCCGATCGGCAACTGGACGCGGGGCTGCTCCAGTACCCGGTGGATGTGGTCGGGCTGGAGTCGGGCCCGGCGGTGGAGACGCCGCTCGGAGTGGTGCTGCCGCGCGACTCGCCGCTCGCCGCGCGATCCACGCTGACCCTGGCCGACCTGGCGGGATACGGTCTGGTCATCTTCCCGCGCGCCGCCGCGCCCGGCCTCTACGACGCCACCCTGCGCACCTGCTGGGAGCACGGCTTCCGCCCGACCTCCGTGCAGCACGCCCGCAATCCCGAATTCGTGCTCGGCATGGTGCTATCCGGCCGCGGCGTGGCCTTCGACCAGGGCTTGGTCGCGCAGAAGGAACCGCGCGTGGTGTGGCGCCCGCTGCCCGAAGGCACGCTGACCTGGCGGCTCGCCCTGACCTGGCCCGCCGCCGCACCGCATCCGCTGGTACGGGAACTGGCCGAGGTCATCGTGACCGTGGTGCAGGGCGACGGCGCATCCCGCCCGGCCCCGCCTCAGACGGCATCGATCGAAGACGTGCCGCAGCGCCGACCGTGGGATGTGGTGGCGGGCAGGCCGTGAGCAATCCGCTCCACCGCCTGCCGAGCCGCTTCTCCGATGGCCCGATCCACCGCGGGCTGCCGCCCGGCCAGGCTGTGTGACACGGTGAAAACCGCGATGGCATAACGACTTCCATCCGGATACCCGACCACGCCGATCTCATTGCGGATCCCCGGCAAAGTCCCCGTCTTGGACCAGACATCGGTACCCGGCGCAAACCCCGACGGCAGCCGATGCCCGAACACCTGCCGCCGCATCAGATCCCGCACCCACCCGCACGCCTCCGGAACTCCGGCCAGATCCTGCCCGATCAGCAGCAGCATGCGCGTCATATCGCGCGGCGTGCTCGCGGTGGTCCGCAGCGGATCCACCGCCCGCGACCCGAACACCTCCGCCGCACTCGATTCCGGATAGCGCCGGGCGAATTCCTGCAGGTCACGCGCGCCGATATCCTCGGCCATGCTGTAGAGAATGTCCCGCAGCGAGCCGTCGACGCGGGTCCGGGTGAGCCCGAGCTCCCGCACCAGCGAGCGCACATTGTCGACCCCGACCCGATCGAAGAGCAGATCCGCCGCGGTGTTGTCGCTGACGGTGAGCGCGAAGTACGCGGCATCGCGCAGGCTGTACTCGACATCGTCGAGACACCCCGCGGTCCCCACCCCGCCGAGCCGATCCGCCGCCGTGGCCCGCACCCGATCGGTGGCGTCGAGCTGCCCCGCCGCCACCTGCCGCGCGAACTCCAGCACCAGCGGCACCTTCACCACCGAGGACAGCACGACCGGTTCGTCCGCGCCCCAGCCGAATTCACCGTCGCAGTCGAAACAGCGGGCATGCACCCTGCCCTCGACGCCGGCCGTCCGGAAGATCTCGTCCACTCCCCCAGCATTCCGGGTGGTCCGATCCAGCCGTCGACCGCCCGCCCAAACCGTCACACGCTGCGACGATAAGAATTCCGCTATCGATTGTCAGCCGTGTCGGTCTTGGACAGCCACCGGTGATCCGTGCTGGGGTGGCAGGCATGGCAGAGTTCAGCAGGAGGGCACTCACCGGTGTCTGCGCCGCGGCAATGCTGGTGACGGCGACGGCATGCTCGTCGGATCCGACATCCGGACTGTCCAAGACGGTCGACGGTTTCGCGGACGCCTTGAACCGCGACGATGTGCAGGCAGCCGCCACCGCGACCAGCGACCCGGCCACGGCCGCCACCACCCTCGGCGCCCTGTACGACAACCTCGGCAAGCAGGTGCGTTTCGCCGCGAGCAAGGTCGAGAAGACCGACAACGGCGGCACTTTCACGCTGAACGCCACCTGGAAGCTCGGCACCGACGGCAAGGACGAGTGGACGTACACCACCACCGGCCGCGCGGACAAGTCCGGCGGCGATTGGAAGATCCAGTGGGATCCGGCCACCATCGCACCCGGCTTGAACATCGGCCCGCTGACCTACGGCATCGCCTACCCGAACCCCGCCAAGGTCCTCGACGGCGCGGGCGGTGACCTGCTCACCCAGCAGGTGGTGACCCTGGTGAATGTCGCGCCGGGGGCCGATACCGCGGCCGTCGCGGCGGCCCTGCGACCGGTCGTGCCGGACATCACCGCCGCGAGCCTGCAATCGGAACTGGCCGCGGCCCAGGGCAAACCGATCACCGCCGTCACACTGCGCGAATCCGATTACGCCACCGTCCAACCCGCCCTCGCGAACCTCGCGAATGTCACCACCGCGCAGCAGACCCGACTGCTGGCCGTCGACAAGTCCCTGGCGTCACCGACCTTCTCGGGCCTGTCGGAGCTGTGGCAGCAGCAGGCCGATGCCGCCGCGGGCTGGGCGGTCCGCGCCCAGGGCGGCGGCGGCACCCAGCGCGTCGGCGGCCCGGATCCCAAGCCGGTCAGCGACATTCGCACCACCCTCGACCTGGGATTGCAACGCGCCGCACAGGCCGCGCTGGCCCCGATCACCACACCGGCGGCCATTGTCGCCATTCAGCCCTCGACCGGGGACGTGCTGGCCATGGCGCAGAACGCCGCCGGGGACGCACAGGGCCCGATCGGCTTGACCGGCCTGTACCCGCCGGGCTCGACCTTCAAGACGGTCACCGTCTCCGCCGCCCTGCAAGCGGGTGAGGTCACCCCCGATTCGATGGTCGCCTGCCCCGGCAAGGAGAACATCGAGGGCCGAACGATCCCCAATGACAACAACTTCGACCTCGGACAGGTGCCGCTGCACACCGCCTTCGCCAAGTCCTGCAACACCACCATGGGCCGGCTGGCCGTGCAGCTCGCTCCGGACGGACTCACCAATGCGGCCGCGCAACTCGGGCTCGGCATCGACTATGTGACACCGGGATTGACCACGGTGACCGGCAAGGTCCCGACCGCCGACACCCCCGCGCTGCGGGTGGAGGAGGGCATCGGCCAGGGCAAGGTCACCGCGTCGCCGTTCGGTATGGCCCTGGTGGCCGCCGCACTCGCGCAGGGCTCGGTCAAGCCGCCGACGGTGGTGCAGGGACAGCCGGGTAAGCCGGACAGGCAGCCGCCCGCACTCCCCGCGGGCATCGCCGATCAGGTGAAATCCATGATGCGCGAGACGATTACCGGCGGCACCGCCACCGCACTGCGCGATATCCCGGGCCTGCTGGGCAAGACCGGCACCGCCGAATACATCGACGACAAGCACGCGCACGGCTGGTTCGTGGGCATCGACGGCGATCTGGCCTTCGCCGTATTCATCAGTGACGCGGGCAGTTCCGAGCCCGCCGTCCAAGCCGCGGGCCGCATGCTGCGCGCACCGCGGTAACCGCAGTTCTCGCAATTCCCGAAACAGATCGAGAGGTTTATTTTGTCGACCCTGAAATACGGCGCGATGGCATCCTTGCTGTTCCTCGCCCCGTTGGCCGCCGGATGCGATTCCACCTCGAAAAGTGATGCGGCACAGTCGACCTCCACACCGAGCGCCACGGTGGTCACCGACGACGACGCGCTGCGCGCGCGCGAACGAGACCACGGCGCACGAGTCGGGCTGTTCGCCGTCGACACCGGTACCGGCAGGACGCTCGGCTACCGCCAGGACGAGCGCTTCACCATCAACTCCACCTTCAAGCCCCTCGCCTGAGGTGCGCTGCTGCGCGCCCACCCGCTCGCCAGCGGATACTTCGACCAGGTCATTCATTTCACCGCCGCGGACATCGTCAGCGCCTCCCCCGTCACCCAGACGCGCATCGACACCGGCATGACGGTGAGCGAGCTCTGCGACGCCGCCATCACCCGCAGCGACAACACCGCGGGCAATGCGCTGTTGAAGCTGCTCGGCGGCCCGGAGGCGCTCACCGCCTTCACCCGCACCCTCGGCGACCAGGTCACCCGACTGGATCGCTGGGAGCCGGACCTCAATACCGATATCCCCGGCGACGAACGCGACACCACCACCCCGGCCGCGCTGGCCGCCGACTATCGCGCGCTGGTGCTGGGCGATGCCCTGCCCGCCCCCGAGCGCAGGCAGCTCACGGATTGGTTGCTGGCCAACAAGACCGGTGATGCCCGCATTCGCGCCGGTCTGCCCGGCGATTGGAGGACCGGCGACAAGACCGGCAGCGGCGACTACGGAACCGCCAATGACGCCGCGATCACCTGGCCCGCCGACGGCGGATCCCCGGTGGTGATCGTGGTGCTGTCCAGCAAGCCGGATGCGGCTGCGACCGCGGACAATCCGCTGTTCGCCGCCGTCGCGAAGGAGGCTCTCGGCAAGGTCCACTAGCGCTATGCTGACAGCTTCGAGGCAAAGAGGTACCGCCATGACGGCTGTCACCGCACTGTTGGCCGCGCTCGCCGACGGATCCACCGAAATCATCGATCTCACTGCGCCATTGCACTCCGGCACCCCGATTCTCCAACTGCCACCGCCGTTTTCGAACACCGTTCCGTTCGGGCTGGAGGAGATCAGCCATTACGACGATCGGGGACCAGGCTGGTACTGGAACAATATCCACACCGGCGAGCACACGGGGACCCATCTGGATGTGCCCATCCACTGGGTCACCGGGCAGGGCGGATTCGATGTGCACGGGACGCCACTGCGCGGGCTGATCGCGCCCGCGGTGGTCGTCGACGTCTCGGCGCGGGTGACGGGCAACCCCGACTTCCTGCTCGAGGTCGACGATCTGCTGGAGTGGCAGAAACAGCACGGCCCCCTGCCCGACGGCGGCTGGGTACTGCTGCGCACCGGATGGGACGCCTACGCCGACGACGCCGCCCGCTTCCGCAACGCCGACGCGACCGGCCCCCACTCCCCCGGCCTGTCCGCCGACTGCGCCGAATGGCTCTCGCAGCAAACGATCTTCGGCCTGGGCGTCGAAACCGTCGGCACCGACGCGGGCACCGCGCACGGCTTCGAACCGCCCTTTCCCTGCCACCACTTCCTGCTCGGCGCGGGCAAATGCGGGCTGACCCAGCTCCGCAACCTGTCCCGGCTCCCGACGACCGGGTTCGGTCTGATCGTGAGCCCCCTGCCCATCAAGGGCGGAACCGGCAGTCCCACACGGGTTCTCGCCCTCGTCGACCGGTAGCACCATGCCGCCGGTGAGCGAGGTCGTCGGCCGTGTCCTCGCCGAACTGGGCATCTCCCGGGTCTTCGGCGTAGTCGGCAGCGGCAACTTCGACCTGACAAATGCCCTGCGCGCCAATGGTGTCGGTTACATCGCCGCCCGCCACGAATGCGGCGCGACCACCATGGCCGACGCCTACGCCCGCATGACCGACACCGTCGCCGCGGTCACCCTGCACCAGGGTTGCGGTCTCACCAACGCCCTGACCGGCATCACCGAGGCCGCGAAAAGCCTTACGCCCCTGGTCATCCTGGCCGCCGACACCGCAGGGGAAGCGGTGCTGTCCAACTTCCGCGTGGACCAGGACGCGCTGGCCACGGCGGTCGGCGCGGTCGCCGAGCGCATCCACAACCCGCACAGCGCGATCGCCGACACCATCCGCGCCTTCCGCACCGCCCGAGACCAGCGCCGCTGCGTGGTGCTGAACCTCCCGCTCGATATACAGGCTGCGGAAATCGCCGTCCCCGCATCCTTCGCCTCGGCAGGGTTGGGGACGGCCGCGCTCGGACCGTTCGATGCACCCGGGCCGCCGGATGCCGTCCGTCCCACCGCGGCGGCGGTCATGAAACTGCTCGGGCTGCTGTCCGAGTCGTCCCGGCCGGTGTTCATCGCCGGTCGGGGGGCTCGCGCTTACGGGCCGGAGTTGCGGGCGCTGGGTGAGTCGAGTGGTGCGCTGCTCGCCACTTCGGCGGTCGCCCACGGTCTGTTCCAGGGTGATCCGTGGTCGCTGGGAATATCGGGCGGGTTTGCCTCACCCCTGGTCGCCGAATTGATCACCGAGGCGGATCTGATCGTGGGGTGGGGTTGCGCGTTGAATATGTGGACCATGCGGCACGGAATTCTCATCGGTCCGAACACAACCGTGGTTCAGGTGGATTCGGACGCCGCGGCGCTGGGTGCACACCGCCCCATCGACGTCGGCGTGCACGGCGACGTCGGTGAGGCCGCGCGCGACGCACTGGTGGCCGCCACGCCGCGGGCCGGGTATCGGACGCCGCGCGTGGCCAGCAGGCTGGCGGCGCTGGGACGGTGGCGTGATGTCCCGTTCACGGATCGATCGACCGGCGACCGCATCGACCCGCGAACGCTTTCCATCGCTCTCGACGATCTGCTGCCGACCGAACGGATCGTCGCCGTCGACTCCGGCAACTTCATGGGGTATCCGAGCGCCTACCTCGAGGTGCCCGATCAGTACGGATTCTGCTTCACCCAGGCTTTCCAATCCATCGGGCTGGGCCTGGCCACCGCCATCGGCTGCGCGCTGGCCCGGCCCGATCGGCTGCCGGTGGCCGCACTCGGCGACGGTGGTGCGCTCATGGGTATCTCCGAGCTGGAAACCGTGGTGTGCCTGGGTATTCCGATGCTCATCGTGATCTATGACGATCATGCCTACGGTGCTGAGGTACACCATTTCCGGGACGCGGATCTGGGGGCGGTGACCTTCCCGGATACCGATATCGCGGCGCACGCGCGCGGCGCGGGTTGTGCGGCCGCGGTGATCCGCACCGTCACCGATCTCGATATCGTCGCGAAATGGCTGGCGGGTCACCGGAACACGCCGCTACTGCTGGACGCGAAGATCATCAGCGACGGTGGTTCCTGGTGGCTTCAAGAGGCTTTCGCCCGGCATTGATCAGGGCACCGCCGAGCGAAAGCCGTCATTCAGTTGGTGATCCGCCCGCCCGCGACATCGATGGTGATGCCGCTCGGATAGGAGGAGGCATCCGAGGCCAGGAACAGCGCGGCCAGCGCGACATCCGCCGGAAATCCCATGCGCCGCAGTGGATGTGACGCCGCCATCTGCCGCTGGACCGCCTCGGGCATGTTCGCAGCCACCTTCTCGGTCAGAATCGACGACGGCGCAATCGCATTCACGCGAATCCCCCGCGGCCCGAGCTCGGCGGCCAGATGCCTCGTCATCATGATGATTCCCGCATTGGCCACCCCGTAGGCGAGCTTGGCCTGGCTGGGCTGGCGTCCCGCCGACGAGGCCATGGTGACGACACTGCCCGACCCCTGCGCCAACAGCATCGGCAGGAACGCCCGCACGGTCAAAAACGCGGAGGTCAGATCCGAATCCAGCACCCGCCGCCACAGCTCCTCCGACAGTTCGGAACTCGGTGTCGGATAACCCATTCCGCCCGCGAAGACGCCGAGCACGTCGACCCGGCCGAACTCCCGCTCGACCAGCGCCGCGACCTCGGCGAGCGCGGCCGCCGAGGTGACATCCGCGACCGCGCCGACGGCGGTGCCGCCCGCCGCGCTGATCTCGGCGACGACCGCGTCCAGCGCCTGCTCGTCACGCCCGACCACGCACACCTGCGACTGCTGGGCGGCGAGCATGCGGGCGGTCTCGGCGCCGATTCCCCGCGAGCCCCCGGTGAGGACGGCGATCTTTCCGGCGAGGTCGGAGTAGTTGCCGAGCATGGGACTGAGCCTTTCGATCGATACCACGATTGTGTGGGGCGCAGGCGATTCGGCGATCGCGGCCGAATCAGCCGGGAATGGTCGCCGAATCAACGACGGGACAGGAAGACGGCCGCCGCGAGCAGCCGTATCAGGGCCTGACGCCGGGCGTCTACCCGGGCTACAAGGCGGTTTGAGAGCCGTCGGACGATGCGCCGGCGGCGAGCGCGTCCTCGCTCGGCATGCGCCCGGCCATCACCTCGGCCAGCAGGTGCCGAAAGGTCGGGCACTGTCCGTGACTCGGGGCCGGGCAGGCGGCGGCATGGCGCAGGCCGTCGCGCACGGCGGTCAGTTGCGTGATGGTGCGGTCCAGCTCGGCGGCCTTGCCGAGCAGCAGGGCGCGATCCACCCGCAGCTCGCCCTGGGGTCCGAAGACCTGGACGATGTCGTCCAGGGAGAACCCGGCGGTGCGGCCGATGGAGATCAGGGCGAGTTGTGCCAGGACCGATTCGTCGTATTGCCGCCGGAGTCCACGCCGACCGGTCGGCATGATGAGCCCGCGTTCCTCGTAGTAGCGCAGGGTCGAGGCCGGGACGCCGGAGCGGCGCACGACTTCAGCGATATCCAGACTCCGCACCGGATCACCTCGGTCCTTGACCTCAAGTCGGCTTGAATTGAGACAGTGTAGTTCTCCGCCCGTCCATCGACGAAGGACCGCGACCATGACCACACCCCTCGACAATGACCAGACCACCCGCTGGAAAGTGGCCGGCAATGCCTGGGTCGACGCCCAGGACCTCATCACCACGGTGCTGCAGCCCTTCCAGGACATCCTGGTCGAGCTGGCGAAGGACACCGCCGCGCAACGGGCGCTCGATGTCGGATGCGGCACCGGCGGCACCACCCTCGCCGTCGCGCGGGAGGCGGGCGCGCGCTGCACCGGCGTCGACATCGCCGAACCGATGATCGACGCGGCCCGCGCGAACACCGAAAGCGAGGGCCTGCCGGTCGATTTCGTGTGCGCCGACGCCCAGACCCACCCCTTCGAACCCGCGACCTACGACCTCGTCATGTCCCGGTTCGGGGTGATGTTCTTCGCCGACCCGGTGGCCGCCTTCACCAACCTGCGCCGCGCCACCGTGCCCGGCGGCCGGCTCGGCTGCCTGGTCTGGCGCGGCATGGACGAAAACCCGTACTTCACCGTGGCCGAGCGCATCGCGGCGCCGCTGCTGCCGAACCTGGCGCCCCGAATCCCCGGCGCACCAGGCCAATTCGCCTTCGCCGACCGCGAGCGCGTGACCGAGATCCTGGAATCCAGCGGCTGGACCGATATCGACGTCCGCCCGGTCGACGCCGTGTGCGCCATGCCGGAACCCGCGCTCATCGGCTACATCTCGCGGCTGGGCCCCGTCGGCATCGCACTGCTCGACGCGGACGAGGCCACCCGCGAGAAGGTCATCGCCGACGTCCGCACCGCCATGGAACCGTTCATCGACGGCGACCAGGCCCGCTTCACCGGCGCCTGCTGGATGCTCGACGCCCGCGCCCCGGAATCGGCCTGACCTCGACCAGCGGTCCGGCGCAAGGTCCGTTGGTCGGGATGGCACCGGCGTCAGGACATCCGGATGCCGTCCGTGACGAGGGCGGACGCCACGGAGGCGGCATCGGGCAGACGCTCGATTTCGGCCCGGATGCGTTGGGCGCCCGCGCGATACGAATCGTCGGCCAGGATCGTGGCGACCTCGTCGTGCACGGCGGCCGGAGTCACCCGGTCGGGTTCGAGGACCCGGGCCGCACCGATCGCGCGGCAGGCCGCCGCGGTGGGGAACTGGTCCGCACCGCGTGGCGTGAGGACCAGCGGAAGCCCGTGTGAGAGCGCGGCCAGCGTGGTGCCCGCGCCCGCGTGGCAGACCACGGCGTGGCAGCGCGGGAGGATGTCCGCCAGCGAAAGCCATTGGGCGACATGAATATTGCCCGGTTGCGGGCCGTGCGCGGCCGGGTCGGTGTCGGTTCCGACGGTGACCACGACGTCGAGATCGAGATCGGCCAGACCCGACAGCAGCGGTCCGAAAGCACCGGGCTGGTTGAAGATCGGGACGGTGCCCAGTGAGACGTACACCGTCGGGCGGCCGCCCAATTTCCCGGCCCAATCCGGCAGTTCGTCGTCGGCCTCGCCGGGCACCGCCGGGCGGATCGGCCGCGCGATACCGGCGGCGGGGCCGAGGGCCGGTTGCAGACTGCGCGGCACCGGGTCGAGATAGCCGTACCGGTACAGCCCCGCGTGGCGATCCGGCGGCAGACCGGCCGACTCCCACAGCGGCGCAACCCATTCCGCCATGACCTCGACGAGTTCGGGTTCGAGCAGCAGACCGGTGCCGTAGGTGATGGCCGGAACCCCTCGTTGCGCGGCCAGCACCGGCGCGGCCAGATCGACCGGCGCGTGCAGGATCAGATCAGGTTCGAATTCCGCTGCCAGCGCCCGCAGTTCAGGCAGCTTGCGGGGTGCCATCACCTTGCCGAACATGACCGCCCCGATCCGCCACGGCTGCGTCCCGGACGCGAACTCCGGCAGCGTCACCGCCTCGGCCGCGGCGTCGGGTGCGTTCGGACCGGCCGCGGCACCCGCCAATCCGGCCGCCCGCACCCGAGGCAGCAACTGCGGCGCGGTGGCCACCACCACCTCGTGGCCCTGCGCGCTCAGCGCCCGCGCCAGCGGAACCACCGGCGCGAACACCCCCTCCATCGGTGTGGTCGAAACAAGTACGCGCATCTCGCCTACCTCCCGTAGCTATAGTGCGCTATATAGCGAACTATAGCTAAGATCGAGACCATGTCAACACCGCGCAATCGACCACCGGAGAGCACCCCGCCACCCGCGCGCGGCAGCCGCCGCGAGGCCACTCGCCGCCGCGTCGCGGAGGCCGCCGCCGCCCTCTTCGCCGAGCGCGGCTACGCCGGGACCACTCTCCAAGCCATCGCCGATGCCGCGGGCGTCCACGTGCAGACCATCTACCAATCCTTCGGCACCAAGGTCGCTGTGCTCGCTGAGACGGCCGCGGTCCTGGTCGCCGGTCCCGACGAGGAGGCCGCCACCCCGCCTCCCGAACGCCGCTGGCTCCGTGAGCTTTTCGCCGAACCCGACCCCGCCCGCCAGCTCGCCCTTTACGCCGCCCACATGCGCACGGTCTCCGAGCGCTACATGGGCCTGCTCGACATGATGCGGGTCACCGCCGCCGCCGACCCCGAGGTCAGCACCTTCCTCACCGCCGCCGAACAGGGCCGCTACGACGGCCCCCGCCACATCACCCCCGACCTGGCCGCCAAGGGCGCCCTCAAACCCGGCCTCACCCCTGAACTGGCCGCCGACATCATGTACGCCCTCACCAGCTACGACGTCTACCGCTCCCTCATGGCCGACCGCGGCTGGACCGGCCCCCGAACCGAACAATTCATCACCGAAACCCTCACCACCGCACTCCTTTCCACCCCCTGAACCGCAGAAGATCCGGTCAGCGGACGCTATTCGGCATGACAACCGGCGTTCGATGGCGCGGGCAGCGGTCAGAACCTGGTCGCCGAGGCGGAGTGGCAGCGTGGAGCGCAGGACGAGGGCTGAGACCACGCCTGCGTAGTAGCCCTCCGGGGTCCAGATCGGGCCTGCAATTGCTCACAGATGCGGTGCGACCGCATTCACCGGCAAGGATCGACCGGCGGCGTTCACGCGACGTGCGGATGCGCACGCAGCACCGCGAATGCCCGCCGGGTTTCGCGGTGCACGTCACGGACCGGAATATCCAGTGCGACAGCCGTTTCCAAGGGCGAGAGGCCGACCGGCACCCGCAGGGTGATGATTTCGCGCTGGCGATCGGTCAGGGGGCCGGACAGTCGCTGATGCGGCACCTGGTAGCGGCAGATCCGGACGGCGCGGTGGGCGCTGGTGTACGCGAATTCGAGGAAGTCGCGCCGGGCCGCCCACGCGGCGGGCCAGCCGGTGGTGATGGCGGTGCCCAGCTGGGTGGCCAGGTTATCGGAGATCGGTTCCGGCCCCAGGGCCGCACGGCAATACGACGTGACGAATCGATGGGTGTAGGCCAGCACCTCGGCCAGGGCGGATCGCTTGCCGCTCGCGGCCGCGGTGAGGGTGTCCAGGCCGGGCATGGTCGGTGCTGCACCGGAGACGGGCTGGGTGGGGAAATCGGCGGGCATGGGAGGTCCTCGGTTCGACCGGGCAGCCGCCCGGTTATCGGATCTCCCCCTCTGTCGTGGGACCTGAGAGCTTCGCCGGGCGAACCCGGCTTGCACCGTAGGTGAGGCGCGGATGCGCCTGCTTTCCAGAGTGGCCTGGTCGAAACGGTATCTGTACCTGAGAGATTCCGGGGAGGTTGCTCCTTCGGTACCCCGTTCCCGAGGCTTCTCCCGCCACGACTCATAAGCGGACCGATATGTGTTTGTCCCGTGAGCCTAGACGATCCATCGGGTTGCCCACATCGCCCGGCAATCCGATAGCATCCACATTGTGGCGGATCTCACCACGGTCCGCCGAACCTCACCACAAGTCGCCGAACCTCACTGCGGATCGCTGAGCAGCCACTGCTCGCGCAGGGTCCGGCGGCGTTCCCGGCGGCTGCCGACCCGGGCGCGCATGGCATAGGTGTGCTCGCGGGTCTCCGCGGTGAGCTGATGCCACCCGCTGCCGCCCCGGATGTCGAATACGCCGATATAGCCGCCGGGCAGCAGCTGGAACGGCTTGGTGATGTGCTTGCCGTAGTCGAATTGCGTGCTGCCCGGCTTCCGGAAGTTCTCGAACCAGGCCGGAAACACGAAGTCCGACACCAGGACTCCATCGATCGGATAGGCGTACTGGTCCGCCTCGCAGGCGTCGGCCACCTCGTAGGCGTACATGCGGCCGGTGGTCGCGCCGGAGAACACATAGGCGGCCAGGTTGATGTCGGGGTCGCCGAGCATCTCCAGCAGTTCGTGACTGGCGGTGACACTCCACTGCAGGCCCGCATTGATGTCGCTGCGCGCGAACACCTTCCCCATCGGCAGGCCCTCACTGGTGAGATCGTGGTAGCCGAGCGCTCCGGCCTGATCCGAATCGTCGGCGATGACCACCCACCAGGCCCCGGGCGGCGGCTGCTGACCGGTGCCTACGAAGATCAGATCGGCGTCACTGCCCCACGCGGGGGCCCAGTCCCGGTGCACCTGCGTCTGCAGGGCCGGGACCACGGCGGAAACCTGGGCGTCGGTCAGTACGGTACTGCGGTTCAACACGGCAATATGTATGGCAGACATGGCGAATCCTCATCGGCGCGGCTTCATTCGATCTTGCTGACTGTCATCATCGCGCGAAAAACACAGGGAGGCAGGCGGAAGTGGGCATCATCGATCTCTCGGTTCCGATCCGGTCCGGTATGCCGGTGTATCCCGGCGATCCGGAGGTCAGCATCCGGCCGGCGCTGACCGTCACCTCCGACGGCGTGAATGTGCTGCACGTGGACATGGGTTCCCAGACGGGAACGCACGTGGACGCACCGCGCCACATCGACGACTCGCTGCCCGCACTGGACGAACTGCCGCTGGAGCGGTTCACCGGGACGGGCGTCGTGATCGACGCTCGCGCGGCCGGGGCGGGCGGGGAGATCGGGCGCGAGTTCTTCGAGGGGCGGGTGGCCGCGGGCCGGATCGTGCTGATCGCCACCGGATGGTCCGAGCATTGGGGCACGCACGCCTATGTGAACCATCCGCATCTGACGGTCGAGGCGGCCGAGTTCCTGGTTGCCGCGGGTGTGCGGACCATCGGCATCGACGCGCTCTCGGTCGATCCGACTCCGGCCGAGGAGATTCCGGTGCATCGGATCCTGTGCGGCGCGCACGCGGTCATCGCGGAGAATCTGACCCGGCTCGACCGGGTGCTCGCGGCACAACAGACAGGTCAGCGCATCGAGGTGTCGCTGTTCCCGCTCAATCTGATCGGCGCGGACGGGGCGCCCGTACGTGCCGTCGCACGCACGGAACCCTGAGGCGGACCGCGCCGCACTGTGAGAGAAACATCAGTGTGTCGCATTTTGCGTCGCAGGTCACGCGATCTTCGTAGACTGCTTTCGACATTGGGGGCGTCGGGGCCCCCGACCCACGCTCGATACGAAGGATCCGCACGTGAATCGTTATGCCGTAACCACTTTGCTAGCTGTTGCGGCCATGCTGCCCGCCGCGCCCGCCGCGATGGCGGAGATCACCCTCGTCGACGTGACGACCAGCACCACCACCCCGGGCACCACCACGACCATGCCGGGCACGACCACCACGCCGGGCACCACCACGCCCACCCCCACCACCAAGGACCCCGCGCCGAACAGCCCGATGGAGGCCCTGGTCAGCGGCTCCTCCGGGTTCAAGCTGGGCGCGGCCACCGGTTCCTCGAACACCAACTCCGCGGAGCCCGGGACCTGCACCGTGGCCGGTAGCGCCGCGGCACTCGGCGGCTTCGCGGCGCTGGGCTGCGGCGCGAACGGGCCCGGCACCATCGGCTGATTCTCGCGCCGGCATCGAGCACGGCCGAGAGGCATCGGCGATTCCGCTGATGACCCTCGGCCGTGTCCGTTCGGTCGCGCTCAGCTCCGGTCGGCGTTGCCGGCCTTCCACTGCTCCCACGGAATGTTCCAGTCGCCCAGCCCGTCCACGCCCGACAGCGTGCCGCCGACGGTGTTCTTGACGATGGTGATGTCACCGCGCTTGACGTTGTCGTACACCCACTTGGCATCCGAGGGGCTCAGATTCAGGCAGCCGTGGCTGGTGTTGACCGACCCCTGCGCGCCCACCGACCACGGGGCCGAGTGGAAGAAGATGCCCGAGTACGAGATTCGCGTCGCCCAGTCGATCGGGGTCTTGTAGCCGTTGGGCGAGTTCACCGGGACGCCGTAGGTGGAGGAGTCCATGATGATCCGGTCGAACTTGTCGCCCACGATGTAGACGCCGTTGTCGGTGGGCGTGGAGTCCTTGCCCATCGAGGTCGGCATGGTCTTGATCACCTGGCCGTTGCGCTCGACCGTCACGATCTTGGTGTTGTCGTCGGCGGTGAAGATGGTGGCGTCGCCGACGGTGAAGCTGGAGCGGATGTCACTGTCGCCGACCAGGCCGCTGCCGAGATCGTGGCCGTAGGTGCTGACCGCGATGTCGACCTTGGTCCCCGGGGCCCAGAAGTTCTGCGGCCGCCACCGGACCTCGCGGTTGTTGACCCAGTAGAACGCGCCCTCGACCGCGGGCGTCGTGGTGATCTTGATCGCGTTCTGGGCGGCCTTGCGGTCCGGAATGTTCTCGTCGAACTGCACGGCCACCGGCTGGCCGATGCCGACCACGTCGTTCTCGGCGGGCAGCAGGTACGGGTGGGTGCGATTGTTCGGGGAGATGGTGGTGAAGCTCATAGTCGAGTTGCTCGCGCCACCCAGGCCGATCGCGTCGATGCTCAGCTTGTAGGTGCGCCCGAATCCCAACTGCTCGGCCAGCTTCCACGTGCTGCCGTCCTTGGCCAGCTCGCCGGGCACCGCCTTGCCGTCCGGGTTGGTGAGCACCACATTGGTGAACTTCCCGTCCTCGACCTTCAAGGTCAGCTCGCCCGGCGACACCCCCTTGTCGCCGTCTTTGATCGGCGAGATCACCTTCGGCTTCATGAGCTCGCCGATCGGATTGGAATCGATTGCCACCGTGGACGACTGGTGCTTACCGCCGGAGGAGCACCCGAGCAGCGCCAACGCCAGCACGGACACCACCGCCCCGACGCCGAGCACCCTCCGGTACCGCCGGACCTTCACATCACTCATCGCAACCCCGCTTACGTCTCGGTGTAGACCCGTCACGTCCCGCCCCACAGGGCTCTTACCGAACATCAGAGATCACCCCCGCCGCGTTAACAACTTCACCTTCCCGAAACCTCGCAGCTCAGAGGGGCGATTTCACTTTCGGCACCCAACCCTGTTAATGTTCTCTCCGCACCGCAGAGCGGCCGAAGCGAAAGCCCGAGCCCCCCGCGGAGTAACTTGCGCCATTAGCTCAATTGGCAGAGCAGCTGACTCTTAATCAGCGGGTTCGGGGTTCGAGTCCCTGATGGCGCACAACAGAAGGCCCCTGACCAGGCAATACGTTCAGGGGCTTTGTTCATTCCACCCGCCAAAACGTATCATTCCCAAGAATATCCCGAAGACTCAGCACCGCCTGGTCCCGCTGGTTGGCAAACCGCCAAACCCTCGCTCCAGCACCGCAAATGAGCCTGACGCCTACTCGAAGCTCCCGGTCCGCAGAGGTCCGCCTGGCCGGCGTACCCGTCCCACGACAATCTGATTGTGACCTATCCGGGGCCCTGGTTCCTGCACTGTCGCGCCCCACTGACAGGCCGCCACACCGGCCTCCATCGGCAATATGCTGCCGATTTCCCCTCTGCAGCAACTAAAACGAGTTATCCTCGCGGAAATCGGCAGCATTCTTCCGATTTTGGAATCGATTCGGGTAGCCTGAATGACATCAGCACGATATCGGCAGAATATTGCCGATTCATGGAGGTGATGCGATGACCGTGGCAGCGAGCATCGGGGACGCCATTCACGCGGCACGCCGCCGTCATCGGCTGACGCAGGAGCAGTTGGCGGAGCTGGCGGGCACCTCCACTCGCACGGTACGCGAGATCGAGCACGGCAGCGGCTCGACCAGTATCGCCACTGTCGCCGCCGTGGCCGACGTGCTCGGACTCACCCTGGGGGTCGTCGGTTGAAGGATCTCGAGGAGCTTCGGCGGGTTGCCCGAGCGGATGTGTACAAGGCCGGTCGTCGCGCTGGCGTTCTGGAGCGGACAGCGGAGGGCGGGACCGAATTTCGCTACGAGAAGGATTATCTCGCCGACCGCGGTACTCCTGTGGCCACGACGCTCCCACTCGGCCCGGATCCGGTGCGTAGCATCGCCGGTGCCGTGCCGCCCTTCTTCGAAGGGCTTCTGCCCGAGGGGCATCGGCTCACGGTGTTGCAGCGTGCGGTCAAGACCAGTATCAGCGATGAATTGAGCCTGCTGCTGGCGGTGGGGAATGATGTGCCCGGGGATGTGCAGATCATCCCTGCTGATCAGCCGCTCATCGACGTTCCGCCATTGGTTGAGGGAGACTCGCCCGCCGAACTCGAATTCGCGCGATTCGCAGACGAAATCGATACTCATGCGCTGCCGGGAGTGCAGCGTAAGGCTAGTGTCG
>NZ_BJWY01000046.1 GCF_007990715.1 Nocardia seriolae NBRC 15557 | reverse complement strand
GGACACTAGGTGTGCGTTTCGACGACAGCTATCGCGAAGTGATGGCCGCGGTCAATGGTTGGCCGAAATTCGCGGGATTCTTAGAGATCTTCGCGGTTGACGATCTAGGCACCGAGGACGGGCCCTGGGCACATGCCAACTACCTTGCCAACATCTTCATCGACAACACCCCTGAGCCCGACGAATTCCTCCCGCCACCGATAGGTACAACCCGTGTGCTGCTGGCTGCGGCCCGTGACATGCCGCTGCACCTGGTCGCGATGATCTCCCAAACCCAGACACAGGCGGCCAGTCTCTGCATCGAATTCGACAGCGGCGGCAATTACGAGTTCCCTGACTTCCAGGCGTGGCTCGACTACGCCGAGAAAGCCACACGCGACTTCATCGCCGAAACCCTCGACCTGCGCTAACACATCGAACCCGCCACACCTCACTCCAAGGACCAACCGCCCGCGTATCCATCGCCGACAAACTCGGGGCGTCGCAAGCTCGCTCATCGCCAATAGCGCGCACTTGAGTCCACTGAAGCCAGTCGTAGCTTGCCGGGCACGGATCACGTCGGGTACCGGCGGTAAATCCGCCGGGTTGTGGCGTATCGGCGGAAGTCCGCAGCTCACGGCAGGTTCGCCGTGTTGTAGATGCCGTACGTGCCATCTCGGGGACACCTGGAAAACCGCTGGCAGATCGTCGTTTTCGCCGCCGCCACCGCATCACCGCCACGCATCGGTGCACCCGATCGGCGATGACGCTAACCGGCCCAGAAGCCGATGAGATCCTTCTTCTCGGTGACGGATCGGCGGAACCAGGTGGCGAGGGGGGCGGCGTAGCCGCTGTGGTCGTCGGGGCCTGCGGCGTTGGCTTCCCATTCGGGTAGCAGTTCGGCGCAGCTTTCCTTGCCGATATGGCCCCAGCCGGTCGAGTCGGTGAAGGGGAACAGGTCGCCGTCCATATCGCTGGCCAGGCTGAGGATCTCCTCGGGAAGTCCCTTGTAGCCGAACCAAAAACTGGCGTCGCCGATGTAGGGGCCGAGATCCTCGCAGATCAGTTCCAGCGCCGAGATGTAGGCATCGGCGTGGTCCTCTTCGAAAGGCCCACCGGCGAAGATCGCCCGGAGTGCTTGCGGATGCTGCGCGTCCTCACAGCGGTAGCACTCCTCGCAGTCGGCGCCTTCGCAGTCCGCGGCATCGCACGGTTCGCAACAGCCGTCGCCGGGATCGTGCTTCGGTAGTTCGGCCAGCAGCCGCCCGAGAAACTCCTCGTCCTTGGACCCGATAACCGCCTCGACCGCCGCGAGATCGACCAGATAGACGTGCAAAATATGTGACACGCCCGAATCCTATTCAGCCCCACCGACAGCCCGGCCTGGTTGAATTCTCCACGTGGGGTGCGGCTTTGGGGAATGAGACGGGGCCGTCTTCAGGTGCGGTGTCCAGGCCGACCTCCTACCCGCTCCTATCTGTCGGCGCGAACGCGTGGCGATGACTGAATCGAGGGCGCACCAGAATGCATTGGTGCAGGCGCTTTCTCGACGATTGCCTGCCCCGTCGTATCCACCAGCGCGGCCGGTCAGAGTGAGCGGGGGCCCGGTTCGCGGTCGGCGCCCAGGCCCAGGCCTTCGGGGGCGTGGAGGCGGACGAAGATTCGGGCGATTTCGGGGGTGGGCTGGGACCGGGTCAGGCGGCTGAGGGCGATCATGGTGAGGAAGGACAAGGGGACGCTTACGGCTGCGGGGTAGCTCAGGATGGCTGCGGGCCAACCATCGGCCAGGTGGTCGGGTATGCCGCCCGCGACTGAGACCGCTGTTGCCGCACCGGAAGTCAGGCCGCCGGTGATCAGGCCTGCTGCTGCGCCGGTGGCGGTGAGGCCGCGCCACCAGATGCCGAGGGTGAGCAGGGGGCAGAGGGTCGAGGCCGCTACCGAGAAGGCCAGGCCCACGGTGCGGGAGAGGTCCAGGGAGACTACGACCAGGGAGAGGGCCAGTGGGACGGCACCGGCGATGAGCGCTGCCACGCGGAAGTCGCGGATTCGGCCGCGTAGTAGGTCGGTGCTGACAACGCCTGCGATGCTGACCAGTAGGCCGGATGAGGTGGAGAGGAAGGCGGCCAGGGCGCTGGCGGCGACCAGTGCGCCCAGTAGTTGGCCCGCCAATCCGCCGAGCACCGATTCGGGCAGGAGCAGTACGGCGGCATCCGAGGCGTCCGAGCCCAGCACCTGGGGTGTGAACACCCTGGCGAATGCGCCCAGCAGGGTGGGGAACAGGTAGAAGAAGCCGACCATGCCGATTACGGTCGCGGCTGTTGCCCGGGCGGCGCGGCCGTCGGGATTCGTATAGAAGCGGACCAGCACGTGCGGTAAACCCATGGTGCCCAAGAAAGTTGCGACGATCAGGGAGTAGACCGCGTAGAGGGGGTGGGGTCCGCCGAGTCCGCCGCCGGGGCGCAGCCAGGGGCCGAGATCGGTGGTCGTGGGGCGGTTGCCGAGGAAGTGGGCGGCCAGCACCAGGGCGGGCAGCGCGACGGCGGTCAGCTTCAACCAGTACTGGAAGGCCTGGACGAAGGTGATCGAGCGCATTCCTCCTCCGGCGACGGTGGCGATGACGATGGCGGCGACCGCGACGGCTCCGACCCAGCCGGGCACGCCCAGCAGGATTCGCACCGTCAGACCCGCGCCCTGGAACTGCGGGATCAGATACACCGCGCATACGAGCACCACGACCAGTGCCGCCAAACGTCGCAAACGCAAAGAGCCCAGCCGGAATTCGGTGAAGTCCGGGACCGTGTACGCACCGGACCGCCGCAGTGGCGCGGCGACGAACAACAACAGCCCCAGATAGCCCGCTGTGAAACCCACCGGGTACCACAGCGCGTCCGCCCCATACTTGGCGATCAGCCCGGCGACACCGAGAAACGAGGCGGCGGAGAGGTATTCACCCGAAATGGCCGCCGCGTTCCATCCGGGCGCCACGCTTCGAGAGGCGACCAGGAAGTCGGAGGTCGTCCGCGCCAGCCGCACCCCGTACACGGCGATCGCCACCGTCGCCACGGCCGCGGCCAGCAGGGCGATCAGCGTGAGCGGCGACGCGTGCGAATCCATCTCAATCCCCGGTCAATTCGTCGAAGTCGCGTTCATTGCGCTCGGCCAGCCGGGTGTAGATCCTGCCCACGCCGTACAACAGCGGCTATGCCGCCACCCCCAACAACAGCCACGGCAGCCGGATTCCGAACACCGCCGCCGTCCCGAGCGGGCCCAGGAAAACCAGCGGCAGCGCGCCCAATACGACCACGGTCACCAAACCCAGCCGCACCGCCAGCCCGAATTGCGCCCGGATCAAGCCGCCGATGAGCACCGCGCCCACCTCGGTCTGCTCGGCCACCTCCACCCGCGCCCGCACCACCCGCGCCCCGCGCCGCTCGGCCAGTACTACCCGCTCCCGCACCGGCTTTCGCTGCTCAGCGCTCATCGGCCGCCCCGGGTGCGGTGTGCCGCGGGGATGAGGCGTTGCTTGAGTTCGCGGACCTGGCGGCGGGCTACCGGCAGTTCGACGGCAGGGGAGGAGCCCGCGACGCGCAGGCACACCACCGTGCCGGTGCCCGCGGTGCGCAGGCCGGTGACTTCGCGGAGGGCGACCAGGTAGGAGCGGTGGACGCGGACGAATCCCGCTTCGCGCCAGCGGTTCTCCAATTCCGCGAGGGGGATTCTGACCAGGTGGGAGCCGGTTTCGGTGTGCAGGCGCGCGTAGTCTCCGTCCGCCTCGACCCAATTCACGCGCTCGCGTGGGACCAGGGTGGTGACGCCGCCGAGTTCGACCGGGATCACGGCGTGGGGGTCGGCCGGTTCGTGCTGCGAGATCGGCCGCTCGTTCGTGCGGGCAGTTGTCGGCTGCTCCGCGGCGATCCGCCGGACCGATTCGGCCAGCCGGGCTTCGCGGATCGGTTTCAGCAGATAGTCGACGGCCCCCAGGTCGAAGGCGGCCACCGCCCTGTCGTCGTGCGCCGTCACGAACACCACGGCGGGCGGCGTCGCGAATTCCGAGAGGATTCCGGCCAATTCCATGCCGTCCAGTCCCGGCATATTGATGTCGAGGAAGACCGCGTCGACCGGATGGGCCCGCAGGACCCGCAGGGCCGAGGTCGCGTCCCCGGCCTGGTGGATCTCGCCAACCTCCGGTCGCGTGCGCAGCAGATACACCAACTCGTCCAGAGCAGGCTTCTCATCGTCGACGGCCAGCACGCGCAACGCGCCGCCAGGGGTGGTCCGAGTCACAACCGCCTCATCGTACGGGGCGGTATGTCCGGTTGCGGAGGGGTGGGCGGGCAGAGGTCAGGGATGAATACCGGCGCGGAATTTCGGAATGCGCATGATGACCTTGGTGCCCGCGCGCGGCGCGGTTTCGACGACGAGGCCGTAGTCGTCGCCGAAGGCGGCGCGCAGGCGGTCGTCGACATTGGCCAGGCCGACATGGGCGGACTCGCCGGAAGGCGCGTCGGCCGAATCCTTTTCGACGGCGTCCAGCGCACCGGAGCGCAGCAGGTCGGGATCCATGCCGACGCCATCGTCCTCGATGGTGATGACGCAGTCCGTGCCCTCGTCGGCCGCGATCAGGGTCAGGGTGCCGCCGGCGGGCTGCGGGGCCAAGCCGTGCCGGACCGCGTTCTCCACCAAGGGTTGCAGCGCCAGGAACGGCAGGACCACGCCCAGCCCCTCCGGGGCAACCTGGAGCCGGACCCGCAGCGAGTCGCCGAAGCGGGCCCGCTCCAGCACCAGATAGCGGTCGATATTGCGCAGTTCGTCGGCCAGCACGGTGAATTCGCCCGTGGTACGGAAGGAATAGCGGGTGAAGTCGGCGAAATCGAGGATGAGCTCCCGCGCACGGGCCGGATCGGTGCGCACGAACGACGCGATCGTATTGAGGGCGTTGTAGATGAAATGCGGGCTGATCTGCGCGCGCAGCGTCCGCACCTCGGCCCGGTCGAGGCGGGCCCGGGAGGCGTCGAGTTCGGCCAATTCGATGTGCCCGCAGGCGTATCGGGCCACCTCGGCGACCGCGCCCAGCATGCCGGGATCGGGCTGCCCGGTCACGACCGCGCCGAGAGCGCCTGCCATGCCGCCGTATTCGGTGGACAGCGGCTGCGCGATGACGGTGTGCGCGCCCGCGCCCGGACCGGAGACCAGCAGCGGGCGGGCGGTGGCCACGGCCCGGCGGGCGGCGTCGGTGAAGATCGCGGCCAGTTCCCGATGCGGTCCGTCCCACGCCAGCAGCGTGCCACCGGCATCGGCGATGCCCAGCGCCGCGGCCCCGGTCAGGGCGCGCAGATGCGGGGCGGCCTCGGCGGCGGAGTCGGCGGTCAGCCCCCGGCGCAGCGGGCGGGCCGCCTCGGCGGCGGTGTGCAGGACGGTGTGGACGGCGCGCTCGGCGGGCGTGGTCACCGTGCGCCGGGTGCGAGGCCAGGCCAGCAGCGCACCGGCGATCAGCACGCCCGAGACCAGGATCGCGGCGGCCGTCGCGCTCATGCCGCCCCGTCCGCGCGAACGCGTCGCAACCTGTCCACGGCCTGATTATCACCGAGCCCATGCCACAGTGATTTTCGCCATCGCCGGCCGGGGATTTTCGCCATCGCCGACCCGGCCGAACTCGCGACACGCAAGGGCGGCGCGCCGGAAGATCGAGTCGCCCCCGCGTGCCTTCGGAACTAGTCGGTGGCGGCGCTTAGTATGTCGGGGTGTCAGCCTCGTCGGGATCATTCGTCCATCTCCACAACCACACCGAGTACTCGATGCTCGACGGCGCGGCGAAGATCACGCCCTTGTTCAAAGAGGCGACCAGGCTGGGGATGACCGCCGTCGGCATGTCCGACCACGGCAATATGTACGGCGCGTCGGAGTTCTACAACTCCGCCAAGAAGCAGGGCATCAAGCCGATCATCGGCATCGAGGCCTACATCGCGCCGGAGTCCCGGTTCAACACCAAGCGCGTGCTGTGGGGCGACCCGTCGCAGAAGAGCGATGACGTCTCCGGTTCGGGTTCCTACACCCACATGACCATGGTCGCGGAGAACGCGACCGGTCTGCGCAACCTGTTCAAGCTGTCGTCGCTGGCGTCGATCGAGGGTCAGCTCGGCAAGTGGGCGCGCATGGACGCCGACATCATCGCCGAGCACGCCGAGGGCATCATCGCCACCACCGGCTGCCCCTCGGGCGAGGTGCAGACCCGGCTGCGCCTGGGCCACGAGCGCGAGGCCCTCGAGGCCGCGGCCAAGTGGCAGGAGATCTTCGGGCCCGAGAACTTCTTCCTGGAGCTCATGGACCACGGCCTGTCCATCGAGACCCGGGTGCGCCAGGGCCTCCTCGAAGTCGGCAAGAAGCTGGGCATCCCGCCGCTGGCCACCAACGACTGCCACTACGTGCACGAGCACGACTCGGGCAATCACGAAGCGCTGCTGTGCATTCAGACCGGCAAGACGCTCTCCGACCCCACCCGCTTCAAGTTCGACGGCTCCGGCTACTACCTCAAGTCCGCCGAGGAGATGCGCGCCATCTGGGACGCGGAAGTGCCCGGCGCGTGCGACAACACGGTCCTCATCGGCGAGCGCGTCCAGTCCTACGACGACGTCTGGACCCACCGCGACCGGATGCCGATCTTCCCGGTCCCCGAGGGCGAGACGCAGGGCAGCTGGCTGCGCAAGGAGGTCCTGCGCGGCCTGGATCGGCGTTTCCCCAAGGGGGTTCCGCCCGAGTACATCACGCGCGCCGACTATGAGATCGGCGTCATCAACGAGATGGGCTTCCCGGCCTACTTCCTGATCGTCGCCGACCTCATCACCTACGCCCGCTCGGTCGGCATCAATGTCGGCCCGGGCCGTGGTTCGGCGGCCGGTTCGCTGGTCGCCTACGCCATGGGCATCACGAACATCGACCCGATTCCGCACGGTCTGCTGTTCGAGCGCTTCCTCAACCCCGAGCGCGTGTCCATGCCCGATATCGACATCGACTTCGACGATCGCCGCCGCGGTGAAATGGTCCGCTACGCCACCGAGAAGTGGGGCACCGACCGCGTCGCCCAGGTGATCACCTTCGGTACGATTAAAACCAAAGCGGCGCTGAAGGACTCGGCCCGCGTGCAGTTCGGCCAGCCCGGATTCGCCATCGCCGACCAGATCTCCAAGGCGCTGCCGCCGCCGATCATGGCCAAGGACATTCCGCTCTCGGGCATCATGGACCCGGAGCACGAGCGGTACAAGGAAGCCGCCGAGGTCCGCGAGCTCATCAACACCAACCCGGACGTCAACAAGATCTACGAGACCGCGCGCGGCCTGGAAGGTCTGATCCGCAACGCCGGTGTGCACGCCTGTGCCGTGATCATGTCGTCCGAGCCGTTGACGGACGCGATCCCGGTCTGGAAGCGCGCGCAGGACGGCGCGATCATCACCGGCTGGGACTACCCGTCGTGCGAGGCCATCGGCCTGTTGAAGATGGACTTCCTGGGTCTGCGCAACCTGACGGTCATCGGCGACTGCCTGGTGAACATGAAGGCCAACCGCGGCATCGACCTGGACCTCGACACCCTGCCGCTGGAAGACGCCGCCACCTACGAATTGCTCGCCCGCGGTGACACTCTCGGCGTGTTCCAGCTCGACGGTGGCGCCATGCGCGACCTGCTGCGCCGCATGCAGCCCACCGGCTTCGAGGACATCGTCGCCGTGCTCGCGCTCTACCGCCCGGGTCCCATGGGCATGAACGCGCACAACGACTACGCCGACCGCAAGAACGGGCGGCAAGAGGTCAAGCCGATTCACCCCGAATTGGAAGAGCCGCTCAAGGAAATCCTGCGTGATACCTACGGCCTGATCGTGTATCAGGAGCAGATCATGCAGATCGCGCAGAAGGTGGCCGGGTACTCCCTCGGTCGAGCAGACATTCTGCGCCGCGCCATGGGTAAGAAGAAGGCCTCGGTCCTGGAAGCCGAATTCGAGGGCTTCGAAGAGGGCATGCTGGCCAATGGCTTCACCAAGCCCGCCATCAAGGCGCTGTGGGACACGATCCTCCCGTTCGCCGGTTACGCGTTCAACAAATCGCACGCCGCCGGCTACGGCCTGGTGTCGTTCTGGACCGCGTATCTGAAGGCCAATTATCCCGCCGAGTACATGGCCGGTCTGCTCACCTCCGTCGGTGACGACAAGGACAAGGCCGCCGTCTATCTCGCCGACTGCCGCCGCCTGGGCATCCAGGTGCTGCCGCCCGACGTCAACGAGTCCGAGATCGAATTCGCCTCCGTGGGCAATGACATTCGCTTCGGCATGGGCGCGGTGCGCAATGTCGGCGCGAACGTGGTCGCCTCGATCATCGCCGCGCGCAAGGAGAAATCGAAGTTCACCGACTTCTCCGACTACCTCAACAAGATCGACGCCGTCGCCTGCACCAAGAAGGTCACCGAATCCCTCATCAAGGCCGGTGCTTTCGACTCGCTCGACCACCCGCGCAAGGGCCTGCTGCTGGTGCACTCCGACGCCATCGACGCGGTCATGTCCACCAAGAAGGCCGAGGCCATCGGCCAGTTCGACCTCTTCGGCGGGCTCGACGAGGCCGACGAGTCCATCGCCAGCGTCTTCAATGTGAAGGTCCCCGACGAGGAATGGGAGACCAAGCACAAGCTCGCCCTGGAGCGGGAGATGCTGGGCCTGTACGTGTCCGGGCATCCGCTCAACGGCGTCGAGCACGTCCTCGCAGCCCAATCCGACACCCAGATCCCGGCCATCCTCGAAGGCGATATCAAGGACGGCGCGCAGGTCACCATCGGCGGCATCTTCGCCAATGTCACCCGGCGCGTGAACAAGAACGGCCTGCCCTGGGCCTCGGCGCAATTGGAAGACCTCACCGGTGGCATCGAGGTGCTGTTCTTCCCGCAGTCCTACTCGGTCTACGGCATGGACGTCGCCGAGGACGCCATCGTGCTGGTCAAGGCCCGCGTCAGCGCCCGCGACGACCGCGTCTCGCTGATCGCCAACGACCTGGTGGTGCCGGACCTTTCGTCGGTCGGTGTGGACAAGCCCCTGGCCGTGGTCATCCCCACCCGGCTGTGCACCCCCGACAAGATCGGCGAACTCAAGCGCGTCCTCAACCGCCACCCCGGCACCGCCGACGTCCACATCAAGCACGTCGGTGCCCGCGAACGCACCACCCTGCTCAAGGTCGCCGACAACCTACGGGTATCGCCGTCCTCGGCCTTGATGGGCGACCTCAAGGCCCTGCTCGGCCCGGGCTGCCTGGCGAGCTGATCGAACGGTGAGCCGCGCCGTCCGATATACCGGGATTCCCTACCGGCATCGGTAGGGTCCCGAATATGGTGGCTGCCGCACGTCTTCGCCGACTGGCCGCGCTGATCGCCACCGGCTCGCTGGCTGTTTCGGGCTGCGGCCAGAGTCAGCCCCACCATGTGACCGCCACGTCACTGCCGCAGCCGCCCCCGGCCGCCCCCGCAGTGGTCTCCGCGAGCGCGGACGGACTCCTGTTGCGCGGACGGCCCTGGTGGCCTTCGGGATTCAACGGCCCGCAGCTGGCCACCGACTACGCCGTCAACTTCGGGTGCGGCGCGGAAGTGGACCTGGACGCCTTCTTCAGCAAGGTGCCGGAGAACTCCCTGACCCGGTTCGCCATGTTCCAAGCCCTCGCGGTCAACAAGAACACCGGCAAGCTCGACTTCACCGCGGCGGACGCG
Organism: Nocardia seriolae NBRC 15557; assembly: GCF_007990715.1. GTDB lineage: Bacteria > Actinomycetota > Actinomycetes > Mycobacteriales > Mycobacteriaceae > Nocardia > Nocardia seriolae. The sequence goes on along the minus strand of NZ_BJWY01000046.1, from coordinate 37,510 downwards.
GTGTTCGCCGCGGCCGAGAAGCACGGCCGCATCGTGCTGCCGGTACTGGGCACCCAGACCGGGGACTGCGGGAGCGAGACCTTCACGCAGCGCCAGTGGTACGTCGACGGCTGGAAGCAGTTCGATCCGGTGCCCGGACGGATGGTCATGAGATTCCAGGATTGGCTGCGCACCGCCATCGGCCGGTGGCGTGGCAAGCCGGTGCTGGCCGGTTGGGAACTGATGGGTGAGCCGGAGACCAGCGTATGCCGCGACGGGCAGTGCAGTCTGCGGTCACGGACCTGCCCCAAGGACGCGGCGCGAGTGTTGCGCGCCTTCATGGACGAGGCCGGGAAGATCGTGCGCGAACTCGACCCCCAGCGCTTGATCTTCGCGGGGTATGTCGGCGGGAGCCAATGCGGCACGGCGGGTGAGGATTTCCGCACCGTCAGCGAATCACCGAACGTGGATGTCGTCGAGTACCACGACTACAGCGAGGCCGACAGCCCGCTGATCGGCGGACCCTCGGGACTGGGGCATCGCCTGGTGCAGGCTCGGGCCATGCGAAAGCCCTTGCTGGTGGGCGAGATCGGGGAGAACGCCGGTTCGTGCGAGTCCCTCGATGAACGGCGCGACCGCATGGCCCAGCGGATCTCCGGCCAGCGCGACGGCGGCACCGCCGGGGCGGTGATCTGGGCGTACGTCCCCGATCCCCGATCGGACGAATGCACCTACGATGTCGGCCCCGACGATCCGCTCTGGGGCCTGGTCGCCGAGCGCTCCACCCTGGGCTGAGCGGCGCGCTCAGCTCCCGATGATCCGGTACAGCCGCCAGTTCGGCTGCCCGGCAACGTCATTGGGGACCTCCAGCACCAAAGTGGCGATCTGCGCGCCGTTCTCGTACATGGTCGGGTAGCGGCGGTTCACCGCGTCGGAGGTGCCGCGGCCGGAATTCGGGACGGCCAGAATGTATTTCACGCCGCGATCCAGGGGACGGTTGAGGGTGCGCACGAAATCGCGGTCGGAGGGGATGACGAAGCGCTCGGGGTGCTCCGACGCGATCTGCACCGCGAACCCGTACACGGTATCCATGATGATGGAGCCCGGGGCCAGCTGCTGCGCGTCCAGGTAGTTGGCCAGCCGGCGCTCGGTGGAGAAGGTCGCCGCGATCCGCACCTCGTCGTTGTACTTGGGCGTCACATTGTCCGGGTTCGGGAAGAGCACCGCGCCGAGCGCGTATTCCTGCACCGCCATCAGCTGGCTGTTCATGCCCCACGCCGTCACCGGCAGTGAGGCGATCAGCAGCAGCGCCGCCAGCGCCGCGCTGAGGACCGGGGCCGCCCGGCCCGGCCCGGCCGGGGGTTCGACCCGGGCGTCGGCGTGCGCGCCGAGCCTGCGACTGGGTGCGGCCCCGCGCGCGGGCATCAGCAGCAGCGCGAGAATCGCCGTGAGCGGGATGGCGGCCGCATAGAAGCGCAGGAACGCGAAGGTGGAACCGCTTGCGTAACTGAGTGTCTGGAAGGCCAGCACGGCCCCGCACAGCAGCATGGGAACCAGCGGCGCCAGCTCGCGGCGGCGGATGGCCAGCGCCCCCGCGATCGGCAGCAACAGCGGGAGTGTCGGCGCGAGAATCAGGGTCGCGCCGATCGAGTAGGACATGGCCGCGAACGGGTGATGCGGCGCCTCCGCGCCCGACTGCGCCAGAATCGCGGAATTGCCGTACTGCGAGGTGAACTGCTGGAACGCCTGCCCGGTGATGAGCCAGCTGGTGGCCGCCCAGACCACGAACGACAGCGCGACCGGCGCACCCACCAGCACCAGATCCATGGCCGCACCGCTGAATCGGTGCTCGGACCCGCGCCCCCGTAGATAGCTCAGCGCGCACACGAACACTCCCGCGGCCGCCGCCGGAGCCAGCGCGTCGTACCGGGTCAGATAGCCCAGTCCCAGCGCGATGCCGCAGGCCACCAGATCGTGCACGCCGTCGGTGCGCACCCAGCGCATGAGTCGCCGCACCGCCCAGCACAGGCAGAACAGGAACAGCGCCTCGCTCATCCCGTTGCCGCCGTAGACCACCACCATCGGATGCAGCGCGCACGCGGCGGTGACCAGCCAGCACAGCCATTGCGGCGCACCGCGATCGGTGGCGATGCCCCAGATCATCACCACCGCGCCCGCCATGAACAGCGCGGTCATCAGCACCCCCGACAGCCCCCAGCGGGTGATGCCCGGGAACCAGGGCGCGAACGCCACGAACGGCAGCTGCGCCAGCGAGGTCAGCGGCGTGAACACGAAACCGATGGCCGACAGATGCGGATCCCGGCTGAACAGCGCCGATTCCGTCGCCGACACCCGGCTCAGCGCATCGCCCGCCAGATAGCCGCGGCCCGCGGTCAGGAAGGTGCCGGTGGCCAGGTACAGCAGCGCGGAGACCAGGAACAGATAGCGCGGGATCCGCGTGCCGGGTGCTCGCCCACCCGCCGCGGTGTGCTCCGCCGCGCCGCCGGACAGGTCCACCGGGACATCGGTCGCGATGCTCATTCGGCCGCCTTCGTCGAGGTGCCCAGACCGTGGAAGGTCTTCTCCCAGTAGGACGGATTGCGCAGCAGCTGCCAGCAGCCCTTGGTGGCGGCCACGGCCATCAGCACCCAGTACAGCGGCGAGGTCAGGCAGGCCACCAGCAGATCGGGGCGGCCGTTCTCGCGGCAGGCGACCAGGTTCATGTACACCGTCGCCGCATTGCCCAGCACCAGAGCGATGAGCGCGGGGAAGTAGACCGCGGCCGGGAACATCTCCTCGATCACCCCGGGCTGCCCGAACACCCAGGCCAGCGTGATGAACCAGAACACCAGATTGAGGCAGGCGATGATCGGGGTCCCGGCCAGGATCAGCGTGAACCGCAGGAAGCTCACCGGCCCGATCTTGCGCCACAGCCGCACGGGCCGCCGCGTGTGCACCAGCCAGCTCTGCAGATAGCCCTTGTACCAGCGGGATCGCTGCCGGACCCAGTTGATGGCGTCCGGGTTCGCCTCCTCGAGGGTGACGGAATCGATGACGGCCGTGGAGTATCCGCGCGCCGCGATGCGCACCCCGAGGTCGGCGTCCTCGGTGACGTTGTACGGGTCCCACGCGCCGATCGCCACCAGCACACTGCGCCGGAAATGATTCGAGGTGCCGCCCAGGGGAATCGGCGCGCTCGAGCGCATGAGGCCCGGCAGCAGGAAGCTGAACCACAGGCCGTAGTCCATGGTGAACCAGGCGGTGAGCAGATTCTGCCGGACATTGTGGAAGGCCAGCTTGGCCTGGATGCACACCACCGAGCGCGGCAAGGTGCGGAAGGCCGCCACCACCCGGCGCAATTGCAGCGGATCCGGGATGTCCTCGGCATCGTAGATGGTGACGATATCGCCGGTGGCCGCGTGCAATCCGTAGTTGCATGCCTTGGGCTTGGTGCGCGGATTGGCGGCGGGCACCAGCACGATGGCGATGTGTTCGCTTCCCGCGGAGCCGATTCCGGCGCGGTGGGCGGCCTCGATGGTGGGCGCGTCGTCCTCCTCGAGCAGCAGCAGCGCCTGCATCCTGTCGCGCGGATAGTCCAGGCCGTTGAGGGCGGCGATCAGATCACCGACCACCTCGGGCTCGCCGTAGGCGGGGACCAGGATGGTGTAGGGCGGCAGTTCGGATTCCGGCAGCGCGCGGGCGGTGGCGTCGTCGACGGTGAGGATGGCGTCGCGGGACATCCCGCGCGCGAAGACGACCACCCGGTCCAGCATGACCGCGGTGTAGCCGAGGGTGCACGCCGCCACCACCACGATCAGCGTCGGCAGCGGGAAGAACACCGCGCACACCACCACGACCGCCAGCGCCGCCAGCGCCGAATTGCGCTGCCACGGCAGGAAAGCCACCGACGCCGAGGCCATCGGATCGTCCTCGCGCAACCCGTGCACCGCCGCGTGCAGGGCGTGCGCGCGTTCGTCCGGCGTGGCCAGACCGGGGAGTTCGCCCGTCATTCGCCCGCTCCCATCGCGACCAGCGCGCGGGCCACCGCGGTCAGCATGTCCTGGTCCTTGTGCTCGGAGTCCTGATCGCCGAGCACGGACTCCGGATCCACGTTCACCGCGTTGCCGCGCAGGATCTCGTGCATCAGGTTCACGAAATTGCCGCGCACCGAAGGCTCCGGCTGCGGGAACGACGCATCGGGCAGGTGGTTGTCCGCGGAGATCAGGCTGATCCGTTCGACCCCGTCGCGTCCCTGCCAGGTCCATGTCAGCCAGGTCCAGCTGAGCAGATTGCGGTCGTCGAGCACCGAATTGAGCCGGGCGGTGACCCCGTGGCCCAGATCGATCCGCACCGGCGGACTGACCCGTGGCTGGTCGAGCCGATACAGGGTGAACTCCGGGTAGCGGTCGATGGTGTGCGCGCTGTCGGAGCGGACGATATCGACCATGATGCGGCGGCGGCGGGATTCCTTGTCCCACTGCGGATTACCGCGCTGCGCTCGCCACTGCTGCCGCACCCAGGTGGTCTTGGGACCGAAATACCTGGGCGCCCACGGGTACTGCCGTTCGGCGAGCAACTGCCAGCCCGGCGCGACGGCGGGCGCGTCCGCCACCACCAGATCCACGAAACGCTGGGGAGAGGTCTGGTAGTCGGTCGGATTGGGAATCGGCGCGATGAGCGCCGTCGCCACGATGATCGTCCACTCGGCCGCGCGGGACGGCTTGGCGGTGAACGGCAGCATCGGCCGGTCCAGCGCCCGCACGGTGGACCAGTCGCGGTGGTAGAAGTACATGATCGTGGTGGCCGTGTAGAGCCCGCCGATGGACGGGATCAACTGGAACGCGATGATCGGCCAGTCCGGGAACCGGAACTCCAGCGCCGCGAGCACGATGCCGCCCGCCGCCAGCGCGCCCGCGGCGCCGGCCAGCGCCCGCCGGCGGGTGCGGCCCGCCGCGATCGCCGCCGCGACGGCCGCCGGAACCAGCATGGCCGCGCCGTCCGCGACCGTGGTGCCGCCCAGCGTGATGACCACCTCGCGGTACAGCGTGGGCACGGCGGTGACCAGGGCCAGCACCCAGACCGGCCAGAACCGCATGGCTGGTCGCAGACCGAACGCCAGGATGCTCACGCTCAGCGCGAACAGCACCACCGCGGGCACGTCGAGGTGCAGCACCTCGTGCTCGTACGGATAGCGCAGCACCAGCAGCCCCACCAGCGCGGCCGTCACCGCCAAGCCGAGCAGACCGACGATGATGTCGGTCTGCCGGTCGTAGATGGGCAGTTCCGGACGCCGCCGCAGCGCGATGCCGATCGCGGCCAGCGTGCACAGCACCGGAATGGCGAAAATGTAGCCGATGTCCGAGCCCTGCTGGACGTCCTCGATCAACTCCAGCCACGTGTTCCAGAACGCGACCGCCGTGCTCCCGATCACGAAGGCGAACCGCACCAGCGTGCGCGGTTGCACCCGTTGCCGGGATTGCGGTGCGGGGGCCATATCGGTGACGGTCATGGCCTGCCTCAGCGATCGCGCCTGCGCTGCAACAGGATCGCGCCCGCGCCCAGCAGACCCGCCAGCAGCGCCACCCCGCCGCCGAGCGCGAGTCGGCGGCCGAGGGTGATGGGTGAGTCGCCGGAATCCGCGGCGGCGATCCGTTCGGCGACACCGGCCGCCGGGTCGAAGAACTCCGGATCCCGGTCACCCGCCTGCAACAGCACGGGCCCGGTCAGCCGGAAGGACCGATCCGGGTCGGCGAGCAGCCAATCCAGCAGGTGATCGAGGTGTTCCGGGGCCTGCGTGGAAGTGCCGACCACGACCTTGCGCTTGCCGGTCCAGATGGCTTGCAGCGAGCCGAATTGCAGCGGCGGCCGCAGGTCGATCTTGGTTTCCAGTTCGGCGTCGTCGCCGTAGACGACCAGGGTCTCGCCGTTGCGCGCCAGCGGCAGCGTAGGGATCTCCGGTCCCGGGCCGTCGGCCGCCACCAGGACCGCGGGCAGCTCGCTGTTCACCGCCGTGTCGAAGGACACCAGCCGCGGCCGCAGCGGCACCGCGGTCAGCCGCTGCACGGCCACCAGGATCTGCGCGGCCCGGACGGTGTCGGCGAATCCCGGTGCGCCCAAGCCCACCTGCACGTCCGGCAGCAGGGCCTGCGGCAGTGCGCCCAGCCCGCCGGGCACCGGCGGCTGCGCGAGCTCGCCGCGCACCTCGCCGGCGGGATCGATGGTGAGGGTGACCGGCTGTTCCAGGCCGCAGCCGTGGGTCAGGCCCGCCTGCTGCAAGGTCACGGTCACCGTGGTGAATCGGGTCAGCAGCTCGTTGGGGATCGTGACCCACCCGTCGAAGCGGCCGGACGGCTCCACCGGCCAGGCCGCGAGCTGCCGGTCTCCGACGGTGACGGCCAGCTGGCCGTTCAGGGTGTCGGGCAGGGGAGTGTGATTGCCGCGCAGATGGATGCGCACGTCCTTGGCCGGGCGGCCCAGCCGCGTCATGTCGATGGTGAAGTCCACCCGGACGTAGCCGATGGCGGTCGCGCTCAGCTGGGTCTGGCCCAGCGCCCCGAGGGTGGTGGACTCCGGCGCGAGCTGTGGTGCGACCGGCACGGTCAACGCCGCGACCGACCCGGCCATGGCCGCGCGCGCGAGATCGCCGGTGATCAACTGGATCTGGGTGCGCAGCGAGTCCTTGTCGCCCGAAATCGTCAGGATCGGTTCCGCGCCGCCGGTGACGCGCAGCCCGGCCTCGCCCTCCCGGATCACGATCTGGCGCTCCAGGAACGCGGGCGGATGGTCCGGTGCGGCCGCCGCGGCATCCAGGCGCCGGATGTCCAAGGCGACCGGCTGATTCGCGTAGCGTGCGGCGGCGGTCGTGCTCAGCGTCAGCGCCGCGGCGCTCTCGATATCGGAGGGATTCGCGGGCAGGTACATGGTGAGCCGGTTCAGTACCGGCGGCAGGAAGTCCGCGACGGTGGTCGGCTGCTGCTCCTCGCCGGAATACACGACCGCCACATCGGAGAGCGTGAACGGCTGGCCCATCCAGTCGTCGGGGCAGATGCCCGGCTCCGGCAGCAGCGAAGAGGTGAGCGACACGCTGACCGCCCGGCCCTCGACCGGCGCGCCCGCCAGCGAGATCCGAACGGGCGCACGCGGATCCAGCGGCACGTTGATCCGGTCCAGCAGGCGCTGCTTGGATCGGGTCTCCAGGGTGCCGTGCGCCAGCGTGGGCGGCAACTGCACGGTTCCGGTGATCGCGACGGGCGGTAGTCCGGGCAGCAGCGGCAGGGTCAGGGCCGTCTCGTGCTCACGTCCGGGAAACGCGAGCGTCTTGCCCAGGCCCAGATTCTGCAGGGGAATCGGGTGATCGCCCGGTTCGGCACCGGCGGAGGGCATACCGAGGGACCCGATCGCGGCGGGCGCCGACAGCGCCGTCATGGCGAGCAGGACCGCTGCCGCACAGCGGCCGAGCCGCGTGCGGGAGGTGAGCGATAGCGAGATCATCAAACAGCTCCCTGGGGACGGGGTGTCAGGGGACGGCGACGATTGCGGGAAGGTCCGATGCCGGATCAGAGCCAGATGGGATCGCCGAAAACCGCTCCGCTGTCGTCGGTTTCGGCGGATTTGGCGTAGATGTAGGTGTACTGACGGATCGAGACCGGTCCGGCGCACTGGTTCACGGCGATGTGGAAGTCGCGGATGATGATCTGCACGGTCTTGCCCGGGATGAGGTCCTTGTCGGCCACAGCGAGGTCCTTGACCTCGCCCGGTGCGAGGTTGATGCTCATCGGCACCTGGATATTGGGTCCGATGATGGTCAGTGACGGGGTGGGAAGTTGCGCGCTGGGCACATAGACCTGGGGGATGATGCCGACATTGCCGTTGGGGATGGTGACCGAGCAGCCGACGTGGTATCCGGTTTTGAGCTGGCCACCGGCGATGCCGTCGACCCGGGCGTAGGCCATGTTCCTGACCATGGCCTCACGGGTGGTGCCGACCTGGTTCAACGGTGCGATGCGGTTGATGAATTCGTCGCGGTTGCCGACGGTGAAGCTGCCGAAGGTGGATTGGTAGGTCCGCTCGTGCGGGGCCAGCGTGACGATGTCGGCCTGGGCGGGCCGCGCGCAGCAGAGGGCGGCACCGACGGAGAGCAGGAGAACGCCCGGAGTGGACAGCCGCATGCGGATCAAGCTAATAGAGGAACCGCATAATTCGCCCGAAAGACACGGACTGATTGGTCCCTTTTGGTGGAAAAGTGACTCTGGCCGGTCGAAACGGGACCTCAGCCCCGGGCCGCGCCGAGCAGCCAGCGCAGGGCGGTGACGGTGGCCGCCCCCAGCACCGCGACCTGGACCGAACCGGTGATCAGGGCGAGCATCAGGCAGACCACGACACCGGCGAACAAGGCTTCGAGCTTGTAGACCGGCCACGCCGTCCCAGCGATATCCACGGTGGCGCGCGCGGGGACCCGCTCGGTATCCGTAGGGTGAACCACTGCCATACGGTCAGGGTAGACGGCGACCCAAAGTTCGGACAACCGAACTTGCTGTCGGGAACAACACATGGACGACGGTGGTTGAGCACGTCATGCCACTAATCGGAGAGTACGAACCCAGTACCTCGGGCTGGGCCCGCGAACAGGCGGATCAGATTCAGGAATCCGGCGGCACCGCGGGGCTGACCCTGCGCGGCAAACCGGTCATCCTGCTGACCACTCTCGGCGCCAAGACCGGCAAGCTCCGCCGGACCCCGCTCATGCGGGTCGAGCACGAGGGCGAGTACGCCGTCGTGGCCTCGCTGGGCGGCGCACCCAAACATCCGGTCTGGTACCACAACATCGTCGCCAACCCCCACGTCGAGCTGCGCGACGGCGAGGTCCTGCGGGACTACGACGCCCGCGAGGTCTTCGGCGAGGAGAAGGAACTGTGGTGGAAGCGCTCGGTCGAGGCCTGGCCCGACTACGCCGAGTATCAGAAGAAGACCACCCGTCAGATCCCGGTGTTCGTCCTCACCCCGCGCCCCTGACCGTCGCCCGCCGCGACACCGGGAAGCGCGGCGGTCGATAGAAAATGCCCCGGTCACCTTGTGGCCGGGGCATTTTCGCGGCCGTGAACCCACCGGCGAAACGGACGATCCGTGCGTAAATCGGCGGTGCCTCCGACCCGGCGGGTGCGCCCAGCTAGCATGTTCGGGTGTCTGATCCGCTTGTTGTAGCAGAGAAAGTGTCCGGTCCGCTGCCTGAGTTGAGCGCGGACGAGATCGATGCGGCTGCCAAGCGAATTTCCGACATTATCGAGCCGACGCCGCTGCAACTGATTCCGCGGCTGTCGGCGCTCACCGGGGCCGAGGTCTACCTCAAGCGCGAGGACCTCACCGCCGTGCGCAGCTACAAGCTGCGCGGCGCCTACAACCTCATGGTGCAGCTGACCGAGGCCGAGAAGGCCGCGGGCGTGGTCACCGCCAGCGCCGGAAACCACGCGCAGGGCGTGGCTTTCGCGTGCAAGGCGATGGGCGTGCGCGGGCGGATCTACGTGCCGACCACCACCCCCAAGCAGAAGCGCGACCGAATCCGCGTGCACGGCGGCGAATTCGTGGAACTCATCGCCGTCGGCGACACCTACGACGCGGCCGCCGCGGCCGCCGCCGACGATGTGGCCCGCACCGGGGCCACCATGGTCCCGCCCTTCGACGATCCGCGCACCGCGGCCGGGCAGGGCACCATCGCCGCCGAATTCCTCGAACAGCTGGGCCGTCAGCCCGATCTGGTGATCGTCCCGGTCGGCGGTGGCGGCTGCCTCGCGGGCATCGCCACCTACCTGCGCGAGCGCGCGCCGCGGACCGCGATCCTGGCCGCCGAGCCCACGGGCGCGGCTTCCATGACCGCCGCGCTGGTGGCCGGTGGCCCGGTGACCCTGCCCGACATCGACCCCTTCGTGGACGGCGCGGCGGTGCGCCGGGTCGGCGCGGTCGGGTACCAGGCGGTGGTGCGCTTCGGCGGCGCGGTCCGCTCGCACGCCTCGCTGCCCCTGCTGACCAGCACCGAAACCCGCACGGGCGCGGGCTCTTTCCGCATGATGCACGTGGACGAGGGCGCGATCTGCACGGCCATGCTGGAGCTGTACCAGAACGAGGGCATCGTCGCCGAGCCCGCGGGCGCGCTGGCCACCGCGGCCCTGCACGAGGTCGAGATCGAGCCGGGTTCGACCGTGGTGGTGCTGCTCTCGGGCGGCAACAACGACGTCTCCCGCTACGGCGAGGTCATCGAGCGCTCGCTGGTGCACCAGGGGCTGAAACACTACTTCCTGGTGGACTTTCCGCAGGAGCCCGGCGCGCTGCGCCGCTTCCTGGACGAGGTCCTGGGCCCCGACGACGACATCACCGTGTTCGAGTACGTCAAGCGCAACAACCGGGAGACCGGGGCCGCGCTGGTCGGCATCGAACTCGGCACGCCGGAGGGACTCGAGGCGCTGCTCAAGCGGATGGACGAGTCGCCCATCCAGTGCGAGCGCCTGGACCCGAACTCGCCCGCCTACCGGTATCTGACCTGATCCGGTTGTCCCCGTAGGGGATTCAGGCGTGCAGCTGTGATTCAGGCGTGCAGCAGGTAGCCCGCGGCCGAGCTGTGGATGATCTGCGGCTCGCCCAGCTTGCGGTCCAGCCGGGTGATCACCTCGTCGACCACGGTGGTCGAAGCGCCGGGATCGCTGCAGAACGCGGCGATCTCGGCCGGGGTGACCAGGGTGCCGGCGCGCGCGGCCAGCATTTCCAGGGCGCAGAATTCGCGGGTGGTCATGGTCAGCAGCACACCGCTGCGCCGGACCCGGCGGCGTAATCGGTCCACCACCAGATCGCCGACGGTGAGCACCGGTGTCGGCGCCGGTTTGCGCAGCGTGCACAGCGTCCGCACTCGGGCGGCGAGTTCGGCCAGCGAGAAGGGCTTGGCCAGGTAGTCGTCCGCGCCCCCGGCGTAGCTCTCGTTGCGGTCGGCGGGGCTCTCGCGGGCGGTGATGAGCAGTGCGGGTGTGCGATCACCCGATCGGCGTTGGCGCCGAACCAGATCCAGGCCGTCGCCGTCGGGTAGCCCGCGGTCCACGATGAGGCAGTCGTAGAGCCGCTCCCCGCACTGCGCGCCCGCCTCGGCGAGATTGCGGGTCAGATCGACGATGAATCCGGCGCGGCGCAGCCCGTCCGCGACCCGCTCGCCCAGCTGCTCGTCGTCCTCGCACACCAGGACCCATGCGCTGCGGGGGCTCACTCCATCGTCGGACATGGGACCACGGTGCCACAGGGATCGTGAACGAATCATGAGCGATCGCGCAGCGACCGCGCGCCGTTAACAGCGCGCGGGCCGGTACTTGCGGGGGCGCGCGCCGGGTTAACGGGCGCGTGGCGGGGCGAGGATAAATCGGGTAGTTCACTACGCGTGAAACCGAACGGTCAGGACGGGAGGCTGACGTTCATGAAAAGGCTTGTGGTGTGCTGTGACGGCACCTGGAAGGCCGAGTCCAGTACGACGGTGTCGAACATCGTCAAGATCGCGGAGACGGTGCAGCTGACCGGTGCGGACAGGGAGGGGAAGTCCGTCGGTCAGCGCATCTGCTACGTGTCGGGCCCCGGCTCGCGCGGATTCCTGTCGGATCGGATCATGGGCGGGGCCTTCGGGCTCGGGCTCGAGGCCAATCTGTCGGCGGCCTACTGGCAGCTGGCGCTGAACTGGGAACCGGGCGACGAGATTTTCATCTTCGGGTTCAGCCGGGGTGCGTACACCGCGCGCAGCCTGGCGGGGTTGATCAACCGGCTCGGAATCCTGAAGTACGACGCCATCATTCACGGCAAGTACCCCCGGGCGCTCGAGATCTACCGGACCCGCAGGGCGCACCCGGACGACCCGGATCCCTTGGAGTGGGCCGAATTCCGGGCCGAGTACTGCCACCGCGAAACCCCGACCATCAACTTCCTGGACGTGTTCGACACGGTCGGGGCGATGGGCGTGCCGGGGCTGACCGCCCGGCGGCACCGCTTCCACGACCTGCGCCTGTCGCGCATCGTGCACTGCGCGCGGCAGGCGCTGGCCATCGACGAGCGGCGGCGCGAATTCGCGCCCTGCCTGTGGGAGATCCCCGCCGATCAGCGCGAGCTCTACGACCGCCCCGACCGGGTCAAGCAGGTCTGGTTCGAGGGCGTGCACAGCGATATCGGCGGCGGCTACTCCGACTGCGGGCTGTCCGACATCACCCTGCGCTGGATGATCGCCGAGGCCGAGGCCGAGGGTCTGGCCTTCGACCGCGACCGCCGCGACACCCTGCTGAGCGGCTGCCCGTTCGACGTCGCCCACCGGCACGATTCGCTGAGCCCCGCCTTCCAGGTGCTGAATTACCTACGCCTGGCGACGAGTTGGGGCAGTCGGCGCTTCTACTGGGATTCCTGGCGCAAGCTGCTGCAGGACGAGGATCAGGACAGCTTCCTGGCCTCGACCGTCCCGGACCGGAAGGGCTACCGCCCGGCCAATATCGAGCGCTGGAGCGCGGCGGGGCGCGGTCCGGTGCCGCCGGATCTGATCGAGCCCGTCGACCTGGTTCCGCTGCCGCGCAAGGTCGCTCACGCGAGTTGACGGCCATGCTGATTTCCTCCTACCGGACCGTCGCCGCGGCGTTATCCTCGCATCGGCGGACTCCGGGAGGAGGTGCGCGGACGGTGGGCGCTACCGAGCTGGTCGCGGGGGCGGTTTTCGCGGGGTATGTGATCGAACGCCGGTTGGGCGCGGGCGGCATGGGGACCGTGTACCTGGCCAGGCATCCCGAACTGGAGATGCCGGTGGCGCTCAAGGTGCTCGAGCCGGTGGTGGCAGATGCCGCCGGGGCCGCGCAGTTCCGGCGCGAGGCCCAGCTGGTGGCGAATCTCCAGCATCCGAATATTGTCGATATCAAGGGTTTCGGCGACGATCACGGCGTGCTGTGGATGGCCATGCGATACGTGCCCGGCGGGGATCTGGCCGACCTGATCGACGAGAACCCGTGCGGCATCGATCCGGCGCGGGCGGTGCGCATGGTGGCCGCGGTGGCCGATGCCCTCGACTACGCGCACGCGAATCAGGTGGTACACCGGGATGTCAAGCCCGCCAATATCTTCCGCACCACCGGGACCGGGGGTGCGGATTGGGTGCTGATCGGCGATTTCGGCATCGCGCGCAGTCTCGCGGCGGGGGAGACGCAGACGGCCAGCGGGCGGTGGGCCTTCTCGCAGCCGTACGCGCCGCCCGAGCAGCGGGTCGGCCGCCCGGCGGGGCCGCGCGCGGACGTGCATGCGCTCGCGGTCACGCTGTACCAGTTGGTAACCGGCGAGCTACCCAGCGAATTGCCGATACCCGAACGGGATTCCCGGCTCCCGGGCACGCTCGGCGCGGTGCTGGCCAAGGCCACCGCGTGGAATCCGGCCGACCGGCAAGCCAGTTGCGGCGAGCTGGCCGCGGCCGCCGCGCTCGCCCTGCACCGGACCGCGCGGCGCGGCATACCGGCCGTGCTGGCCCGGCGCGCGGCCGAGCGGCGGCACCGGGCGGCCACCGAAGCGTGGCGGCAGCTCGGGCTGGGGGAGCGACTGCCGACGGCACCGGAGGACAAGGGGACCCCCGCGGACGGCTCGGTCCGGCCGCGCGGGACCCGACGGCGCACCGTGACCATCGCCGCGGTGACGGCCGCCGTGGTGGTCGGCGCGGCGGTCATAGTCGGTGTCCTGCACTGGAATTCCGCGCCCGCCCGGGTCGCCGCCGGATCCGCCCCGTCGGCACCGATCAGCGCCCGCTGCGTCTACACCGCCACGGTGCCGGTGGCTCCGGGTCTGCACGCCGTCGTACCCGTGACCGGCGACGGTGGTCGCCGCTGCCTGCTGTCGGGCAAGGACGCCGCCCAGGGGCCCCTCGAGGGCGTCAAGACCCTCCAGTCGGCCCTGCGCACCTGCTACAGCGTCGAAATCGCCGATGTGGACGGCATTTTCGGTGCGGATACCAAACGTGCCGTCCTGACCGTCCAGGAGCGCCACGCCATCACCCGCGACGGTGTCTTCGGCCCGCAGACCTCCGCGGCCATGAACTGGCCGGTCTACAACGACGACAACGTCATTCAACCGCCCTGCCGCACCGTCTCGCGGTGAGGCCCGAGCCGGGCCGTCAGCGCACGAGCAAGGCCACCGGCAGCCGGGCGAACAGCTTCTCGAGCCGGGCGCGGCCGGAGAAGGTGTGGCCGGTGAGCCGGTCGGTCCAATGTCCCTGCGGCAGATCCAGGACCGTGTCGCCCCAGCCGCCCGCCTCGTCGAGGCGGATGCTGTGGCGGGTGACGGCCACGATCACCTCGGGGGTCTCGCCGGAGCGGCCGCGGGCGTAGGAGACGAGGTGCCCGGCGCGGTCGCCGGAGGCGAACAGGGGCGTGTAGGTGCCGCCGACGAAGCAGTCGGGGCGTTCGCGGCGCAGCCACAGCGCGTAGGCCGCGATCCACATCTTGACCGCGCCGGAGGGGTCCAGATCCGGTGTGCCGGTGAGCGATTGCAGCAGCAGGGTGCGGTGGGTGAAATCGACCGGGCGGCGGTTGTCCGGATCGGAGAGCGAGTCCTCCCACAGTTCGCAGCCCTGGTAGATGTCGGGGATGCCGGGGCCGCACAGCTGTAGCAGCTTCTGCGCGAGCGCGTCGGTCCAGGCGTGCCCGGCCAGATCATTGACGAATTCGCCGAGTTCGGCCCCGACCGGACCATCCAGGACGGTGTCGATCCAGCGGTGCACCGTCGTCTCGAACTCGATATCGGGTTCCTCCCAGGAGGATTGGGTGCCCGCCTCGCGAACGGCCTTCTCCGCGAACTGGTGCAGCCGCTCGCGCAGCCCGGGCACCGAGGCCGCCGGGCGGCCGTCGGCGGGCCAGACGCCGAACATGGTCTGCAGCAGGAACAGGGTGGTCGCCCCGTCGGGCCCGGGCGCGATCTCCTCCCAGGTGCCCACCGAGCGCGCCCAGATGTCGGGCACCTGCGAGAGCATGCCGATGCGGGCGCGCACATCCTCGCCGCGCTTGGTGTCGTGGGTGGACAGCGCCGTCAGGGTGGCGGGCCAGCGGGCGGCGCGCTCGGCATTGGCCAGGTGGAATTCGATGACCGAGCAGCCGAAGCGGGCCGGGTCCGCGCCCATCTCCTGCAGCGACACCAGCCGGGCGGCGCGGTAGAACATGGTGTCCTCCACGGCCTTCGCGGTCATCGCCCCGCCCACCTGGTGGAAGCGGGTGGCCGCCTCGCCGCCGGTGGCCAGCGCGGTCACCAGCACCTGCAGCGGCGCGGTGAGCTCGGCATTGCGGCGCGCCACCTCGGCCACCACCGCGCCGACCATCCCGGCCAGCGGTGCGTAGTCGGTGCGGTAGACCGGCATGAACGAGAGCACCTCGATGGTGGCGTTGGTCAGCGCCATGGTGTCGAAGGCGTCGGCGCGGGCGTCGCGCTTGATGGCGGCGACCAGGCGGCGCACCTCGGGCACCAGCATGGTCTCCGCGACCGCGCGGCGAATCCGGTGCTCCTGCTCGGTGAACCAGGCGCGGTCGCTGCCGTGACCGGTGAACTGACGCGACAATTCGGTCAGCTGCTTCTCGCCGTCCGGGTCGATGAGCACGCCGCCGATATCGGCGAGGGCGTCGTAGCCGGTGGTGCCGTCGATGGGCAGGGTGGCGTCGAGGGGCTCGCGATTGGACAGCACCTTCTCCACCAGCAGCAGCCGCTGCGGGCCGATGAGCTGACGCAACCGGCGCAGGTACTCGCCCGGATCGGCCAGGCCGTCCGGATGATCCACGCGCACACCGTCGATCAGGTCGTGCTCGCACCAGGCGGCCAGCTCGCGATGGGTGGCCTCGAAGACGTCCGGATTCTCCTGCCGGATGGCGGCCAGCCCGCCGACGGTGAAGTAGCGCCGGTACCCGCACAGACCCGACTTCCAGTTGACCAGCCGGTAATGCTGTTTGTCGTGGATGCGCAGCGCGTTCTCGCCGTCGGTGCCGGGCGCGATGGGGAAGCGCATATCGTGCAGCGCCAGCATGGGTTCGGGTCCGGAGCGGTCCACGGTGAGCGCGGCCGGATCGTTCTCCCCGGCCAGCACCGGCAGCGCGATGCGCCCGCCCGCGCCGTTGCCCGGCGTCCAGTCGATATCGAACCAGGAGGCGTACTGCGACTCCTTGCCCAGCCGCAGCACATCCCACCACCACTGGTTCTGCCGCGGATCGGCCACGCCCACATGGTTGGGCACCAGGTCCACGATCAAACCCATGCCGCGGCTGCGCACCTCGTCGGCGAGGGTCTTGAGCCCGGTCGGCCCGCCGAGGGCCGCGGAGACCGTGGCCGGGTCGGTGACGTCGTAGCCGTGCGTGGAGCCGCGGGCCGCGGTCATGACGGGCGACAGGTACAGGTGCGAAATGCCCAGCTGCTGCAGGTATTCGGCGATCGAGCGCGCGTCCGCGAAGGTGAGCGCGTCGGGCCGCAGCTGCAGGCGGTAGGTGCTGCGCACGGGCGTCTGCCGGGCGATGGGGCCGGTGTGGTGTTCGGGCGAGCTGGTCATGGCGGTATCGATCATGCCGTACGGCGCAGCACGAGCAGGCAGCGTGCGGCGACTTGCACGGTCGAGGCGGCGGGGCGGGGCGGATCGGCGGCCGGGTCGCCGGTGGGCGTGGAGCAGTCCAGGGCGATCGACCAGCTGTTGCCGTGCGCGGCGTCGGGCAGGGTGAAGTCGAGGGGTTGGTCATGTGCGTTGAAGCACAGCAGGAACGAGTCGTCGGTGACACGTTCGCCGCGCGGGCCCGGTTCGTGGATGCCGTCGCCATTGAGAAAGACCGCCAGTGAGCGGGCGAAGGTGGTCTTCCAGTCGGCGTCGGTCATTTCCGCGCCGCCGGGGGTGAACCACGCGATCTCGCCGGGACCGCGCCGATCCGGGGCCGGGTCGAAGAAACGGCGGCGGCGGAAGATCGGGTGCGCGGCCCGCAACGCGACTGTGCGCCTGGTGAATTCGAGCAGCTCGGCATTGGTGTGCATAAGTGTCCAATCCATCCACGACAGCGGTGAATCCTGACAGTAGGCATTGTTGTTGCCGCGCTGGGTGCGGCCGAATTCGTCGCCGTGCAACAGCATCGGCGTGCCCTGGGAGAGCAGCAGGGTGGCGAGCAGATTGCGGGATTGGCGGGCGCGCAAGGTCAGAATCTCGGGATCCTCGGTCGGGCCCTCGGCACCGCAATTCCACGAGCGGTTGTAGTTCTCGCCGTCCTGATCGCCCTCGCCGTTGGCCTCGTTGTGTTTCTCGTTGTAGGACACCAGATCCGCGAGGGTGAAGCCGTCGTGCGCGGTGACGAAGTTGATGCTCGCGCTGGGGCGGCGGCCGGTGGCTTCGTACAGATCCGACGAGCCGGTGAGCCGGGATGCGAACTCGCCCAGGGTCGCCGGCTGCCCGCGCCAGTAATCGCGTACGGTGTCACGATATTTGCCGTTCCATTCGGTCCAGGCCACCGGGAAATTGCCGACCTGGTAGCCGCCCTCGCCGACATCCCAGGGTTCGGCGATGAGCTTGACCTGGCTCACCACCGGGTCCTGCTGCACCATGTCGAAGAAGGTGGAAAGCCGGTCCACATCGTGCAATTCGCGGGCCAGGGTGGCGGCCAGGTCGAAGCGGAAGCCGTCCACGTGCATGTCGAGGACCCAGTAGCGCAGCGAGTCCATGATGAGTTGCAGGGCGTGCGGGTGGGCCATATTGAAGCTGTTGCCGGTGCCGGTGTAATCCATGTAATGCTGCGGATCACCCTCCACCAGGCGGTAATACGCGGCATTGTCGATGCCCCGGAAACTGAGCGTCGGGCCGAATTCGTTGCCCTCGGCGGTGTGGTTGTAGACCACGTCGAGAATGACCTCGATCCCGGCGGTGTGGAAGGCACGGACCATGGCCTTGAATTCGGTCACCGCGGCGGCGGGGGAGGGGCCCGCGGCATAGCCGCGATGCGGGGCGAAATAGCCGAAGCTGTTGTAGCCCCAATAGTTTCGCAGGCCGCGATCGAGCAGGATGCGGTCGTCGAGGAACTGGTGCACCGGCATCAGCTCGACTGCGGTCACGCCCAGCTGCCGCAGGTGCGCGAGGATCGCCGGATGCGCCATGCCCGGGAAGGTGCCGCGCAATTCCGGCGGCACCTCCGGGTGGGTGAAGGTCATGCCCTTCACGTGCGCCTCGTAGATGACCGTCTCGTGATAGGCCCGCCGCGGCGGGCGGTCGTCGGCCCAGTCGAAGTACGGGTTGATGACCACCCCGGTCATGGTGTGGCCGAGCGAATTCTGGCCGTAGTTGTAGGGCGCGGCGTCGGTGCCGAAATCGCCCTCGAACGCCTTGCCGTACGGGTCGAGCAGCAGCTTGCTGGGGTCGCAGCGCAGGCCCCGGGCCGGGTTGAAGCGGCCGTGGACGCGGAAGCCGTAGCGCTGTCCCGGCGTGACGCCCGGCAGGTAGGCGTGCCACACGTAGCCGTCCACCTCGTCGAGCGGGATCCGGGTCTCGCGGTGGTCGGGGTCGATCAGGCACAGCTCCACCCGCCGGGCCACCTCGGAGAAGACCGAGAAGTTGGTCCCGGCGCCGTCGTAGGTCGCGCCCAGCGGGTAGGCGGTCCCCGGCCAGACGCCGAGCGGGGTCGGGCCGGGAGTCGCGGGAGCCATGCAGGCACCCTATCGGCGGCCGCTAGCGCGCCGGTTCGGCCCCCGGTCGCAGTGGCCGCCGCCAGGTCTGGCCGACCAGATCCACGCCGAAGCTGTGGTGCGGATTCGATTCGGTGAGTGTGAAACCCGCGCGCTCGTAGATGTGGCGGGCCGAGGTGAGCACGTCGTTGGTCCACAGCACCAGCTCGGAGTAGCCCGCCTCGGTGGCGAAGCGCAGGCATTCGTCGACCAGCGCGCTGCCCACGCCGAGGCCGCGCGCGGTGGGTTCGACCAGCAGCAGGCGCAGGCGGGCCACGGTGTCGTGCTCGCGCATGCAATAGACGCAGCCGACCGGTTCGCCCCGGTACTCGGCGATCCAGGCCCGTTCCCGCTGCGGGTCACGGGAATTGAGCTAGTCGGCCACGATCTTGGCGGCCAGCGCCTCGTACTCACCGTTCCAGCCGAACTCCTCGGCGTAGAGCTCGGCATTGCGGGCGATCACCCAGCCGTGCTCGCCGGGCCGCGGCTCGCGCAGCACGACGGCGGCGGGATCGGGTTCGGCCTCGGTGTCGAGGATCTGCTCGATGGTCCGCATGGCCCCGACCAGCCGGGTGCGCACGCCGGGCGCGTGCGGGACCAGCAGCCCGCCGATCTGTTCCTGGGTGCGCCGATCCAGGACGTCGAAGGCGGCGCGCCCGGTCTCGGTCAGCTCCACCACCTGGCGTCGACCGTCGGAGTCCGATCTGCGGCGGGCCACCAGTCCCCGCTCCTCGAATTTGGTCAGGATCCGGCTCAGGTATCCGGCGTCCAGGTCGAGGGCCAGCCGGATGTCGACCACCTCCGAGGGCCCGAAATCGGCCAGCTCGAACAGGATTCGGCCCTCGGTGAGTGAGTATTCGGTGCCGAGCATCGCGCCCTGGAGAACTCCGATGATGCGGGTGTAGCGCCGGTTGAAGGCGCGGATCGCGGCGATGTGGCGGGCCTCGACGGGGTCTTCGCGGGTGCTGACGGGGCCCTCGCGGGTACTGGTTGCCATCTCGGCTCCAATTCTTTGACCGGGTCAAAGAATACGCCGCACCGGCGGGTCGGGACAGGGTCCGTGGTAACTTGAACGGCGTTCAAGCCAGCTCCTCGTAAGGACCTCCTGTGGCATTGACCCCCGACGCGATCACCGCCCTCGACGCGGCGCACGTGTGGCATCCCTACGGCGGCTTCCCGGCCGGGACGGAACCGCTCGTCGTCGCCTCGGCGTCTGGCACCCGGCTCACCCTGGCCGATGGGCGTGACCTCGTGGACGGCATGAGCTCGTGGTGGGCGGCGGTCCACGGCTACCGGCACCCGGTCCTCGACGCGGCGCTGCAGGCGCAGGCGGGCAAGATGATTCACGTGATGTTCGGGGGCCTCACCCACGAACCGGCGGTCCGGCTCTCGCAGCTGCTGGTCGAGCTCACCCCCGAGGGTCTGGACAAGGTCTTCCTCTGCGACTCCGGCTCGGTGTCGGTCGAGGTCGCCGCGAAGATGTGCCTGCAATACCAGCGCGCCCTCGGCCGCCCCGAAAAGCACCGCCTGATGACCTGGCGCGGCGGCTACCACGGCGACACCTTCACCCCCATGAGCGTCTGCGATCCCGAGGGCGGCATGCACTCGCTGTGGACCGACGTGCTCACCCCGCAGGTCTTCGCCGGCGCCCCGCCGGAAAACTATGAGCCGCACTACGTCGCGGAACTCGAACAGGTGATCGCCGCCCACGCCCACGAACTCGCCGCGGTCATCGTGGAACCCGTGGTCCAGGGCGCGGGCGGCATGCGCTTCCACGACCCGCGCTACCTGTCCGACCTCCGCCGCCTCTGCGACGCCCACGACGTCCTGCTCGTCTTCGACGAGATCGCCACCGGATTCGGCCGCACCGGAACCCTTTTCGCCGCCGAACAGGCCGACGTGCGCCCCGATGTCATGTGCGTGGGCAAGGCCCTCACCGGCGGCTACCTGACCCTCGCCGCGGCCCTGTGCACCTCGCGGATCGCCGAAACCATCAGCCGCTCCCACGGCGGCCTCATGCACGGCCCCACCTTCATGGGCAACCCCCTCGCCTGCGCCGTCGCGGTCGCCTCCATCGAACTGTTGCTCTCCCGTGACTGGCAAGCCGAGGTCCACCGCATCGAGACCGAACTCCACTCCGGCCTCGCCCCCGCCCGCGATCTGCCCGGCGTCACCGACGTCCGCATCCGCGGAGCCATCGGCGTCATCGAACTCGACCACCCCGTGGACATGCGCAAAACCACCTACGCGGCAGTGGAATCCGGCGTCTGGCTCCGCCCTTTCCGCAATCTGATCTACGCGATGCCGCCGTACATCAGCACCACCGACGACATCGCCCGCATCACCACCGCCATGCGAGCCGCCGCCGCTGTCTGAGCGCCTACTCCCGGTCCCGGTCTCGGACGATCGCGGCGGTGACGAGCCGAGCCGGATCCCGGACCACGATTTCGCCGTTGTCCGGGGACTCCAGCCACCGGACGACGACGGTATCGCCGTCGCCGTCGATGCCGACGAATGCGTTGTGGTCCTTCACGGCCGCGGCCCGCATCAGTTCGCGGTTGCCGATCATCGCCCCGGTGCGGGGGTCCAAAGCGGTCGCGATGACCGATTGGTCGGCACCGTCGACGCAACCGGCGGCTCGGTAGAAGGCGGTCGTGGTGACCCTGATCTTCAGGTAATTCGCGGTCGCACACCCTTGCGGGAGCAGGTTCGCGGACCACAATCTTGCCCCGGTGCGCGCATCGTAGCCCCGGAACTCGCTGCGCCCGTAGGTGATCAAGGGGGCCGGAGCGAACCAGGGCTCGCCCGCGACGAATGTCGGCGCGTCCCGCTGTGCGTTCGCGTCGCGGGTGAAATCCGAATCCTGCCAGAGGATCTCGCCGGTGTTCGCGTCGAAGGCCATCCAGCCCAATGTGGCCCATTCGGCGAGCACGACCGCACCGTTGTCGGCCGAGCGCAGTGTCCCGGCGTGGTAGACGATGCCGTCCCGCCCGCGGTATTCGGTGTTCCTGCGCAGGTAGTGCCAGCGCGGGGTGCCGGTCTCGCCGTCGTAGGCGGTGATTCCCTGCCGCGACGCCACGACGTATCCGGTGCCCGCGGCAACCAGGCCTTCATTGCGGATGCCCTCGTCATACCAGTTCGCGGGCATGCGAATCCGATACTGCTGCGTGCCCAGACGGGTCGGTCGCGCGGGCACCGTCGCCCGGGCCGCGGTGGTGTGGTCGACATTGCGGTTGTCGTCACCGGCCCGCACCGCGGCGACCGCGGTGGCAGCGGGAATTACCACGCCGATCACCGCCGAAATGATCAGTGCCCGCTTCGACAGGCGGCGGAGCTGTTCCGGCAGCACGAAAACGCAGATGGCCGATACGGTTCCGATGACCAGGAGGGCACTGGCGGCGAACGCCGTGGGCAGTTGCCCGAAGAGGGGATTCTGCAACCGCAGCCGGTGCCACGCCTCGACCGCGTGAAAGCTGTGCGCCAAGCCGCGGTG
This sequence comes from Nocardia seriolae NBRC 15557, assembly GCF_007990715.1. Lineage (GTDB taxonomy): Bacteria > Actinomycetota > Actinomycetes > Mycobacteriales > Mycobacteriaceae > Nocardia > Nocardia seriolae. Next base: position 15,339 of record NZ_BJWY01000046.1, on the reverse strand, counting down.
CCCGTCCCAGTCGCGGTACAGCCGGACCACGGCGATCGCCACCGCGATCAGCACCGCCCCGCCCAGTAGGCAGGCCACGGTGGCGAAAGCGCGCGGCATGACGGAAATATCGAGGCCCGAAAGGTTCTGGCTGAAAGCACTCGGATAACCGAGGTGTTGCTCTTCAACGGCCGCGTCGATGCGAAGAACCGACTGTAGACGGCGAGAATCGTGCCGCCGGCTATCATGCCGAATCCGATCACGCCCGCTATCGCGCGGATCCGGGTCCATCGCCCCTGTGACCCGGTGTCCTGCGATGTCAACGCCGAGAACCCCCTGAGTCGCTGTGCCTCACCTGGTTTTCAGCAGCTTATCTGCGGATTTGCTGCTGGCGCCGGCGGCACGCAGCTCAGCGACTAGCACGTTTTTCGCGTGCTTTGTCCGGATTTTCGCTGTCCGACAGGACTTCCCAGACTCTGAAGACGCAGTGGTAGTCGTCGGACCAGCCGCGGGCGATCAGCATGAAGGTGTCGCCGTCGCGGAGGATGGTGCGGCGGCTGATCAACTTCGGATGATCGGGGATGAATTTCGAGACGAGGGCCGGGACCTTCGCGAGGGCTTGTTCGCGGGTTCCCACCACCTCCGTGAGGATCTTCGGACTCCAGGTTTTGCTGTCGCCGAAGCCGGTCGTCTGCTCGACCACTATTGCCCATCGTGGCATCGCGCAGCCTCCTTACGACCCAAGCATAACCTCGCGCACCGACACCCATGGTCTCCTGAACGGCGTTCAAGTATGCTTCCGAGCTGTGACTGCCGATCCCTTGAGCTGGCTCGACGCACGCGCGGCCGAGCGCGTGGACGCCGGGCTGCGCCGGGCGCTGCGCCCGCGCACCTCCGATGACATGACCGTCGACCTGGCCTCCAACGACTACCTCGGGCTGGTGCGCCACCCCGAGGTGATCGAGGGGGCCGTCGCCTCGGTCCGGTACTGGGGCGCCGGTGCGACCGGTTCGCGCCTGGTCACCGGGACCACCGCCGAGCACGAGCAGCTCGAGACCGAACTCGCCGAATTCGTCGGCGCCGAGGCCGGATTGGTGTTCGCCTCCGGCTACGCCGCGAACCTGGGCGCGGTCACCGCGCTGGCGGGTCGTGGGGCGCTGGTGGTTTCGGACGCGGGCTCGCACGCGTCGCTGGTCGATGCCTGCCGGTTGTCCCGGGCCCGGGTGGAGATCGCCCCGCACCGCGATCCCGCGGCGGTGGACCGCCTGCTGAGCGGTCGCAGCGAGGAACGCGCGCTGGTGCTGACCGATTCGGTGTTCAGCGCCGACGGCGATCTCGCGCCCCTGACCGAACTGCACCGGGTCACCCGTGCGAACGGCGCGGTCCTCATCGTGGACGAGGCGCACGGCCTGGGCGTGCGCGGCGAGGGCGGCCGCGGCCTGGTCCACGAGTGCGGCCTGGCCGGTGAACCCGACCTGATCATCACCGCCACCCTCTCCAAAGCCTTTGCCGCCCAGGGGGGTGTCGTCCTGGCCAGCGAGCGGGTCCGCGCCCACCTCATCGACGCCGCCCGCACCTTCATCTTCGACACCGGCTTGGCTCCCGGTGCCGTCGGTGCGGCCCGCGCGGCCCTGGCGCTGCTCCGCAGTGACCCCGGCATGGCCCAGCGCGTCCTCGACCGCGCCGCCGACCTGGCCCGGATCGCCGGTGTCCCGCAACCCGATTCGGCCGTGGTCTCGGTGATCCTGGGCGAGGCCCAGGTCGCCTACGACGCCGCCCAGGCCTGCATCGCCCGCGGCCTGTCCGTCGGCTGCTTCCGCCCGCCCTCGGTCCCCGAGGGCACCTCCCGCCTGCGCCTCACCGCCCGAGCCGACCTCACCGAGGCCGAACTCGCCACCATCGCAACCATTCTCGGTGAGGTCCTCGCCGAAGCCCGTGCCCGGGAGGTCGTCTCGGCATGACCCGCCTGCTGTTCGTCACCGGCACCTCCACCGACGTCGGCAAGACCGTCGCCACCGCGGCCCTGGCCGCCATCGCCCGCGCCGCCGGTCTCGAGGTCGCGGTCTGCAAACCCGCCCAAACCGGTGTCGCCCCCGGCGAACCCGGCGACCTGGCCGAAATCACCCGCCTGAGCGGCGTCACCCGCACCCTCGAACTGGCCCGCTACCCCGACCCCCTGGCCCCCGACACCGCCGCCCGCCGCTGCGGACAGCCGCTGCTGACCTTGGCCGAAACGGTGGCCGGAATCGAATCCTGCTCGGACACCGACCTGGTCCTGGTCGAGGGCGCGGGCGGCCTGCTGGTCCGAATCGGCGAATTCACCCTCCTGGACCTGGCCCAGAAGCTCGGTGCCTCCGTCGTGCTGGTCACCGCGGCCGGTCTGGGCACCCTCAACCACACCGAACTCACCACCCGAGCACTGGTGGCCGCGGGTGTCGAATGCGCGGGCCTGGTCATCGGATCCTGGCCCGCCGACCCGGATCTCGCCGCCGACTGCAACCGCACCGACCTCCCCGCCGTCACCGGTATCGACCTGGTCGGTGCCATCCCCGGCGGCGCGGGGGCCCGGCCCGGTCCCGACTTCACCGTCGCGGCCCCTACCTGGTTCGACCCGGCCTGGACCGCCACCTACCTCACGAATTCCTAACGGGTCGTCCGGCAACCTCGGGGGCATGGAAGAGTCGGGGGTTGCGCATGTGCTGCGGCGCACCACATTCGGGCCGTTTCCCGGGCGGGTGGAGGCGCTCGCCGAAAAGGGGATGAGTGGTGCGCTCGACTGGGCGCTGGGCGCGCAGGCGGTGGATGTCGGCACGCCGGTTTTCGGTGAGGAGGCCGATGCTGCGGCGGACGGGCCGGTGGGGCATTGGCTGAAGGCCATGGGGGATCCGGCGGCGGGGGTGCACGAGAAGCTGGTGTGGTTCTGGCACGGGCATTTCACCTCCAGCCACGACAAGGTCGATACCTGGGAATTGATGTGGAAGCAGCATTTGCTGTTGCGGAAGCATGCGCTGGGGAATTTCCGGGAGCTGGCGCAGGCGGTGACGGTGGACGGGGCCATGTTGCAGTGGCTCGATGGGGCCGGGTCGGTGGCGCAGGCGCCCAATGAGAATCATGGGCGGGAGCTCATGGAGTTGTTCACGATCGGGCGGGGGAACTACACGCAGGCGGATGTGAAAGCCGCGGCGGTGGCGTTGTCGGGGTGGGATGTGGATGACGAAGGGGTGGTGCGGTTCGATCCGGAGGCGGGGAACCGGCGGGCGGTGCAATTGCTGGGGCGGTCGGTGACCACGGTCGGGGATGCGGTGGATGTGCTGTGTGATCGGCCGGAATGCGCTCGGTTCATTGCCGCGAAGCTGCATCGGTTCCTGGTCGGGCAGGTCGCCTCCGAGGAGCGGGTGACCGAATTGGCGGCGGTGTTCACCAAAGCGCGGTTGGAGATTCGGCCGCTGGTGGCGGCGATCCTGCGGGATCCCTCGTTCGCGCGGGCGGTGTACGCGCGGCCCAGGTTTCCGGTCGAATGGGTGACCGCGGCGCTGGCGGTGTGCGGAATCGACAATGTCACAAAGGCTTTCGAGACCATGGCGGCGCTCGGGCAGTCGCCGTTCTATCCGCCGAATGTGGCGGGGTGGCCGCCGGGGAATCGGTGGATCGCACCGGGTACCGCGGTGGCGCGGGCGGCGGTGGCGATCGAGGCGCCGGTGCTGGCCGAGATCGCGGGGGCGAGCGATCCGGTCGCCGCGGTCTTCGCGCGGGCCGCGATCTACGATCCCACGCCCGGAACCCGGACTGCCGCACGCGATCTGGCGTTCGAACTGCGCCGTGAACCCCGGCAGCTGGCGAGCGCCCTGCTCGCGCTGGCCATCACCGCGCCGGAATTCACGCTGGCATGACTCGGAAAGGATCTCCCATGGACTCGTTGAATCGGCGCACCGTCCTGCGGGCCGGGCTCGGTGTCGGTGTGGTTGCCGCGGCCAGCGGGATCGCCGCGTACGAGGTGCTCGGCACGTCCTCGGGCCCGCGGCTGTGGAACCCGCCCGCGCCGGTGCGGGCCGCGGCCCCGGACAAGCGCAAGCTGCTGGTCATCGAAATGGCCGGGGGCAGTGACGGATTGTCGATGGCCGTGCCCTACGCGGACTCCCGCTACCGGGACCTGCGCCGCCGCACCGCCATCGCCGCCGACCTGGTGCACGCCATCGACGACCGGCTCGGCCTGCACCCGAACCTGCCGAAGCTGGCGCGGGCCGGTGTCTCGGTGGTCCCGGGCGTCGGCACCACCGTGCCCGACCTCTCGCAGTTCGAGATGCTCCACCGCTGGCAGACCGGCGACCCCGAGGGCACGCTCTCGTCCCGAGACCGGTTTCCTGGGACGCCTGTGTGATCACCTCGGCGATCCGTCCGCACCCGCGGTGGGTGTCGCGCTGGGCACCGGTTCCTCGCAGGCGCTGGCCTGCGAACGCGTCACCACGCTGTCCGTGGATTCCGGAAACGACGGCCTGTTCCCGGTTTTCGAGGACGAGAACCTCCGCGGCGCGTGGCTGGCCGCCCAGCGCGCGATGGCGCACCCGGACCGCGCGGACACCCCGCCGTTCACCACCGCGCGCGCGGGAACCGCTGCTGCACTGCGATTCTCGGATGTCGCCGCGACGCTTCCGCCCGCCGCCGACGGCTATCCGGACAGCGACCTGGGCGTGCAATTGCGTTTGGCCGCACGGCTGCTCGCCGACGAGAACCACGGCCTGCGCATCGTGCACGTCCCCATGGGCGCGGACTTCGACACCCACACCAAGCACCCCGCCCGCTACGCCGACCTGATGCGGGATCTCGACGACTCCCTGTCCGCCTTCCGTGCCGACCTCGCCGCCCGCGGCCTGACCGACCGCGTCCTGATCGCCGCCTACAGCGAATTCGGCCGCCGCGTCCCCGACAACGACTCCGACGGCCTCGACCACGGCGCGGCCGGCACGGCCCTGCTGCTCGGCCCGACCAATCCCGGCGTCTTCGGCGAGCCGCCCTCGCTGCGCAACCTCGACGCCGACGACAATCTGCGGGCCACCGTCGCCATGACCGAGTTCTACGCGACCATCGCCGAGAGCTGGTTCGGCGTGCCCGCCACCGACGTGCTGGCGGGTGCGCCGCGTCCACTGCCCGGGGTCGTGGCCGCATGACCGGTGCGGATGTTGTAATGACGCAGGTGCGGATACTCGTGTGCGAGGACGACAAGGAGCTGGGCGACGAGGTCGCGGCGGGACTGCGGGCCGCCGGATTCGCGGTCGACCTGGCCCGCGACTATGCCGACGCCGATCTGAAGATCGCCGTCAATGCCTACGACTGCCTGGTCGTCGACCGCGGCCTGCCCGACGGCGACGGACTGGATCTGGTGCGCGCCCACCGCGAATCCGGACAGCGCACCCCGGTCCTCATGCTGACCGCCCGCGACGCCCTGGCCGACCGGCTCGACGGTTTCGCCCAGGGCGCCGACGACTACGTGGTCAAGCCCTTCGCCATGGACGAACTCGCCGCCCGGGTGCGGGCGCTGTGCCGCCGCCAGGAACTGCCCGCGGCCACCCGCACCGTGCTCGGCACCCTGGTGGTGGACCGCCCGCGCCGCCGCGTGCACCGCGCGGGCACGCTGCTCACCTTGACCCCCAAGGAATTCGGCGTGCTGGAACTGCTGGCCACCCGCGCCGGCACCGTGGTCTCGCGCAGCGAACTCATCGAATGCTGCTGGGACGAGATGGCCGAACCAGCCTCCAATGTCGTCGATGTGGTCGTCGCCCAGCTGCGCCGCAAGCTCGGCGACCCACCGCTCATCGAAACCGTGCGCGGCGTCGGCTTCACCATCGCGCTGTGAGCCGCCTCCGGCTGCGGCGCACCCGGTGGCTGCTGACCGCACTCTTCACCACCCTGACCGCGCTGTGCCTGATCGTGCTCGCCTCCATCGCCGCGTCGATCGATGAGCGTTCCCGGGACAAGTCCCTCGACGCCGGTGTCGACCGGGTGCTGACCGGCGTGGTGCGCGAGGTGTACTGGGGAGACACCGGCATCGATCTCGAAACCGTGCGTGGCGACGACGATCTGGTGGGCGGACCCACCGCCGTCGCTGTGCTGGTACGGGATTCGAGCGGCGGCTGGCAGGAACTGTTCGCACACAAGCGGAACGGACTGCCCGGAGATCTCACCAGGACGGCGCGCGCGGTCGCCGACTCCGAGGACGGCTCCTGGCAGACCCTCGACGATCGCGCGGGCCATCCGGTGCGGATGGCGGCCGCCCCGGCCTGGGACAACGACGGTGCGGTGGGCGCGGTCGTCTTCGTGGGCGGCGATCCCGCGCCCGGCGCACGCGATCATCGCAGCCTGGTCATGGCCCTGTGGGGTGGCGGGCTGGCCCTGGTGGCGCTGGCCGCGCTGGCCGGGCACCTGCTCTCCGGTGCGAGCATGCGCCCGGCGCTGCGCATGCTCGACCAGCAGGAGCGCTTCCTGTCCGACGCCTCGCACGAATTGCGGACGCCGCTGGCCACCCTGCGGCTCTATCTGGATGCCGCGCTGCGCGATCCGGCCGATGCCCGGCGCGCGGTGACCGACGCCCGCTCGCTGACCGACCGCATGGGGCGCATGGTGTCCGGGCTGCTGGCCCGCACCCGCGCCGAAACCGGTGTGGGCGAGTTGGATCGGCAGCGGCTGCACCTCGATCAGCTGGTGGAGGGCGTGGTGGCCGAGTGCGGCGGCGAGGTCGCGCTGGTGGCCGAACCGACCGCGGTGCGGGCGGATCCGGATCTGCTGGCGCTGGCCGTGCGCAATCTCATCGACAATGCGCTGGTGCACGGCGGCACGCCGGTGCAGGTGCGGGTGGCGGCGGGGCAGGTCACCGTGCGCGATCACGGACCCGGCGTGGATCCCGAACTCACCGACCCCTTCCGGCGTGGCGCGGTCGGGACGCGCGGGCATCACGGCATCGGGCTGTCGCTGGTGCGGTGGGTGGCGGAGGTGCATTCCGGTTCCGTGACACTGACTTCCGCGGACGGGGGCGGCACCCTGGCCACGCTCACGCTGCCGGAAGCGCCGCCGGACTCGCCGAACGACGCGTGAAGCTGTCGTGATCTTCGTCACATGCGGCGTAGGGTGGCGCGGTGCCCTCAACCAATGTCGAGAAGTTCGTCGGTGCCCCGCGGTCGAATGTCTTCCGGGCGCTGCTGGATGCGCGTTCGGTCCGGACCTGGATGGTTCCCGACGGAATGAGCAGTCGCGTCCACGAATTCGATCCCCGCGTCGGCGGTCGCTTCCGCATCTCGCTGACCTACGACGTGCCCGGACAGGCCGGTAAGACGACCGCGCACACCGACACCTTCCACGGGGTGTTCGCCCGCGTCGTTCCGGACCGTGAGGTGGTGCAGACCGTCGAGTTCGAGACCGAGGATCCGGATCTGTGTGGCGAGATGACCGTCACCTACACCCTCGCCGACGCCCCCGGCGGCACCACGGTCACCGCCCGCCACGAGAATCTGCCGCCGGGACTTTCCCCGCGCGACAACGAGATCGGCTTCCGCATGTCGCTGGCCAAACTCGCCGAGCTGACCGAGCACGCCGGTAAACACTGACCGCCGGCATACCCGGGTGACCGGCGCAGTATCAGGAGATGTCCAGCAGCACAAGCCTGGATGAAACTTCGGAAATTCGTACCCTTGATTGGTATGGCGCTGCCGGGTTTTCCGAATCCGACCGGTGTCGCCGAGTACGACGACCGGCGGCGGCGTGAACGCCTGCGCGCCACCCGGCTCGGCGCCGGGTGGGTGCGCTGGCGTTCACGCCGCCGCCGGCTGACGCTGTTGCGGCTGAGCCTGATTCCGCTGGTCACCCTGGGTGCCTTCGCCGAATACCTGGCCGTGGACGTGCTGCCCGCGCAGGGCAGACTGGCGCGCACCGAGCCCGCGGTGCTGCCCATCGCGGGGCCCTCGGATCCCCGGGCGAGCGACACCGCGGTCTTCGACCTGGTTGGGCTCGGCGTGCTCGACGCCAGCGATACCGCGCGCTCGCTGCCCGCGCTGACCGAGCTGGGGTCGGTGTGGGCGGTGCGCTACGACCAGACCGGTATCGACACCAAGGTCATCGCGAATCTGATCGTGAAGGTCACCGCGGCGGCCAAGGCGCCGAATGTGGTGCTGACCGGGCACAGCATGGGCGGGGTGATCGCGCTCGAGGTCGCCAGGCACCTGCACGCGAGCAGTACCGAGAAGGTGCGGGCGGTGATCCTGGATTGCACGCCGGTGGATCTGAACGCGGTCCGGCCCGAGAGCCGTGATCAGGGCGAGGAGATGCTGCGCTGGATGGGGTGGGTGCCCGGCGCGCGGGAGAGCCGACTGCTGCGGCTCATCGTCGAAATGTACGCGCACCACGAGCATTTCGTGGGCGGGCGGTACGGGCTCCGCGGCGCGGAGTTCCGCACGGCCGTCAAAGACATACTGCGCGACAAGATCCTGAACGGCGATGCCGCCAGCAACGGCCTGATCGAGGCCCAGTTCAAGGCGATCGTGGCGGGCGGCGCGGTGGACGATCTGCGCGTGCTCGCCAAACCCGTTGCGGGCAAACCGCGTCCGGCCATCGTGTTCATCCGGCCGCACGACCCCTACGACGATCCGATCGTGGACGTCGACTATTCGCACCGGGTGCTGATCGACCGGGTCGGCGGGGTGGACGGGACGCTGCTGGTGGTGACCACGCGAACCACCGGGCACGCCAACCCGATCGAGCGGCCGCGCGAGTACAACGGCGTCATCGAGAACCAGGTCGTGCCGTTCGTTCGGCAGATCCGGCAGGACGAGGCCGCGGTGGAGTCGCTGGGCCGCTGACGCGCCGGGGCCGGTCAGCGCACCGCGTCGTCGAACGCGGGACGAATCCCCGAGGGCGGCACCAGGTTCCAGCGCTCCAGTTGCGCGCGCACCTGCTCGGCGGCATCGATGTTCAGCGGACCGCTGGTCCACAGCGCGTACGGCAGGTTCAGGAACCGGCCCTCGGTCACCGCGCGCAGGTTCGCGATGCCGGGCTTGCCGCGCAACAGGTCCACCTTCTGCTGAAAGCTCTGCGGCGGATAGTCCACGAACACGATGGCATCCGGATCCGCGGCCGCCACCCGCTCCCACGACACCTGCGTCCAGGTGTCAGCCACGTCCTCGAGCGCGTTGCGCGCTCCCGCGGCCTCCAGAATCGCCTGCGGCGCACCGAACTTCCCGCTGGACATGACGGTGTCGGAGGCACTGTCGAACACGAAGATCGTGGGCTGCTTCCCGCCCTGCGGCGCGGCTTGCAACGCCGCCAGCCGTCGATCCAGATCACCGGTGACCCGCGTCGCCTGCTCCTCGCGGCCGGTGATCGCCCCCAGCGCGGTGAGATCCGTGCGCAATGCCGTCCACGGATCCACCACCCCGCGCTCACCATCGGCCCTGCGGCAACTCTCGGTCAGCACATAGGGCGCGACCCCACTCGCCCGCAGTGAATCGGGAGTGAGGTTCGCAGCCTCCGAGTACCCGTAATTCCACCCCGCCACCATCACATCCGGCCGCTGCGCCAGCACCGTCTCCCGCGAAGGATAATCCGGCGCAACAGAATTCAGCTTGTCGACCACATCCCCGTAGTGCTTGCGCAGCGTCTCCGCATCCCGCTTCAAGCTGGACACCGCAACCGTCTGCTCCTGCGCCCCCAATGCCAGCACCATCGAGATCAGATTCCCGTCATTGACGAACATCCGCTGCGCAGGCGCCGGAAACCTCTGCTCCACACCACAATTCCGCACCACCAAATTCCCCGAGGCCGCCTGCGGAACCCCGCACGCCGCCACCACCCCCACCAAACCGACCACCACAGCCATCCCCCCGACCGACCGCCACCTGCCCGATACCGCCGAGTGGCAAGCCCGCTCGTGTGAGGGAATCCTCTTGGCCATGACTATGCCTTTCGTCCGGTGATGATCAGGTGGGTGCCGGGTGAGTCCGGGGCCGGGACGCGGTGCGCTCGGACGCCGAACACTCGGTCGAGGACGTCGGCGCGCAGCGCCGTCTCCGGTGGTTCGAGCGGATGCGCCCGGCCGCCGTCGACCACCAGCACGCGGTCGCAGTACCGGTCCGCCAGCGCCAGATCGTGCAGGCTCATGACGACGGTCTGCGCCAGTTCCCGTGCCAGCGTCAGTAATTCGAGTTGATGCGTGATATCCAGATGGTTGGTGGGCTCGTCCAGCAGCAATACCGGTGTCCGCTGTGCGAGCGCCCGGGCCAGCAGCGCCCGCTGTCGTTCCCCGCCGGAGAGCCGCCGCACCGCTCGCCCCTCGAACCCGGCCAGATCCACCAGCCGCAGCGCCTCATCCACCGCCGCGCGCTCATCGTCCCCGCCTGCGCCCCACGGCGGCAGATACGGCGTGCGTCCCAACGCCACCAACTCACCGACGAGCAGATCCGCGGGCGGCTGCTCGTCCTGCCCGACCAGGCTCACCAGCCGGGCCCGCTCCCGAAGCGAAACCCGATGCAGCGCACGCCCATCCACCAGGACCTCACCCGCCCTGGGCGCGACCAGCCCCGCCATCGTGCGCAACAACGTGGTCTTACCCGCCCCGTTCGGCCCGACGATTCCGATCGTCTCGCCTGCCCAAACCTCGAAGTCGACGCCCTCGACCACCGTGCGTCGCCCGGCTGCGCACGCCAGCCCCCGGACGCACACTGCGCCCGCTCGCTCCGGCTTGCGATGCGGTTCGAGCTTCGGGTTCTGGCTCTCGTGGATCACGCGGCACCGAAGCGGTAGGTGCGGCGGCCCATGAGGAACAGGAAGGCGGGGGCTCCGATCAGGCCGGTGAGGACGCCTACCGGGATTTCGGTGGGGCGGACCAGGATTCGGGTGGCGGCGTCGGCGACGACCAGGAAGGTCGCGCCGCACAGGGCGCTGGCCGGAAGGAGCGTGCGGTGGCGGGGGCCGATCAGGAGGCGGGCGGCGTGGGGGACCACCAGACCGACGAAGCCGATGCCGCCGGAGACCGCGACCAGGATGCCGACCAGTACCGCCAGCAGGATGAACAGGGCAATTCGTAGCTCGCGCACCGGGACTCCGAGGGAGGCGGCGGTGTCCGGGCCCAGGTTCAGGGCGTCGAGCCAGTTCGCCGCCGTCAACAAGGCGGCGAGGGCGGCGGCTACTACGCAGGAGGGCAGGAGGATTCGGGTCCAATCCGCGCCCGCGAGGCTGCCGAGGAGCCAGAACAGGACCGATTGGGCGGCCGACGGTTCGCTGCTGCGGAAGATCAGGTAGCTGCTGAAGGCGGCGAACGCCGAGCCGAGGACCGTGCCGGTCAGGACCAAACGCAGTGGGGTGAGCCCACCTTGGGCCATCGCGATCAGAAAGACCGCCGCCGCGGCCAGCAACGCGCCCGCCAGCGCGCCCGCCGACAGCGCCCACATCCCGGCCCCGGCGAACAGGCCCGAGGTGATGACCGCCGCGGCTCCGACGCCCGCGCCCGAGGAGACGCCCAGCAGGTAGGGGTCGGCGAGCGGGTTGCGGACCAAGGTCTGCATGGCCGCCCCGGCGATGGCCAGGCCCGCGCCGACGATGGCCGCGAGAATCGTTCGCGGGACTCGCAATTGCCACACGATGGTGTCAAGTCCGAGGTTCGCGGCGGTGCCGCCGGTGATCCGTTGACGCAGTACCTCGACGACATCGCGCAGCGGAATGTTCTCCGCGCCGAAGCCGGTCGCGACGACCATGGCCGCCAGCAGCAACAGACCCATGACGGGCAGGGCCAGCGATGTGCGCGCACGGCTCATCGCGGTAGCTCCTCGGGCAAATCGCGGCCTCTCCAGAGTTCTGCGCGGCGGGGGAGGTCTGACTCGCACGGCCCGAAGGCCCTGCTCACAGTGGCGCGACCGTTCCGGAGTTACACCGGATTCCCGCACCCACCGACAATGACAGCGCCGAACTCTACCTCAGCGGATGCGGGTGCCCAGTAGGTGGCGGATGCCGCTGACGAACAGTTGCAGGCCGAAGTCGAAGCGGGAGGTGGCGTCGGTGGTGTCGTAGAGCGGCGAATGTTCCTCCGCCAGTGCGCCCATGGAGTCCATCTGGATGCGGGACTGCTCGTCGACGGTCTGGCCGAGCACGTAGTAGAGCAGTGTGTAGGCGGCCAGGTCGGCTTCCTCGCGGGTCATGCCCGCGCGAATCGCGGCGCTGGCCAGGCGTTCCCGGCCCTTGCTGGTGGTGAGCCTGGAAGCGTAGGTGGCGGAGACCAATTCGGCTCCGTCGCGGTAGGCGAGCAGGCATTCGCGCAGCCGGTGCGCCAATTCGGTGATCTGCTCGGCCCATTCGTCGGCGGTGACGGGCTCGTCCATGGGGGCGAGAATCCGGTCCGCGACCGCGCCGAGCAGGGCCTGCTTGTTGGGGAAGTGCCAGTACAGCGCGCCCGGCTGGACGTGCAGCGAGGTGGCCAGGCGGCGCATGGTCAGATCCGCCAGTCCGTACTGGTCGAGAATGGCGATGGCCCCGTCGACCACGTCCGTGCGATGGAGTTGCACTGAAAAACCCGACCCTCTCGTGTTCCGGCTCACGTTCCGGACTGCTAGCCTACCCTGAACACCGTTCAAGTTGCTCGGCCACACTCGGCCGGACGAAGGGATTCCCGCGGACATGACCCAGGCAGCCGTCACCACCGACATCCTTGCCGTCGCTCGCGAGCAGGTGCTCGAGCGCGGCGTCGGCCTGACCCAGGACCAGACCCTCGAGGTCCTGCGCCTCGGCGACGACCGGCTCGAGGAACTCCTCGGCCTGGCCCACGACGTGCGCATGAAGTGGTGCGGGCCCGAGGTCGAGGTCGAGGGCATCATCTCGCTCAAGACCGGCGGCTGCCCGGAGGACTGCCATTTCTGTTCGCAGTCCGGCCTTTTCCAGTCCCCGGTGCGCGCGGCGTGGCTGGATATCCCCTCGCTGGTCGAGGCCGCCAAGCAGACCGCCAAGACCGGCGCGACCGAATTCTGCATCGTGGCCGCGGTGCGCGGACCGGACGAGCGGCTCATGGCGCAGGTCGCCGCGGGCGTTGAGGCCATTCGCAACGAGGTCGACATCCAGGTCGCCTGCTCGCTCGGCATGCTGAACCAGGAACAGGTGGATCAGCTGGCCGCCATGGGCGTGCACCGCTACAACCACAACCTCGAGACCGCGCGCTCGCACTTCCCGAACGTGGTCACCACCCACACCTACGACGAGCGCTGGGACACCCTGCGCATGGTGCGCGAGGCGGGCATGGAGGTGTGCTCCGGCGGCATCCTCGGCATGGGTGAGTCCCTGGAGCAGCGCGCCGAATTCGCCGCGCAGCTGGCCGAACTCGAGCCCGACGAGGTGCCGCTGAACTTCCTCAACCCGCGCCCGGGGACCCCGTTCGGCGACCTCGAGGTGCTGCCCGCGGCCGACGCGCTGCGTGCAGTCGCCGCCTTCCGCCTGGCCCTGCCGCGCACCATCCTGCGCTTCGCGGGCGGCCGTGAGATCACCCTCGGCGACCTGGGCGCCAAGCAGGGCATCCTGGGCGGCATCAACGCCGTCATCGTCGGCAACTACCTGACCACCCTGGGCCGTCCGGCCGAGGCGGATATCGATCTGCTCGGCGAGTTGAAGATGCCGATCAAGGCGCTCAACGAAACCCTCTGAGGCAGGCCGGTTATCGTTGGTCTCATCGAACCCCAGACACGAAGGATCTTTCGAGGTGGTCGTGGACATCGAGGAGCGCTACAACCCGTTCACGGGTAAGCGAGTGGTGCCGGGTCTGGACGATCCGGTGCCGGCGGCCGCCGCATTGGGGTTGGAGCCGCCGCGCTTCTGCGAACAGTGCGGGCGTCGCATGATCGTGCAGGTCAGTCCCGACGGGTGGTGGGCCAAGTGCTCGCGGCACGGGGTGCTCGATTCCACCAGCATGGAACACCGCTAGTGGCAGCCACACTCACCGCCGAGCCGGGCGGACTACGCGTCGCGGTAGTGATGCGGGAAGTGCGCGCGGCGGCGGTGGTGGTCGCCGCGCTCGCCGCGGTGAGCGCGCTGGCCGGGGTGGTCTGGGCGGTGCTGGCGCCGGCCGAGCAGCTGCTGGTGGTCGAACCCGACCGGGGTACCGCGCTGACCGGGGAGAGTATGCACCGGTTCGACGCCCTCGCCATCTTCGTGCTGATCGGCATTGTCGTCGGCGTGGTGACCACGGCCGCGGTGTGGCGCTGGCGGCGGGTGCGGGGGCCGATCCTGTTGTCGGGCATCCTGCTCGGCTCGCTGGCCGGAGCGTTCCTGACCAAGATCGTCGGTGAGGCGGTCGCCGCGCAACTGCACACCCGGCCCAAGCATCCGGCGGTCCACACCATCGTGGAATTCGCTCCCGCAGTGGAGGGTTGGGCCGCGCTCATCGCCCAACCGCTCGCGGCCGCCGTGGTCGTGCTGCTGCTGACCGCCCTGAGCACCTCCGACGATCTGGGCACCGGCGAGTATCTGCCGTTCGGCGGCCCGCGGCCCGAGCCGGTCATCGTCGCCCCACCCCAGTACGGTTCGGCCATCAGTTACGGCCCGTACCCGGGCTCCAACGGCGGAACCCACTACACCCCGCGCGATCCCGTGGTCCCCTTCGAAGCCCCCGCCCCGGAATCCGACACCACTCGCTGACCCGGTCGGCAATATTCGCTGGCCGCCCGGCGTTGTTACCCTTAACGTGTTCGCGTTCACCGAACCGAATCAGCCTGGGGGACCCCGTGAACACCGAACCCGCTGACCGCGGCGCGCCCGCAGCGGCGGAACGCCCGGACCTGACGGCCTGGCGCCAGCGCCACGAGATCCGCAGATCCAATGCCGCCCAACCCCTCCCGAAAGCCCGCCGCTACAAGCGCACCACCAAACACCGGAACCGATCCCAGGACCGGTGACCGCCGCGGCTCAACGATGGGATTCCGTACCCGACAATTCAACAAACCGGATCGGATTCGGCCGTAGTTGCCGCGAGAATAGCCTCCACCATGGCGAAGTCGATATTTTCAGGTTTCCGGAATCGCAGACAGCCTTACCCATGTCATACCCCGCAAGCCGTTCGGCGAACGCCTCCCGAATATCGCCCCGCATAAGATAAAACGAGACGTACTGCTTCTGACTGGCAAACGCGATCTCAGCGCCATTGTCTCGCTCATAGGTAGGCATTCCGTAATTCATGACCTCTCGAAACCCGCTCAACTGATCGCGACACAGCTCCCGCAGCGCAGTGAGCGCAGGCCTGCGCTCATCGGGAAGTTCTTCCAGGGCTGAGAGACAAAGACAAAGACAAAGACGGAAAGAAAAAAGCAGCCTGGATGAGGGAGAGGGGGTGGCTGGGTTGCGAGCGCA
>NZ_BJWY01000045.1 GCF_007990715.1 Nocardia seriolae NBRC 15557 | reverse complement strand
CCCAGCCCCCCTCTCCCTCATCCAGGCATCCTTGTCTTTTCTTCTTTTGGCTCTTCGTTTTTCGAGTTCTTGGTCTTGGATCAGTTCGATGTGGCGTAGAGGTCGACGCTGTTGCCGTCCGGATCCAGTACTACCGCATAGCGCTGGCCCCAGAAGGCGTCGAACGGTTTCATTTCCGCGGGGTGCCCGGCGGCGACCAACTCTTCGAACTTCTCGTCAACGGCGGCGGGTGAGGAGCATTCGCAGGCGAGCCCCAGGCGGCCGGGTGAGCGGGGTGCGGCCCAGTCCGGGCGGAAGGATCGAACTGTGTCCTCGGTGTCGAGCATCAGTTTGATACCTCCGCCGAGGTCGGCATCGACGTGCGGCTGCTGCTCGGCACCGTCGGCGAAGTCGATGCCCAATCGCCGATAGAACCGGAGGGAAGCGGCCATGTCGGAGACCACGATCCCGATGACGTTCAGTCGAATAATCATGGGGAGAACGGTAGGAGCACGCCGGTCGGAACGTCTTGAAGAAATCGGACAGTGGTCACCGGGCGTGCACGGCCGCCAGCCTGGCGGCTCGAATCGCGTTCCAGAGGGGGCGCAACAATGCCTCCTGCGCCGCGACGGCGGTTGCGGAGGTGGGCGCGGAAGCCGGTTCGCGCTCGGCGACGGTGAGGATTGCCGCCACCTGGTCCGCGGTGTCGAGGATCCGCCGAGCTCGCAGCGGCATCGATTCCGGGTATTTGTGACGAGTGTGTCCGGCCAGTTCGGCTTCGACGAGTTCGCGTGGTCCGACACCCCCGGACCCGAGCCGCGTGGTCTGCAACTGCTGCAACGCGTCCGCGGCGTCACGAACGGCCTCGCGCATCGTGTATTCGGCTTCGCCCAGAGGCATTTCGGGCGCCAGGGTCAGAGGGATAGGAGTCGAGTAGACGCGCCACTGCAAGGCGTCGTCGTCGGTCCAGACCGGGACCAGCCCCGTGCCGTCGGAACCGGGCGTTCCGATCAGCAACCCTTCCTCGGCTTCGGTTGCGGCAACAGCGAATTCGGTCCCCACCGGCACGCCGCGCACGTCGCCCGGTATCGGCAGGACCAGGCGAACCTGCGCCTCGGGCCCATTCATCGCCTCGCGAATGAGCTTGAGCAGCACCATGATCCCCGCCCCGGCCACCGCGTCCGGCTCGTCATCCGACGCCCACGGCAACCCGGTGTGCCCTCCGGTGACAGGATCTCCCGCGGCCACCGTCTGGCGGGGAGCCCAGGCACGCAGCGCGTCCAACACGTCGTCGGGGGCGCTGCGCCCGGCCAGCCATGACCCGGCCCAGACCGTCAACGATGCACTCGGGGAACTCATGCATTCGAGGATAACTGGAGGTCTACTCCTGCTCGGTGACGAAATCGATCAGTCGTTCGACCGCGCCGATGAGCGGTGTCTCGAGATCCCGGTAGGAGTTGACGGAGTTGTAGACCCGCCGCCACCCGTCCTGCGGTGTACCCCACCGAAGCCGCTGGCAGATGCCGGTTTTCCAGTCTTCCCCGCGCGGCACGTCGGGCCAGGCGGCAATGCCGACGGCGGCGGGCCGAACCGCCTGCCACACGTCGATGTACGGGTGACCGGTGACCAGGACGTGCGCCCCGAGCCCCTGCGTAAGCCCGGTCTCCTTCGACCCGGTGACCAGGTGATCGACGAGCACCCCGACCCGCCGAGTCGGCCCCGGCTGGAACTCCGCGAGCTTGGCTCCCAGATGGTCGAGCCCCTCGAGCTGCTCGACCACCACCCCCTCGACCCGAAGATCGTGCCCCCACACGCGTTCCACCAAGGCCGCGTCGTGCACACCCTCGACCCAGATCCGGCTGGCCCGCGCGACCCGAGCCTTCAGGCCCTCGACGCGAGTCGACCCCGACGCCGATCGGATCTCCTTCTTCGGTGCGTCAGCGGCCGGCTTCACCAAGGTCACCGGCTGCCCGTCGATCAGAAACGCGGCTTCCCGCAAGGCGAACAGCCGCACCCGCCCGCCGCGATCCTCGAGCTTGACGAACTCCCCGTCGTAACTCCGGTCGAATCCCACTACGGCACCGCAGAATCCGGTGGCGGCGTCCTCGGCGACGAGGTCCCGTTCGGCGACCACACGCGGTATCTCCCGTTTGCGAGTCCTCGGGTGCCCGGAATAGATGTCGCCGTATCGCTCACGCCCGCTCACGCGAACGAAGGTACCGCCGCCACAGCGGAATCCGGCGGCACCACGCGGCCGACGGCGCAGTTTGCGGCGGAGGTCACCTCGGCAAGGGTCCTTCGGCCGTGGTCGGGCGAGCGATCCGGCGGCTTTCGATGACCTTGGTCCGCGCGGGATATCGGGTCTCGGGGCCGTTGAACGACTACTGTTGTTTTCGTGGCCGCAATAGTCTGGCTGGTCGCGGGCATCCTGCTCGCGGCGGCCGAGATACTCACGGGCAGTCTCGTCCTGATCATGCTGGGTGTCGCCGCTCTGATCACCGCGGGCGTCAGCGCGCTCACCGGGCAGTCGGTCGTTCTCGACGCGGTGGTGTTCGGTGTCACCTCGATTGCCCTGCTGGCGCTGGTGCGTCCATTCCTGTTGCGGCGCTATGCGATTCCACCGCCGCATCAGACCGGGGTCGACGCCCTGCCCGGCAAGACCGCCAAGGTGCTCGAGACCGTCGATGAGCACGGCGGCCGGGTGAAGCTCGGCGGCGAGGTATGGAGCGCGCGCCCCTATGACGCGTCGGAGTCCTACCCCGTCGGTTCGACCGTGTACATCATGAGGATCGACGGCGCCCACGCCGTCGTCATGAAAGGGCCGTGATGGCAGTAGCAATAGTCGCCGTCGTTATCGTGCTGTTGGCCATAGTGGTGACCTTCAAGTCGGTGGCGCTGGTGCCGCAGGCGGAGGCCGCAGTAATCGAGCGCCTGGGCCGGTATTCGCGCACCGTGTCGGGTCAGCTGACCTTCCTGGTGCCGTTCGCCGACCGGGTGCGCGCCAAGGTGGACCTACGCGAGCGCGTGGTGTCCTTCCCGCCGCAGCCGGTGATCACCCAGGACAACCTGACCGTGCAGATCGACTCGGTGGTCTACTTCCAGGTCACCAGTCCGCAGGCCGCGGTCTACGAGATCTCCAATTACATTGCCGCCGTTGAACAGTTGACGATCACCACGCTGCGCAACGTGGTCGGCGGCATGACCCTGGAGGAGACCCTGACCTCGCGCGACCAGATCAACTCCCAGTTGCGCGGCGTCCTCGATGAGGCCACCGGCCGCTGGGGTCTGCGCGTCTCGCGGGTCGAACTCAAGGCCATCGATCCGCCGCCGTCGATCCAGGAGTCGATGGAGAAGCAGATGAAGGCCGACCGTGAGAAACGCGCCATGATCCTCACCGCCGAGGGCCAGCGCGAGGCGTCGATCAAGACCGCCGAGGGCCAGAAGCAAGCGCAGATCCTGGCGGCCGAGGGCTCTAAACAGGCCTCGATCCTGTCCGCCGAGGGTGAGCGCCAGTCCCGCATCCTGCGCGCCCAGGGTGAGCGCGCCGCCGCGTATCTCCAGGCGCAGGGCCAGGCCAAGGCGATCGAGAAGGTCTTCGCCGCCATCAAGAACGGCAAGCCCACCCCCGAGCTGCTGGCCTACCAGTACATGCAGACCCTGCCCCAGGTGGCCAAGGGCGACGCCAACAAGGTGTGGCTGGTGCCCAGCGATTTCGGCAAGGCCCTCGAGGGCTTCGCCCGCGGCTTCGCCAAGCAGGGCGCGGACGGCGTATTCCGCTACGAACCGGCCGAGGACGGCGGTGCGGCCGAAGCGCCGGACGACGATTCCGACGAGGTCGCCGACTGGTTCGACACCGCCACCGACCCGGCCACCCAGCGCGCGGTGCGCGCCGCGGAGGCCGATGCTCGGACCCCGGTCGAGCCGGTGGGTCTCCCGCCCACCTCGCGGCCGCACCTGGAACAGCACCCGCAGCAACCGCCCGCGCAGCCGCAGTACCGCCAGGAACCGCCGGACCAGCGCTGGCAGAACCCGCCCCCGCCCCGCCCCCTGGGACGCTGACCGCGTCGTAAGCGCGAACGAGGCCCTCTCGACCGACGTCGAGAGGGCCTCGTGCTGTTTCGACCTGTCCCGGCCCACATCGTTTTGTGTCGAGCTTGTATTACGCGATCGGGGTCACCATTTTTGCGTGACCTCGGTCACAATTTAGCGCGTAAATATCGAATATGTAATTCGGCGACACTCCGATGCTATCTGCGAAAACGTTTCGAGTACCGTCGATATTGTTTTGTCAACTGCCCGTGATCAGCACGTGATTCACCGTGATTGATCCGTTACCGTCGTTCTCGGCTCGGATTCGACCGGTCCCCCGCTCGAATCGCCGAACACCGGAAACCCGTCCCGCGATCCGAGGGCAACCGAGAACCCTGGGGACGGGGCACCGCAGCTGACAGCGCGGAACGGTGGGCGCAGGCAGGGAAACAACCTATGCATCGCAACCGGAAGCTCACCACCCGCATGCTCGCCGCCACCGCGGCCATCGGCGCGTTCGTGTCCGTCCCGTTCGCGCTGTCCACCGCGACCGCGTCGGCCGCCGGGCACAACTGGGATGCCGTCGCCAACTGCGAGGCCAGCGGAAACTGGGCCGCCAACACCGGCAACGGCTTCTACGGCGGTCTGCAGTTCACCCAGAGCACCTGGAACGCCTACGGTGGCGCGGGCAATGCCGCCAACGCCAGCCGCGAGGAGCAGATCCGCGTCGCGGAGAACGTGCTCGCCGGTCAGGGCGCGGGCGCCTGGCCCGTGTGTGGCGCCTACCTGTAATCAGGTTCCGCGTCCGCGAGAACATAACGATGGCCCTTTCCGCTAATGAGCGGCAAGGGCCATTGTCGTATTTCCGGAATCAGCTGTGTGCCTCGTAGATCGCCTTCGCCAATTCGGTTTTCAGCGCCTGGAATTCGGGCGTGGCGGTGACGGCGAGCTCCCGCACCCCCGCGTCGTCATCATCCGGTAATCGGATCCGCCGGTCGAGGATTCTGCGGCCCGGACGGGCGCTCATGACCAGTACCCGGGTGGACAGGAATACCGCTTCCTCCACCGAATGAGTCACGAACACAATGGTTTTGCCCGCCTCCCGCCACACCCGCAGCAGTTCCACCTGCAGGCGCTCGCGGGTGAGCTGATCCAGCGCCCCGAACGGCTCGTCCATGAGGATGATGCGTGGATCGTTGACCAGCACCCGGGCGATCTGCGCCCGCTGCTGCATGCCGCCGGACAGCTCGTAGGGCCGCTTGCCCCCGAACTCGACGAGCCCGACCAGTGCGAGCATTCGCTCGGCCGCCGCCCGCCGCGTCTTGCGGTCCACACCACGACATTTCGGACCGAACTCGATATTTCCGCGCACCGACAGCCACGGGTAGAGGGTCGGGGTCTGGAAGACCACGCCGCGCTCGGGACCGGGCCCGTCGATGTGGTCCTGCCCGACCAGCAGGGAGCCGCTGCTGGGCGGCAGGAACCCGCCGAGCAGTTGCAGCAGTGTGGTTTTGCCGCAGCCGGAGGGCCCGACGACGCTGACGAACTCGCCGGGTTCGATGACCAGATCGGTAGGGGAGAGCGCGACCGTGCTGCCGGTCGGGGTGTCATAGGTCTTGGACACCTCGGTCAGCACCACGCGGTCGCGCAGGGCCACGGTCATTTCGCGGCCACCGTGCCCGCGGCCTCGGCGTACACCGCCCCCGCGTAGATCTCGGGGGTGGCAAGACCCTGAATCTCGCCCTGGCTCAACAGGAAATCGGCCGAGGACTTCAGAGCCGCGCCCAGCTGCCTGCCCAGATATCCCGGCCCGGCCTGGGTGGCCGCGTTCAGGTAGGCGTATTCGCCGAGCTGCTTGCGGATGTCTGCGACCGGGACGCCCAGCTGCGCGGAGATGCGGGTGGCCGCGGTGTCGGGGTCGGTCTTGATGAGGTTGACGGCCCAGTTCTGCGCCGCCGTCCACACCGCGAGGAACCTCGGGTTGCTCGAGACGAAGTCCGCGCGCGCCCCTTCCAGGTCGTAGGTCGGCTTACCCGCCTTGGCCGTCTCGGCGGCGGTGGTCACCACGTGCCCGTTCTTCAGCAGCTCCGACAGTGTCGGTTCCCAGATGAAGGCCGCGTCGATATCGCCGCCGCGCCAGGCCGCCGCGATGGCGTCGGGTTGCATATTGATCAGGTTCACGTCGCGTTCGATGCCCGCGGCCGTGAGCGCGGCGAGCAGACTGTAGTGCGAGGTGCTCGCGAAGGGCACGGCGATCTTCTTGCCGCGCAATCCCGCCACCGTGGTGATGGCCGGATCCTTGACCGCCAGCGACTCGGCCGTCCCGATCACATCGTGCACCCACACCGCCGTCATGCCGATGTTCAGCGGCGCGGACAGCGCGCGGGCGGCGGCCGCGCTGCCGAGCAGGCCCAGATCGAGGGAATTGGATCCGAAGGCCTGGATCACCGTGGCCCCGGACGCGAACTTGCTCCAGGTGATGGTGGCCTCGGGCAGGCAGGTCTCGAGCAGTCCGGCATCCTTCACGACGAGGTCGCCGTTCGGAATGTCCTGATACCCGAGTCGCACCGTCCCGGTGAAGCTTTCGTCCACCGCGACCGGGCACGAGGGCTTGTCCCCGCCCGCTCGCGATTGATCGGTGCGCCCCGATCGGACGCAGGCGGTCAGGGACGCGGTGAGCAGTCCGGCCAGTGCCGCCGCCGCGAAAGCGCGTTTCATGCCTTGCCTTTCCATGGCACGGCCAGCGTGCCGATCCAGCTGATGACCGCGTCCAGAGCGAGCGCGGTGAGACCGATGACGATGATGCAGGCCATGGTCAGCGGCGTATTGAGCTGCTGACCGGCCAGGAAGGCGAGCCCGCCGATGCCGGGGGTGCCATTGTCGAGTTCGGCGGCGACCACGGTGGTCCAGGCGAATCCGACCGCCACCCGGATGCCGCCGATCACCTCGGGCAGGGTGGCGGGCAGCAGCACGCGGGTGACGACCTGGATCCGGTTCGCGCCGAGGGATCGGGCAGCGTTGACGCGGTCGGCCGAAACCCCTTGCACACCAGCGATGGTGGCGACCATGACCGGCGGGAACGCGGCCAGGAACAGCAGCCAGATCTTGGAGGTGTCGCCGATGCCGAACCACACGATGAGCAATCCGATATAGCCCAGCGGCGGCAGGGTGCGCAGGAAGTTCAGGTAGGGGCCGACGACGGCGGCGAGGGTTTTCGAGGTGCCGAGCGCGAAACCCACTAGGGGACCGAGGATTACGGCCGCGCCCGCACCGACGGCGATGCGTTGCAGGCTCGCCACCAGGTGTTCCCAGAGGAAGTAGTTCTGTTCCCCGGGCACCCGGCGCGGCACGCCCGGCGCGAGCTGATGCCAGCTGTTGGCCCGCACGAACGCATTCCACACCGCGTGCGGCCCCGGCAGGAACTGCGGGTCGACCACTCGCGCGGCGGCCATCGCCCACCACAGCGCCAGGGCTCCCGCCAGCGACAGCACCCGCACCGCGAGTCCGCGCACAGGCCCGGCGGGCAGGATGAATCGGGCCCGGTCTGCGGTGGCGTTCGCCGTGCGGGTCGCGCCGATATTGATCATGTGGTGGTTCCGAGCACGCGGTGGGGACTCACGCGAAGTGCCTTTCCTCTCGACGGATGAACCGGCGGCCCGGTGCGAAACCGAGACCGTCCGGCCAGATCCTGTCGCGGGCGCGCGTTCCCGAACAGCGCCACGATCAGCGTGATTCGAAGGCGCCCGGGCTAACTCACCGGCAGCGGCCGGGTGGCCACGGCGGCGGTGAGCCGGGTCCCCATGCCGGGCGCGGAGTCGACGGTGAGGGTGCCGCCGATCACCGACCGGCGGTCCTTCATATTGGTGAGCCCGGAACCCTCGGTGGCCGTGGCCGAATCGAACCCGCAGCCGGTATCGGTAATGGTGAGCAGCAGGGTGGAACCGTACTGATTGGCGGCAATGGTGACCGCGGTGCCCGGCCCGCCGTGTTTGGCGCTGTTCTGGATCGCTTCGAGACAGCAGTAGTAGAGCGCGGTTTCGATATCGGGCCGGTAGCGGCCGACGCGGTCGACCCGCACCCGGACGGGCACGGTGGCGCGCGCGGCCGCGGCGGGCAGCGCGGCGAGGAGCCCGTCGCGGGCCAGCAGCGGCGGGTAGATGCCCTGGGCGAGCCGTCGAATCTCGGCGATGGCGGTCTGTAGCAGTTCGCCTGCCTCACCGATCAATTCGGCGCAGGTGCCCGGATCCGAGTCCGCGGTCTGGCGGGCCAGCCCGAGCGTGACGGCGATGGCCACCAGATGCTGTTGCGCGCCGTCGTGCAGATCCTGTTCCAGGCGGCGGCGTTCGGCGTCGGTGGCGGCCACCAGGCGGGCGCGGGAGGAGGTGAGTTGGTCGGCGCGCTCGGCGAGCAGCCGCTGCGAGGACCGCAGCGCATCGGCATTGCGGCGGGCGATGACCGTCATATCGCGCATGGTGGCGGCGGTGTGCCAGACGACCAGCAGAATCGGCGTGGTGACAGCCGGGAGACCCAGGGTGGCAAGGTATTTCACGGGGGTCGGCGCGGACACCGAGGCGATCAGCGGTAGTGCCAGCGCGGCGCAGACGAAGGCGCTGACCAGGGTGGCGAGGAAGTAGCGCGGCAGATGATGGCGGGGCACGTAGGGCACCGCGCTGATCGCCGGAATGAGCACCGCCACCACATGAATCGGCAGGGTGAACGGTGACAGCCAGGACGCGATCATCGCGCCCGACCAGATCACCACCGAGATGATTGCGACCGGCCGCTCCAGCGGATCGCGCGCCGAGGATCGCAATGCCACCCCGAAGACCAGCGTCTCGAGCATCAGCAGGCCGAGCATCGAGAAGACCCACACCGTGGGCCGCCACCAGGCGGCGGCGAGATTCAATCCGATCAGAACCGAGTTCCCGATCAGCAGCGCGAAGATCAGCTGGCGCAGCCGGTGACGGGCCAGCGAGCCCGTCCCGTCCGCGTTCACTACGGTGTCAGCTCGCTCCAGATTCTCCGCAGCAGCTGTGGACTCAGCGTCTCCTTGTGCACGTAACCTGCTGCGCCGCACTGTGATACCTCGCGGGGAAGATCGGATGTGTCATAGGTCGACATGAGCAGCACCGCCACGCCGGGATGGCCGGAGCGGATGCGGCGGGTGGCCTCGATGCCGCCGATGCCGGGCATATTGATGTCCATGAGCACCAGTCCGATGCCGGCGTCGCGGGTCAACTCGACGGCCGCCTCGCCGCTGTCGGCCTCGCCCGCGAGCACGAATCCGGCGCTGGCCGCGACCATGGCGGCGGCCGCACGGCGGAAGGCGGGCCGGTCGTCGACGATCCACACCTGCACCTGTCCCGTCATGAATGTCATGGTGCGACCCCGGCCCGGATCCGGAAAGGGTGCACACACCCCGAGCTGGGTCTCGATCGTGGTCAGTCGGGATGTGCCGCAAGGAACATCAGCACCGCGGTGACCCGCTGATCCAGTGTCGGATCGGAGGTGAGACCGAACTTGGCGAAAATCGAGTTGATGTGTTTCTCGACCGCCCGCTGGGTGAGCGAAAGCCGCTGCGCCACCACGCGATTGCTGCCGCCCCCGGCGATCTCGGCCAGCACCTGCCGTTCGCGGGCGGTGAGCCGCCCGACCATATCGTCGTCGCGCCGCCGGTTCAGCAGGGTTTCGACGATCACCGGATCGAGTACCGACCCGCCGCCCGCGACCACGTGCACGGCGCTGAGCAATTGGTCGAATCGCGCGATGTGCTCCTTGAGCAGATACCCGCGCCCGGCCGAGCCGCCGTGCAGCAGCCCGGTGGCATACGCGGGTTCGGCGTAGTGCGACAGCGCGATGACACCGGTGCGCGGCTGGGTGGCGCGCAGTTGCCGGGCCAGCCGGATGCCCTCGTCGGTTCCGGTGGGCGGCATGCGGATATCGGTGATCAGCACATTCGGCTCGTGCCGGTGCACCAGTTCGACCGTGGCGTCGTAGTCGGTGGCGATGCCGACCACCTCGATGGTGTCATCGGTCGCCAGGACCCGTAATACGCTGTCGCGGATCAGCATCGAGTCCTCGGCCACCACGACCGTGACCCCCGTGGTACTCACAGTTCTAGAGGATCCTCCGCACCCGCCGGGTTCGCACGGGTACCGGGCTACCCGAATTCCGCTGTCCCGCAAATCGGGAGCGGGGGGTGTACACACCACGTCCAGGAGTGGTATGGGCAGGCTGCCTCGCGGGTGGGGTGCTAGCCGAGTATCGAATGGTCGGACGGTGGGACGGAGGGGATTCCGCCGTCCGACGCCGGGCTGCGGGGATCAGGGGCGGCCACCGACGTCCGCTGTGCAACGGTGACCTGGTCTGCACGCGAGCGTCGCCATGCGGTGCCGAGCGAGATCGCGGCGGAGGCGAACATGCCGATCACTACCATGACCGCCAGGAACAGGGGAAACCACCAGCCGTCCCGGCCGCCGCCGCGGTACCAGATGGCCACCGCGGCCACGATCGGGCCGCCGGTGAGGAGGGCGGGCAGCAGCGATATCAGGCCGATCGCCACCAGGCAGGGTGTGGGCAGCGGCTGTCTGATCAGTGCCAACCAGGCGCTGACGTGGTTGTTTCCGCCCGCTCGTGACGCTGGATCGCTCAAAGCGCTCACACCTCCGATGGTCGAATAAGTGCTCCTGCCTGTCTGATCGACCAAGAGATTAGAACACTGGGCATTTCAAATCTGGGAGGTGCGGTCCACCGCCATGCGCGTGTCCACCACCAGACAGGTCACGCCCACCGCCAGGCAGACTCCCGTGACGATCCACTGCGCCGCCGAGGTGCGGTTGGTGAGGGCGTCACCGAGCAGGACCGTGCCCACGGTTCCGGGCATGATGCCGACGAAGGTGGCGATCAGGTACGGCGTGAACCGGATCGAAGACAGTGCCGCGCAATAGTTCACGATCGAGAACGGGGCGAATGCGATGAGCCGCAGCGACCCGATGGCCAGCCACCCGCGCCGCGCCAGGCGCGCGTCGACGGCCTGCACGCTCGGATGTGTGAGCCGCGCCCGCACCCGTTCGTGATCCAATGCTCGGACCAGCCAGAGCGCCAGCACCGCACTGACGGTCGTGGCCGTGATCGCCAGTGTCAGACCCTCCGGCGACCCGAACAGCAGGCCCGCGCTGAGCGTGAAGACGGTGCGCGGGAAGGGCGCGACGCAGACCAGTGCGTGCACCGCGAAGAACACCAGCGGCAGCATCGGGCCGACCGAGTCCGCCCACTGCCGGATCTGCTGGGGTGCCGGGTGCGGCGCGAACGCCGCGAGCGCGAACAGCAGCCCGCAAGCGATCAGCAGGGCCAGATTCCGAGGTTGGCGAAGGCGGTTGAGCAGCGCGGATACCCGCTCTCGCGGTGCGCGCAGGGTTGTTGGCACCGCGCCAGGTTACCCGCTGGTAGTGAGACTCCGGAGCAGGTAATCGAATGCCTCCCGCTAGCATCAGGGGAAAGACCATGAATGCTCGTTAACCAAAGTGGCCGTTGACCTGGGGGATTCCCCGAAAAAACGACCATCCGGTCAGGGAGTGGAAGAAGGAACAGCAGCTATGCCGATTGCTTCCGACTCGGACACCGAACCGGTGCCCGAGTTTGCCACCTGGCGCAAGGGTGTCGCCGGGGTGCTGGCCAAGGCCCGCAGGGTGGATGCGAGCGAACTGCCGGATGAGCCGGAGAAGCTGCTCGCGGTCACCACCTACGACGGCCTGACCGTCAACCCGCTCTACACGCGCCGCGACGAACTGCCCGAGCAGCCTCTGCCCGGGCAGTTCCCCTACGTGCGCGGTGGCGACGCCACCCGCGACGTGCATCGCGGCTGGTTCGTCAGCCAGCGCTTCGGCGGAGCCGATATTCAGCACCGTGGCGGCTCGGACGCCGAGGCTGTCAACGAGGACATCCTGTTCGCGCTGGACAACGGCGTGAGCGCGGTGTGGCTGGGCGTCGCCGAGCGCGGCGTGCCGGTCGAGGGGCTGGGTGCCGCGCTGAAGGGCTTCCTCTACGAACTCGCCCCCCTGACCCTGGACGCCGGTCCGGCCGCCAACGAGGCTGCCGCTCAGCTGTTCTCGCTGCTCGACGGCTATTCGGCCCCGGAGCGCAAGGATATTCGCGTTTCGCTGGGCGCGACCCCGCTGACGAGCCTGTTCGCCGGTTCGGAGGCCATCGATCTGGACGGCGCGGTCGCGCTGGCCCAGCAGGCGGTGGCCCGGACCGAGACCGTGCGGGCGATCACCGTGTGCGGCGTGGCCTTCCACAACTCGGGCGCCTCCGATGCCCAGGAGCTGGGCGCGGCCGTGGCCGCCGGTCTCGAGTACCTGCGCGCTCTCACCGACGCCGGTGCCGACATCGCGGATGCGCTGGGCCAGCTGGAGTTCCGCTTCGCCGCCACCGACGACCAGTTCGAGACCATCGCCAAATTCCGTGCCGGGCGCAAGCTCTGGGCGCGGGTGGCGCAGGTGTGCGGGGCCCCGGCCTTCGGCAATGCGCCGCAGCAGGCGGTGACCTCCGCGGCCATGATGAGCCAGCGGGATCCGTGGGTGAACATGTTGCGCACCACCCTGGCCGCGTTCGGCGCGGGTGTCGGCGGCGCGGACATCGTCACGGTGCTGCCGTTCGACGCCGCGCTGCCCGGCGGGGAGCTCGAGGTGTCGAAGGCGTTCTCCGAGCGCATGGCTCGCAATACCCAGCTGCTGCTGCTCGAGGAATCGCGCCTCGGCCATGTGCAGGACCCGGGTGCGGGCTCCTGGTACATCGACTCGCTCACCGATGAGCTCGCCGCCAAGGCGTGGGAGTTCATGCAGGAGATCGAGACGGCGGGCGGTTACCTGGCCGCGCTGCAGGCGGGCCTGCTCGCCGAGCGCATCGGTGCGACCAAGGCCGCGCGCGATTCCGATGTGGCGCACCGTAAGACGGCCGTCACCGGCGTCAACGAGTTCCCGCACCTGGGCGAGAAGCCGCTGTCGGAGGCCGCGCGCGCCGCCGCGTCCGAGGTCCGCTACGGCGCGGCCTTCGAGGCGCTGCGCAACCGGTCCGACGCCTACCTGGCCGCCCAGGGCGCGCGCCCGCGGGTGCGGCTGGTTCCGCTGGGCCCGGTGTCGGAGAACAATGTTCGTGTCACCTTCACCACCAATCTGCTGGCCTCCGGCGGCATCGAAGCGGTCACCGAGGCCGGTCCGTCGATCGCCGTGCTGTGTGGCTCCGACACCCGCTACGGCAGCGATGCCGCCGCGGCGGTGGCGGAATTGCGGGCGGCCGGGGTGACCACCGTGCTGCTGGCCGGACCCGAGAAGGCGGTCGCGGAGCTTTCCGGGGCGGATCGCCCGGATGGTTTCGTGACCGCGCGCATGGATGCCGTGGCGGCGCTGACCGGCCTGCTCGAAAAGCTGGGAGCCCCCGCATGAACGGTCAGGCCCGGAGGCGGCAGCGAAGCGTAACCACGCAGGGCCGCGGTCGTGCGGAGAGGACACAGAGATGAGCGATATCAAGCATCGCATCGGCAATTTCGCCGAGGTGCCGCTGAGCGAGGGCGCGACCGCGCCCGCCGAGGTCGGCGCCGCGCAGGTCGAGGAGTTCGTCGCCGAGGCCGCGAGCGCCAATCACTATGCGCCCGAACAGCTCACCTGGTCGACGCCGGAGGGCATCGATGTGCCGCCGGTGTTCACCAAGGCCGACCGGGACGCCATCGCCGCCGCGGGCTACCCCCTCGACAGCGTGCCGGGTGTGGTCCCGTTCGTGCGTGGCCCGTACCCGACCATGTACGTGAACCAGCCGTGGACGATCCGCCAGTACGCGGGCTTCTCCACCGCCGCGGACTCCAACGCCTTCTACCGCCGTAATCTCCAGGCGGGTCAGAAGGGCCTGTCGGTCGCCTTCGACCTGGCGACCCACCGCGGCTACGACTCCGATCACCCGCGCGTCACCGGTGACGTCGGCATGGCCGGTGTCGCCATCGACTCCATCCTCGACATGCGGGAGCTGTTCGATCAGATTCCGCTGGACCAGGTTTCGGTGTCGATGACCATGAACGGCGCGGTGCTGCCGATCCTGGCTTTGTACGTCGTCGCCGCCGAGGAGCAGGGCGTCAAGCCCGAGCAGCTGGCCGGAACCATTCAGAACGACATTCTGAAGGAGTTCATGGTCCGCAACACCTACATCTACCCGCCCAAGCCCTCGATGCGGATCATCTCCGACATCTTCGCCTACACCTCCGCGAAGATGCCGAAGTTCAACTCGATCTCCATCT
Organism: Nocardia seriolae NBRC 15557; assembly: GCF_007990715.1. Lineage (GTDB taxonomy): Bacteria > Actinomycetota > Actinomycetes > Mycobacteriales > Mycobacteriaceae > Nocardia > Nocardia seriolae. The sequence goes on along the minus strand of NZ_BJWY01000045.1, from coordinate 34,018 downwards.
CCGGCTACCACATTCAGGAGGCCGGAGCCACGGCCGACCTGGAGCTGGCCTACACCCTCGCCGACGGCGTGGAGTACATCAAGGCCGGTCTGGACGCGGGCATGGAGGTCGACAAGTTCGCGCCTCGACTGTCGTTCTTCTGGGCGATCGGCATGAACTTCTTCATGGAGGTCGCCAAGCTGCGGGCCGGACGACTGCTCTGGAGCGAGCTGGTCGCCAAGTTCGAGCCCAAGAACACCAAGTCGCTTGCGCTGCGCACACATTCGCAGACCTCCGGCTGGTCGCTGACCGCGCAGGACGTGTTCAACAATGTCGCGCGCACCTGCGTCGAGGCCATGGCCGCCACCCAGGGCCACACCCAGTCGCTGCACACCAACGCCCTCGACGAGGCACTGGCCCTGCCGACCGACTTCTCCGCGCGCATCGCCCGCAACACCCAGCTGCTCATCCAGCAGGAGTCCAACACCACCCGTCCGGCCGACCCGTGGGGCGGCTCGTACTACGTGGAGTGGCTGACCCACCAGCTGGCCGAGCGCGCCCGCGCCCACATCGCCGAGATCGAGGCGCACGGTGGAATGGCGCAGGCGATTTCGGAGGGCATCCCGAAGCTGCGCATCGAAGAGGCCGCGGCCCGCACCCAGGCGCGCATCGACACCGGGCAGCAGCCGGTGATCGGCGTCAACAAGTACCTGGTCGAGGAAGACACCCCGATCGAGGTGCTCAAGGTCGAGAACTCGCGCGTGCGCGCCGAGCAGAACGCCAAGCTGGAAAAGCGGCGGGCGGAACGCGATTCGGCCGAGGTCGAGGAGGCGCTGGCCGAATTGACCCGGGCCGCCGCGTCTTCCGAGGGCGGCATGGACAACAACCTGCTCGCCCTGGCCATCAATGCCGCGCGCGCCAAGGCCACCGTGGGTGAGATCTCCGACGCGCTGGAGAAGGTCTACGGCCGCCACCAGGCCGAGATCCGCACGCTCTCCGGCGTTTACCGGGAGGAGGCCGGCAAGGTGAGCAACATCAGCAAGGCCATCGAGCTGGTCGAGGCGTTCGGTGAGGCCGAGGGCCGCCGCCCGCGCATCCTGATCGCCAAGATGGGCCAGGACGGCCACGACCGAGGCCAGAAGGTGATCGCGACCGCCTTCGCCGACCTCGGCATGGACGTCGATGTGGGCCCGCTGTTCCAGACGCCGGAAGAGGTGGCGCAGCAGGCGGCCGACAACGACGTGCACGTCGTCGGCGTCTCGTCGCTGGCCGCTGGCCACCTCACGCTGGTGCCCGCCCTGCGGCAGGCACTGGCCGATGTCGGGCGACCCGACATCATGGTCACCGTCGGCGGCGTCATCCCGCCCGGTGACTACGACGAGCTGTACGCGGCCGGTGCCGCGGGCATCTTCGGCCCCGGCACCATCATCGCCGACGCCGCCATCGATCTGATCCAGAAGCTGGCCGCACAGCTGGGCCACGAGATCGGCACCGGCGCAACGGAATGAGCGACGCCGCACGCGCGACCGAGGGTGGCGGAACCCACCCTCGGCTCGGCACCACCGCCGGGGTCGGACTGCCCGCCGACGCGGCCACCCCCGGCGCCCGGCCCGCCACCCCGGTGGCGCGCCGGGTGATCGACGTCGACCAGCTGGCCGCGCAGGTGCGGGCGGGGGAGCGGGCCGGACTGGCCCGCGCCATCACCCTCGTCGAATCCACCCGCGCGGACCATCGGGAGCTGGCGCAGCGGCTGCTGCTGAAGCTGACCCCCGAAGCGGGCAAGGTGGTGTCGAATCGGGTTGGCATCACCGGTGTTCCGGGCGTCGGCAAGTCGACGTTCATCGACGCGCTGGGCATGTACCTGATCGGACAGGGCCATCGTGTGGCCGTGCTGGCGGTGGACCCGTCCTCGACCCGCACCGGTGGATCGATTCTCGGCGACAAGACCCGCATGGCGCGACTGTCGGTGGAGCGTGATGCCTTCATCCGCCCGTCACCGACCGCGGGAACCCTCGGCGGCGTGGCGAAAGCGACGCGCGAGACCATCGTGCTGCTGGAGGCGGCGGGCTACGACGTGATCCTGGTGGAGACGGTCGGTGTCGGCCAGTCCGAGGTCACCGTCGCCGATATGGTCGACGTCTTCTGCTTCCTCACCCTGGCTCGTACCGGTGATCAGTTGCAGGGCATCAAGAAGGGCGTGCTCGAACTCGCCGACCTGGTGGCCGTGAACAAGGCCGACGGCAGGCACGAACTGGAAGCCAAGGCCGCCGCCCGCGAACTCCAGGGTGCGATGCGCCTCATCCACCCCCGCGAATCCCTCTGGCGTCCACCGGTTCTCACCATGTCGGGCCTCAACGGCACCGGCCTCGATACCTTCTGGGACACGGTCCTCACCCACCGCCGTGTCCTGACCGAGGCCGGCGAATTCGCCGAGAAGCGCCGCCGCCAGCAGGTCGACTGGACCTGGACCATGGTCCACGACAACCTGCTCCGCCGCCTCACCGACAACCCGCACGTCAAATCCCTGCGCACCCAGGTGGAAGAGCAGGTCCGCGACGGCTCCCTGACCCCGGCCCTGGCCGCCGAGGAAATCCTCCGGGCCTTCGACGAACGGGACTGACCCCATGACCGTCCGAATCCGCCCCGGCACCGAATCCGACGTGGAAGCGGTCGCCACGCTGCACACCGCCAGCTGGCGCACCGCCTACGCGGGCATCATGCCCGCCGAATACCTCGAAGGCTCGCTGGCAGATGATCACAAGATCCTCTGGCACACACGCTTTTCCGGCGACGTCTCCCCGGGCAGCCTGTTCATCGCCGAATCCGAAGATGAAATGGTCGGATTCATCTACCTCGCGCCACAGCCGGACGGCCGTATCCTGATCGACAACCTGCACGTCCGGCCCAACCTCAAACGCGGCGGAATCGGCGGGACGCTGCTTCGCCACGGATTCGACTGGGCCGCCACCGAATACCCGGGCCGCCCCGTATACCTGGAAGTGCTACAGGCCAACACACCCGCAATCGCCTTCTATGAGCGCCATGGTGGACGGCCCAGCCGACCCCGAATCGCCCGCTTCCCCCAGGGATTCGAACTTCCCGAGCTGGAAATTGCCTGGTCACAGGCGTGATGTCGATGCCGCGCCCAGGCTGACGCATTGCAGGCGTGTCTACAACAAGTTCAGATCAGACGCCGAGAGCTGCTGCGAATAGTGGCCAGGAATCGTGAACGTCATCCTGCCAATAGGGCCAGGCGTGAGTTCCGTTGCGGTAGGCCACCTGTGCGGGAATTCCTAATGATCCCAATTGTCCGACAAGGGAATCCGTGCAGCTTCGTACCACCGACTCCATGGCCCCGCCGACCGCGATGCGATCCGCCAACCGGGCGGCATCCCCGGCGATGGACGGGTCGCCCAGACCTTCGTGCACTCCCGGCGCGCCGTTTCCGGCCGAAAGGTAGAGGGCCACGCCACGCAGGCGATCCGCGTTCAGCACCGGATCATGGGCATTCCAGGCCGGATTGTCGTCGCCGCCCCACATATTGGCGGCATTCCCGCCGAACAACCCCAACTCGGACCGTACGTAACTGCGAGCGACCGGGTCGCTGGTGCGCGGGCAGCCGCTATAGGAGCCGACCGCTTGGTACATGCCGGGTGCGTCGATCGCGAGATCCAGTGCCGAGGTCGCCGACATCGATGCGCCCGCTACCGCGTTTCGTCCGGTCATCTGGAATCGGGGCTCGAGCAGTGACGGCAATTCGTGAATCAGGAAGGTGGACCATTTGTTCCGGCCCAAGGGGGGGTCGTCGGAAACCCAGTCGGTGTAGAAGCTGGCCCGGCCGCCGATCGGGGTGATGACGTTCACCGGCTTGTCGGCGAAGAACTGGGCCACGTCGGTGCGGCCGGTCCAGGGCCCGCCGGATTCGCCGCCGTCGACCGCATTGAGGAGGTACAGGGCGGGGGCGGCGAAGTCGGGGTGGGAAACCCACACGGGGATGGTCTTGTTCATGGCCGCGGAGTAAACGGTGACCTCGTATTGGCGGCCGCCGAGGGGCCGCACGTCCAGGATGGCGGATGGTCCACCCTCCGCGGAGGCGGTCGCGGGCACCAGGGCGGCGGTTGGCACAAGGGCAGCAAATGTGGCGATCAGGGCAACGAGGGAGCGTGATAGCCGATGCATTACTGGAGTATCTCGCCGTCGGGGTGCTTTTTCGGTTATCACCGCGCGTGTTCGTCGGCGGAATGTGCCCGCAGTGCGGTGATCTCACCCGCCTCCGCTTCGGACACCCGCATCCTCTCGGCTATCGATCGGCGGAGGTTGCGGGGCAGGTCGGGCGCGAGCTGGGTGAAGTAGGCGTAGAGCCAGTCGGCCTCGGCGGCCAGGAACGGGAAGTCGGTGCTCATCATCGACCGCAGGACCAGCATGGGCAGCGGCGAATCCAGGGGAGGGAAGTCGCTGTCCCACAGACCCGGAACCGTGCAGCCGGGATAGAACTGGCCGAGCATCAGGCCCTGGGACACCACCTCGGGATTGCGCTCCCGGTGCACGGCGTCGACCACGTCGTAGCGGGTGAGGCCGGGAAACACGGTGACCAATGTCGATCCGCGCGCCTCCGCCGGAAATTCCTGCCGCAACCCGCGATACAGCTCGAAGGCGTCATCGACGATCAGATTCATTCGCTCGGCGGAAATGTCGTCCCCGTCGGCCAGCCCGGCCCAGATCAGCTGCCTTGTCACCCCGTGCCGAACGAAGGGACAGACCGGTCCGGGTCGTCCGAGGTCCGGGTGCGGGCGCATGAGGTGATCGCGCACCCACCGCGTGAGAACTCCGGCCGCATCGCCTTGCGACTCCCATTGCCGCTCATCCTGGTAGACGTTGAACCATCGCACACCCGTGCGCGATCCAGCCCTCATTCGCTGCCCTCACGGTCGAGGTGCGCGGCGAGGATCGGGCCGATGACCGCGACGACATCGGCATTGGTGAGCTGGGCGTGGGTGGCGGCGACCGGGTGCTCGACGAGTGCGCCGGTGACGTAGGGCCGCCACAGTCCGGCGTCGAGGGACTCGGTCATGCCGCGGGTGGCCGAGAAGTAGAGCAGGTCCCCGTCGAAGACCGCGGGGCGGTATCGGGCGGAGAGCAGCACGCCGTCGACGTAACCGCGATGCAGCCTGGTCAGCTGCTCGGCGGTCAGGCCGGTGCCGAACGAGGCTGCCGCCGTGGCCAATTCGGCGGCGGCCTGGTCGGCGGTCACCTCCGGGAGCTGGTCGGCGTCCTCGGGTTCGTCGCCGAGCAGGTGGGTCAGCAGATCACGCATGCGCGGGCTGGGCGGTGGGGGCATGTCGTCGGGGAACACGATGCTGTCCAGCATGGCCAGCGTCGTGACCTGCGCGCCGCGGGCGCGTAGCCGCACCGCGATCGCGTGCGCGATCTGCCCGCCGAGCGACCAGCCCAGCAGGTGATAGGGCCCCTCGGGCTGCACCGTCAGCATCTCCTCGACGTAGCCGGCCGCGAGTTCGTCGATGCTGCGGGCGGCCTGCGGATCACCGGCGGGAGTGAGGGCCTGCAAGCCGAAGACCGGCCGGTCCCGCACATACCGTGCGAGCCCCGCGTAACACCAGGCCAGCGGAAACGCCGAATGCACGCAGAACAGGGGAGTGCGAGAACCGTTGCGCCGCAGGGTGAGCACCGCACCCAGGGCGTCATCGGTGGCGGTGTGGCCATCGTGGTCGGACAGTCGCTGCGCGAGTTCGGCGACGGTGGGCGCGGTGTAGAGCCAGCGGACCGTCACCGGCACGCCGGTCGCCGCCGAGAGTTCGGCCGAAACCGCGACGCCCAGTAGCGAATTACCGCCCAGCTCGAAGAAGTCGTCGTCCAGTCCGACCTGCTCGGTCTCGGTGGCTGCGGCGAATTGCTCGGCGACCAGACGCTGCCACTCGCCCTCGGGAGCTCGGTACGGGCGGTGCACGGCGGGCGGCGGCGGGAGGGCGGCACGGTCGACCTTGCCGTGCGCGGTGATGGGGAGACGCTCCAGCTCGACCAGCTGCGCGGGCACCAGTGCGGCGGGCAGCAGCGTGCGCAATCGCCGGACCAGCGCGGTGGTGTCGAGCCGAACATCCGGTGCGGCAACGACATAGCCGATGAGGCGCACCCCGGTCGGTGCGTCCTCGGCGGTGACGACGGCCTGCGCGATCTCCGGGAGTGTCAGCAGTGCCGCCGCGATCTCGCCCGCTTCCACCCGCCGCCCGCGCACGGCCAGCTGATCGTCGGCCCGACCCAGGAATTCCAGGGACCCTTCGACCTCGGCGCTCACGAGATCGCCGGTGCGGTAGATCCTCTCGCCGGACCCGAACGGATCGGCGATGAATCGTTCGGCGGTGGGTCCGGGCCGATGCAGATAGCCCTGGGCCACGCCGGGGCCACCCAGATACAGCTCGCCGGGGCCACCGGGCGGCACCGGGTGCAACCGGGCGTCCAGCACGAGGGCCCGCACACCGGGCAGGGGCGGGCCGATCGTGACCGGGCGGCCGGGGGCCAAGGCATCCGATTGTGTTGCCATGACGGTGGTTTCGGTCGGGCCGTAACCGTTGCACAGCCGCAGCGTCGGCGACCAGCGGCGAACCAAGTCGGACGGGCAGGTCTCCCCGCCGACCACCGCGACCCGCAAGGTCGGGACCTCGGTGGGGGACAGCGTCGCCAAGACAGCCGGTGTGGTGAGGAAATGGGTGATCCGGGTGGCATTCAGCAGTTTCGCCAGGTCCGGACCGGCGACGACGCCGGGCGGTTCGACCACCAGTCGCGCTCCGGCCGCGAAGGCGGCCAGCAGCTCCAGCAGATGCGCGTCGAACGAAGGCGCGTGCGCGTGCAGGACACGCGAATCCGCGTCCACCCCATAGTGTTCGACAATGTAATCGGTGAGCGAGCCGAGCCCGCGATGGGTCACCACGACGCCCTTCGCTGTCCCGGTGGTCCCGGAGGTGTAGATCAGGTACGCCGGATGCTCGGCCCGCAACCGGCCCGTTCGATCGCCGTCGACGATCGGTGCCGCGGACCGCTGCGCGACCGGAGCGCCCAGGCGCGGGTCGTCGAGCTCCAGCCAGATCGGCCCGTCAGGCAGATCGGCGTGCACCGATGACACGGTGATCCCCACCCGCGCACCGGAATCCGCCGCGACCGTCTGCAACCGCCGCGCCGGATCGGTCGGATCCACCGGCACGAACGCGGCCCCGGACTTGGCGACCGCCCACACCGCCAGCACCGATTCGGCCGAGCGTGGCACCGCCACCAGGACGAAATCGCCGGGCCCGACACCGGATTCGATCAGCACGCGCGCCCACCGCGAGGACAGCTCGTCGAGTTCCCGATAGGTCAGGGCGCGGGCTCCGTCCTGGAGGGCCACCGCCCCGGGATCACCGGACGCGCGAACGAGACCGGTACGCAACAGGTCAGGCAGGAGTCGGTAGGTCCCGGCGCTCGACTCGGCGGGCCGGGCCGGTGGCAACTCGATGCCGGGCACCTGCCGCTGCGGTTCGGTCAGGAACCGTTCCAGGTATTCCAGGAACCGCCCGTGGTGCCAGGCCAGCGTCTCTCGGCTGTACAACTCCGGATTCGCCTGCATATCAATGGTGATCGTGCGCTCGTCGGGCCCGAGCTGATAGCCGTTGACCAGCAGATCCTCCACCGGCCCCAGCGACAGCAGCCGCACCTCGGCGCTCAGCGGCCCCACCCGCGGCTGCTCGACGAACTGCAGCATGTTCACCACCGGGCCGAAACTGCCCCGCACCGTGAGGTTTTCGCCGCTGTCACGCAGCATGTCCTCGTAGCGGTAGCGCTGGTGCCGCAGCGCCCCGACCACCTTGGCCCGGACCCGCTCGATCACCTCGGCGCCGGTGGCGGCGCGAATCCCGGACAGCCGCAACGGCACCACATTCGACACCGTTCCGGCCGAACGCCGCAGCGCCGCGGTCGGCCGTGCGGGCACCGGCAGCGACAGCACGATCTCCTCGGCCCCGGTCATCCCGGCCAGATAGCAGGCGAATGCCGCGATGGTGACCTCGGGAAACGCGATTCCGGGGTCCTGCCGCAACTCTCGCAGCCGGGCCGCGACGGCCTCGGGCACCTCCGCCGCCACCCGATGCGGCCGCGGCGCGGGTGCGGCGGGTGGTCCGGCCAGCCGGGCGGGTTCGCCCATTCCCGCGAGTTCGAGCGACCAGTACTCGCGATCGCCGCGGGCCCGGGTGGAGGTCAGGTACGCGCGCTCGTCGTCGAGCATGTCCGCGACGGTCAGGAAGACCGGATCGACATGGGCGGAGGTGTTCGAATCCAGTGTGGCGCTGTACAGCTCGGTGGTGCGTCGCAGTAACGCCGCCGCCCCGAGCCCGTCCAGAACGATGTGGTGGCTGCGCAGGTACAGCAGATGCCATTGCGGTCCGAGCCGGTAGACCGTTGCGACGGTCAGCGGATCCTCGAGGAGGTCCAGCGGTGTGGCGTGGTCGCGGTCCATCAATTCCACCGCTGCCGCAAGTGGATCGGCCCGATCGGTCAGGTCCACGAACGGCGCGGGCCGGAACGCGTCCGGATCCCGATACTGCCGGGGATACCCCTCGGCCAACCGGAAGCGCAGCAGCGGCGATTCGAGCTCCCGGGCCGCCCGCGCCCCGCGCTCCTGCAGCAGCTCTCGCTCGAGCGAACCGGTGATCTCCAGATACATGGCAACGGTGTTCGGCACAGCCGGGAACAGCTGCTGTGCCACCCACCATCGCAATTGGGCCGTTGACAATGGCAGGTCAGTGCAGACCGCCGTACCGCCGTCGTCGGCCCGCGTCACCGCGCCTCCTCGCCTCCCGAACCGCCTGCCAGGAATCGTCCGCAGGCAAACCTACGGCATCACCCTCCGGCACGGCCCGTAAGCAGGGCCGATCGGCATGGCAGGAGGTATCGGAACGAATACGGGCGACCCGGGGGCGTTTCAGATCATGGCGCGCAGCGGGCCCTCCGGCTCCACGCCCATGATGGTCAATGCCGTTGAGTGGTACAGCGATCCGGGGGTGTGGATGGCGTGCTGCAATCCCACGTGGGCATCGCGCCAGAACCGCTGCATGACATTCTGCCGCCGCACCGCGTTGCCGCCCGAGCGGGCGAAGATCTCGTCCACCGCCGATACCGCCCGCCAGGCGCAGCGAACCTGATTGCGGCGCACCAGGGAACGGTCGGCGAAGGTGATCTCCTTGCCCGCCTCGGACAGGTCGTAGAGGCGGCTCACGCCGTCCAGCAGCTGGGTGCGCGAGGCGGCGATATCGGCGGCCGCCTCGGAAATGGCCGACAGCACGTACGGGTCGTCCTTGATCCGGGTGCCCATGGCGGTGACCCGGTCGCGCTGGTAGTCCAGGTGCGCGGCGAGCGCGCCCTCGGCGATGCCGACCACGGCGGCGGTGATGCCCAGCGGGAACATTGCCCAGAACGGCAGCTTGTAGACGGTCTCGGTGCGGCCCGCGCGTTCGGCGGCGATCTCGCCCTCGGCGACGGCCTCGAATTCGATGGTCCGATAGGCCGGGATGAACGCGCCGTCGACGATGATGTCCTTGCGGCCGGTGCCCTGTAGCCCGATCACGTCCCACGAGTCGTCCACGATCGTGTAGTCCTTGCGCGGCAGCACCACGTGCAGCACCTTCGGCGGCATGATCGGATTGCCCTCGGCGTCACCGGTCAGCGCGCCCAGGAAGATCCAATCGCAGTGGTCGGTGCCCGAGGAGAACTGCCACCGCCCGCGCAGCGTGTACCCGCCGTCGACCGGGGTCGCGACGCCCTGGGCCGCGTACGGCGAGGCGATCCAGGTGTCGGGATTCTCGCCCCATACCTCGTTCTGCAACCGCCGATCCATGAGCGCCATCTCCCACGGGTGCACCCCGCCGACCCCGCACACCCACCCGGTCGACCCGCAGTGCTGGGCCACGGCCATGACCGCCTCGGCGAAGTCCCGCGGATGCGCGGCGTAGCCGCCGAAATCGGTGGGTTGCAGCAGCCGCATCACCCCGGCCTGGCGGATCAGCTTCACGCTCTCGTCGGACAGTTTCCCCAGCCGCTCGGTCTCGTCAGCGGTCGCCGCCAGCTGTCCCGACAATTCCTGAACCCGGCTCACTACCTCGTGCGTCATTGGCAACTCCCACTGCGTCGATGTGGCCCCTATTGGAACGGGTTCTAGTCGAACGTATCGCCGATTCGGCTGTCCGCGAGGGAAATTCCCAATCATCGGTACCGGGGCTTGCCGTCGCCGAAACCCCGGTGTGACGGAGCAGACTCGGCGATAGATTGTGCACAATCTAATTGTTGGCTACCGTGTTGTACGTGACAGATGAGCAGGCGCTGGAGAACCAGCTGTGCTTCGCGCTCTACGCGGCCTCGCGGGCGATGACGGGCATGTACCGGCCTAAACTCGACGCGCTCGGCGTCACCTATCCGCAGTACCTGGTCCTGCTCGCGCGCTGGCAGCGCGACGGGCGCACCGTAGGCGATCTGTGCGCGGCGCTGGAGCTGGACTCCGGCACGCTCTCACCGCTGCTCAAGCGGCTCGAGTCCGCGGGCTTCGTGGCTCGCCGCCGCTCGGCCGCCGACGAGCGGCGCGTGGAGATCACCCTGACCGACCGCGGACGCGAATTGCGCTCCGCCGCATGCCACATCCCGGGACAGTCGGCCGAGATCACCGGCATGTCCCTGACCGAACTGTCCGAACTCCGGGAGACGCTGCACCGCCTCACCGCGGCGCTGACCCACCACACTCGATCGAAGGAGAACCCCGCATGAGCGTGCTCTATACCGCCGAAGCCCTCGCGACCGGCGAAGGCCGCAACGGGCATGTCCGCACCGACGACGGCAAGGTCGAATTCGACCTGTCGATTCCGAAGGAGATGGGCGGCAACGGGATCGGCACCAACCCCGAGCAGCTCTTCGCCGCCGGATACGCGGCCTGCTTCCACTCCGCGCTGCAACTGGTCGCGCGCAGCGTGAAGGCGAATGTGGCCGATTCGGCCGTGGGCGCGAAGGTCGGCATCGGCCCCAATGAGACCGGCGGCTTCGGCCTGACCGTCACCCTCGAGGTGTCGCTGCCGCACGTGTCCCCGGACGAGGCGCGGGCGCTGGCGGACAAAGCGCACCAGGTGTGCCCGTACTCCAATGCCACCCGCGGAAACATCGATGTCGACGTGATCGTGGTCGAGGACTGAGAGGAATGAACATGCGTGCGGTAGTCATCGAAGCGTTCGGCGAGCCCCGCGATGTGCTGACGGCCGGTGAGCGGCCGGTGCCCGAGCCCGGTCCGGGTGAGGTGCGGGTCGCGACCACACTGGCCCCGATCCACAACCACGATCTGGCGATCATTCGCGGCGTCTACGGATACCGGCCGGAACTGCCCGCGGTCCCTGGCACCGAGGCCGTCGGCCGCATCGATGCCCTCGGAGAGGGCGTCACCGGGCTGGAAGTCGGTCAGCGCGTGACCGTTTCGGGTGTGCAGGGCGCGTGGGCGGAGTACTTCGTGGCCAAGGCGGCCGGGGTGGTGCCGGTGCCGGACTCGGTATCCGACGCCACCGCGAGCCAGTTGCTGGCCATGCCGCTGAGCGCGCTCATGCTGCTCGAGGATCTGAATGTCGAAGCGGGCCAGTGGATCACGATCAATGCCGCCAATGGCGCGGTCGGACGGCTGCTGAACCTGCTGGCCCGGGCCCGCGGGGTGAAGGTGCTGAACCTGGTGCGCAGCGAGGCGGCGGCGAAGTCGTTGCGGGAGCTGGGTTTCGAGCCGGTGCTCGACACCGAGTCCGGCGATTGGCAGCAGCGGGCGGCCGAGGTCACCGGCGGCGAACCCATTGTGCGGGCCGTCGACCAGGTCAGCGGCAAGGCGGCCGACGACCTGCTGGCGGTGCTGGGACCGCGCGGTGAGCTGATCACCTTCGGCGCGCTCTCGGGTCAGCCGCTGGTGCTCAATCCGGGGCCGATCATCTTCAAACAGGCCGTGGTGAAGGGCTTCTGGGGCTCCAAGCGGGCCGAGGAGATCGGCGGCGAGGAACGCCGCCGCCTCATCACCGAGCTGGTCACCCTGGCCGCGCAGGGCGTGCTGGACCTCGCGGTCGAGACCGCCTACCCGCTCGAGCAGGCGGCCGAGGCCGCAGCGGCCAGCGAGCGCCCGGGCCGCAATGCCAAGATCGCGCTCAGCGCGCCGGCGCTATCCGGCGAGTAGGACCGCGGCCAGCGTGATCGCGCCCGGCAACGCCTGGGCGAACAGGATCCGGCGGCTGGCGGTGGCCGCGCCGTAGAGCCCGGCCACCACCACGCAGGCCGCGAAGAAGATCTTCGCGGCCTGCCCGACCGGATCCGACGCGATCAGCGCCCAGACCAGGCCCGCGGCCAGAAAGCCGTTGTAGAGGCCCTGATTCGCGGCCAGCACCTTGGTCGCCTCGGCGAACTCGGCCGTGGAGCCGAAGCTCGCGCGCACGCGCGGCGTGGTCCACAGGAACATCTCCATCACCATGATGTAGACGTGCAACGCGGCGAGCAGCCCGACGAGGATCTCCGCGACCAACCGCATGACGAATCCGCCTTCCCTGGGGTCCGAGCCGCCGGCGAACACCGCGGCGTTTCATCGTGACAGACCCCGGCGCGTCGCGACCGCGATCCCGGATTCGGCGCTTCCGTGTCGCGGCCGAGGCCGTTGCCCGGTCCCTTCCGGTGAGTGCCGATGGGCCTCCGGGAACGAGGATCTCCGGCCCTGGCCGGAGCCGAGCCGAACGCGTGACATGAGTGTCATGACCATGACTACGCACACACCGCACCCGCCTACGGCCGATTCGGTGCTCGAGATCTCGGTGGGCCACCACGTTTCGGGCGCCGGCGCCGAATACGCCCGCACGAAGATCGGCCAGGCGTTGGATCATGCCCCGGAACCGATACTCTCCGCGCGCGTGCGCCTGACCGGGCATCGCGACCCGGCCGTGGTGAAACCGATCGTGGCGCAGGCGAATATCAATATGGCGGGCCGCCCGGTCCGGGCCCAGGTCTCGGCCGCGAGCACCCGCGAGGCCATCGATCTGCTGGCGGCGCGGCTGCGGACCCGGCTGGAGCGGCTGTCGCGGCACTGGGAGGCGCTGCGCGGCGGCGGCCGCAGCGAGTCGCGCGCACACGAATGGCATCACGGTTCGGCGCCGCGTGAGCGGGTGCCGTACTTCCCGCGCCCGGTCGAACAGCGTGAGGTGTTGCGCCACAAGTCCTATGCGCTGGCCGGGGCGAACTGCGACGAAGCGGCCTTCGACATGGAGGTGATGGACTACGGGTTCCAGCTGTTCACCGAGTCCGGCAGCGGCATCGACAACGTGCTCTACCGTACCGGCAACGGCGAATTCCGGTTGGCGCAGATCGATCCGCACCCGGACGCGGTCACCCACGGCGCGCTGGCCGTCACGGTGAGCCCGCTCGGCGCGCCCGTCCTCGACGTGGACGAGGCGATCAGCCGTCTCGAGCTGACCCGCTGGCCGTTCGTCTTCTTCCGCGAGAGCGAACAGGGTGGTGGCCGGGTGCTCTACCACCGCTACGACGGCCACTACGGCCTGGTGACCCCGGCGGCCTGAATCGGCTCGGCGGCAGGGTCTCAGGACCCTGCCGCCCGCCCGATTCGGGAGACAAGGGGACTTCGGACCCCGACCCGGGGACCGCGGTCCCGTCGGGTGCGGACCCGAGGCTCTGGAATCGATCTCCGGCGCGGAGTGAAATCTACTGTGTCGGAATCAGTTCGCTCAGCTCATCGGAAGGCGGCCGGCATGCGGGCCTATGACGATTACATACGCTGGATGTACCGCACCGGACGGCCGAACCTGTTCGCGCGCTTGCAGAATCGGCTCGGCGCGGCCATGTTCGCCGTCGGCCTCTAGCCCCGGCGCGCCGCCGCCCTCGGGGTGCGCGGCCGGCGCACCGGCCGCACCATCTGGTTTCCGGTGGTGCTCACCGAATTCGAGGACCGCCGCTACCTGGTGTCGATGCTCGGGCCGCACACCAACTGGGTGCGCAATCTGAAGGCCGCCCAGGGACAGGCCGTGCTGCGGCACGGGCGTCGCGAGCAGGTGCGTCTGACCGAGGTCGCGACCGAGCAGCGCGCACCCATCCTGTGGCAGTACCTGCGTGTCGCGCCCGGCGCGCGGCCGCATTTCCCGGTGGGACTCGACGCGGCTCCGGCCGACTACGAGCGAATCGCGGCCGATTACCCGGTATTCCGGATCGAGCCCGACCCGATGTCGAACAAGTCGGCCGCATTGTCGTGACAGACCCGGCGCAGCCAGTCGTCGCCGAGATCCAGGCGTTCCAGGGCGTGCAGGGCATGACCGTACGGGTACGGGATGTTGGGGAAGTCGCTGCCGAACAGGATGCGGTCGCCGAGATCACGGACACGGGGGAGTTCGGCGGCCGGGAAGTCACCGGCGTCGAAGAAGTCGGTGAAGTTCATCGTGGTGTCGAGACGCGCGTCGTCGAAGGACTCGGCGATGTCGAGGAATTCGCTGTATTCGGGTGCGCCCATGTGAGCGATGATCAGGCGTAGTCGCGGGAATCTGTGCAGCAATGTCCGAATGGGTTCGGGGCCGGTGAATTCCCCGGCGGCGGGACCGGATCCGCAGTGGATGACGACCGGCACGCCTGCGTCCTGCACCATGCCCCACACCTCGGCCAGCCGTGGATCGGCCGGGTGATAGCCGCCGACCTGGATGTGCAGCTTGAAGATCCGGGTACCGCCCTCGATCGCGGCGCGCACGTAGGCGGGCGCGGTCGGCTCGGGATAGAAGGTCGAGGTGTGCAGGCAGTCGGGGGTGCGGGCGGCGAAATCGGCGGACCAGGCATTGAGCCAGGCGGCCATGTCGGGCTGGTGCGGGTAGACCATCGAGGTGAACGCGCGAACACCGAAGCCGCGCAGGGTCTTCAGCCGCACCTGCTCCTCGTCGCGGTAGGCGATCGGCCACTCCCGATTGCCGATCAGCGGCCCGGCCGCGTCGAAGTAGCCCCACACCTTGCGCAGCACCTGCTCGGGCATGAAATGCGTATGGACATCGATGATCCCGGGCAGACCGAGGCGATCACGGAAAGCGGTCACGTAGTCGATATCGTGCGCACCGCTCACCGCTCGGCATCCCCTTCCGCGAACACCGTTCGCGCGTAATCCCCGACCCGGCCGATCAACCGCTCGAAGAACTGTTCGGGGTCGGTGGCGACCACGATGTCGGCATTGGGTTCGCGCCCCCACATGCCCGCCCAGTCGGCGACCGTGGTGGCGCGGGTGAGGGTGCCGGTCAGCTCTACGTCGACCGTTGCCGGTTTGGTGACGGCCAGGCTCGGATCCAGCGCCACCGCGGCCGCGAACGGGTCGTGCATGTGCGCGAGATAGCCCTGGTCGTAGAGCTTGTGGAAGTCGAAGTAGAACCGCACCGCATCGGTCAGGAACCGCACCAGCGGATTGCTCGCCGCCGAGCGCGCGTGTGGCGGATCGTTCTCGGTGACCAGCTCCACCGGCGTGCTCTCGGCCCGTTCGGCCAGTAACGCCAGGTGTTTGGGCTTCATCTCGATGGTCTCGGTGATGTCGAGCGCGCACACGATGGGCCGCCGGTCCGCGGGGGCGGCGGAGAAGGCGTCGAAGACCTCCTTGGCCGCCTCGGGATCCACGTGCACGTTCCACTCGTTGGTGGGGGTGGTATTGCCCGGATGGTTGAACGCGCCGCCCATGATGACCAGCCGCCGGAGCAGTTGCGGCAGTTGCGGTTCCATCCGCAGCGCCAGCGCGAGATTGGTGAGCGGGCCGGTGCACAGGCCGACGATCTCGCCGGGGTGCGCGCGGGCCAGGTCCACCCACAGTTGTGCCGCCGACCGGTCGGACAGGGTCCGGGCGGTCGGCGGCAATTCGGCGTAGCCCACGCCCTGGGGTCCGTGGGTGTCCTCGGTGGTGCGCAGCGGCACCGCCAGCGGGGTCAGCGCGCCCTGGGCCACCTCGAGGTCCGGGGCCCGCACCAGGTCCAGCAGCGCGAGATTGTTGGAGGCCACCTGCGGCGCGGGCACATTGCCCGCGCTGGAGGCGATTCCGACGATCTCGGCCTCGGGGGAGGCGAGCAGGTAGAGCAGGCCGAGGGAGTCATCGATGCCGGTGTCGTTGTCCATCAGGATCTTCTGCCGCACGGGTTCGAGGGTAACCGGCACGGTGCTGGCACCGACTCCAGAGGGTGCCAGCGGCATCGGCGGCACACCCGGTCTCAGTAGTTCGGCAGGACGTAGTCGGCCGTGCCGGGCGCGAAGAGCTTCTTGGTGAGCGGGAGCATCACCTTGGAAGTCATGACCCGCCAGTTCACCCGCGCCATGGCGGTGCCCAGCTTGGAGGTCGGCAGCATCATCTTGATGCCGCCGCCGGGCAGCTCCTTGGCCTTGTCCAGGAACGGCGTGACCAGCTCCTGATAACGGGCCTGGGCGCGCCCGAGATCGCCCGGGCTGGCGGCGATTTCGCCGGCCAGCACGTACGCGCCGACGATGGCCATGGCGGTGCCCATGCCGGTCAGCGGGGAACCGCAGTACCCGGCGTCCCCGAGCAGGGTGACGCGGCCCGCGGACAGGTCCGGCACGTCGACGCGGGCGAGCTGATCGAAGTAGAAGTCGGGCGTGGTGGTCATGGCCGCGAGGATGGTCGAGGCCTTCCAGCCCGCGCCGGTGAGCGTTTCGCGAATCCGGGCCTGCTGGGCGGCCGGGTCGCGGCGCAGCGCCGGGTCGTAGTCCTGGCGCAGCGTGATGATGGCCTTGGCGGTGGCCGGGTCTCGATCGGGGCGAATCGCGAAGGAGGCGCTGGGAATCGAGCATCCGGTCAGCCAGCCCTGCTCGGCGTCGGCGGGGGTGGACATGGTGAAGAAGGCCATGTAGCCGCCCAGGTGCGAGGTGAACTGTTCCTCGGGACCGAAGACCATGCGCCGGGTGGCCGAGTGCACGCCGTCGGCGGCGATGACCAGTTCGAAGCGCTCGGTGCTGCCGGAGGCGAAGGTGACCTCGGCGCCCGTGGCGTCCTGGTCGATGTGCTCGACCCAGTCGCCGTAGCGATAGTCCAGCGGCCCGCCGACCTCGGCGATCTGATCCAGCAGCACCTGGTTGAGGTCACCGCGGGAGATCTCGATCTCGGCCGCGGGGCCCTCGCCGTCGAACATGGCGACATCGATGCGGGCGTAGGTTTTGCCGCTCTCGGTGACATAGGCCCAGCCGTGCTCGTGCACCTGCAGCTTGCGGATGCCGGGCATGAGGCCCATGCGCTCGGCGACCTCACGGCTGGCGGTGCGCAGATCGACCGCCTGACCGCCCGGCCGGGGAGCGGTGGCCCGCTCGACGACGGTGGTGGAGATGCCGGCCCGAAGCAGCTGCAGGGCAACGGTATTGCCGGCGATGCCGCCGCCGACGACGAGGATGCGGGGGGTGGTGGTCATGGGAACTCCCGGTTGAGGCGTGTACGTCCGTCTAAGACATATGTCTAACAGACTTTGACACGACTGTCTAGAACAAATGTCTAATACACAGGTAGGGTGGGGTTATGGGAAATCGAGAAGACCTGCTGGAGGGTGCTCGCCGGGCCGTGCTGGCCCGCGGTCTCGCCAAGGTGACCGCCCGTGACATCGCCTCGGCCGCCGGGGTGAGCCTGGCCGCAATCGGCTACCACTTCGGCTCGAAGGACAAATTGGTCACCGAGGCCATCACCATCGGGGTCGGCTCGGAGATCGGTGACGGTATGGAGGCGGCCATCCGGGACGCGGGGGAGGGCCGGACCCTGTGGGAGTCGCTGGCCGATACGTGGAACGGATTCGTCGAAGTGGTGCACCGCAATCGGGACGGAATACTGCTCAGCACCGAGAACGGTATACAGATCGCCCGCGATCCCGAGCAACAGGTTTTCATGGCCCAGGCCAGCGCGATCGCGCACCGCGATATCGCCGCGACCGTCCGGCAGTCCCATCCGGAGCTGAGCGAGGACGAGGCGGCCGCGGTCGGGCAGCTGCTGTTCCTGCTGTTCCAGGGGCTCGCGGTGCAGAAGCTGATCGCGCCCACCGCCGAACTGCTGGACGGCGATGCGCTGCGGACGGCAGTGGCGACCCTGCGCGGTAAGTGAACCCCCTGCGCGGCAACCGAACTCAGCCCGGCGGCACGTGGCGCAGCCGGGTCATGGCGATGACGGCCAGCAGCAGCGCGGCCCCGGCGGCAATGGCAGCGGTGAGATGCATTCCCGCGAGAAAGGC
Source organism: Nocardia seriolae NBRC 15557 (assembly GCF_007990715.1). Lineage (GTDB taxonomy): Bacteria > Actinomycetota > Actinomycetes > Mycobacteriales > Mycobacteriaceae > Nocardia > Nocardia seriolae. Next base: position 15,767 of record NZ_BJWY01000045.1, on the reverse strand, counting down.
GTGCTTGGCCGCCTCCGCCACCGCCCCGCCCACCTTGCCGGGCAGGGTCTTGGCGACTTGCATTGCCGCACCGAGCGTGTCGCGCGCGGCGTGAGCGTCGCCGTCCTCCAGTCCGCAGGGCAGATGGCTGTCGAGCTGGCTGCGGTAGATGGCGATGCTGATGCTGCCCAGAATGGAAATGCCGAGCGCGCCCCCGAATTCGGCGCCGGTCTCCGCGAGCCCCGAGGCCGCCCCGGCCTGCTCCGGCGGCGCGGTGCCGACGATGAGCTCGGTGGTGATGCCGAAAACCGGTGCCAGACCGAAGGACACCAGCAGCGAGGCGGCGATGGTGAGTTCCACGCCCCCGGTGGCGGTGATCCGGGTCAGCAGCAGCAGCCCGGCCGCCGCCATGGCCATGCCCACGCCGATCATGTACGCGGGCCGCATCACCTTCATGATCCGCGGCCCCAGCTGCGAGCCGACCATGAAGCCCAATCCGGCCGGGATGGTGGCGATCCCGGCCCGCAGCGGCGACATGCCCAGCACCAGTTGGAAATACTGGCCGACGAACAGCGCGTACCCGAACGCCACGAAGATGGCGACCATATTGATGGTCAGCGCGGTGCGGAAGCTGCCCAGCCGGAACAGCCGCAGATCCAGCATCGGCTCGGGCGTATCGAGCTGGCGTTTCACGAAGACCGCGCCGATGCCGAGACCCGCCGTCAAGGCCGAGAGCGCGGCCGGCCCGGGTCCGTCCTGGGCCGCCTTCTTCATGCCGAAGACCACCAGCAGCACCGCGGTCGTGCACAGCGCCGCGCTGACCAGGTCCAGTCGCCCGGCGTCGGGATCGCGGAACTCCGGCAGCACCCGCGGGGCCAGCACGATCAGCAGCACCATGACCGGCACGGCCAGCAGGAACACCGAACCCCACCAGAAGTGCTCGAGCATGATCCCGCCCGCCAGCGGCCCGATCGAACCGCCCACCGAATAGGACCCCACCCAGACCCCGACCGCGACCGAACGCTGGCCCGGATCGCGAAACATGGTGAATATCAACGAGAGTGTGGAGGGTGCGAGGGTTGCTCCGGCAACGCCCAGCAGGGCGCGGCAGCCGATCAGGACCGGGGCCGAGGGAGCGAAGGCGGCGATCACCGAGATCGCGGCGAAGGCGGCGGCCCCGACCATCAATAGTCGTCTGCGGCCGATCCGATCGCCGATGGTGCCCATGGTGAGCAACAACCCGGCCACCAGAAACCCGTAGACGTCGATGATCCAGAGCAATTGGGAGCTGGTGGGGCGCAGCACCTCGCTGATCTGCGGCACCGCCAGATGTAGCACGGTGAGGTCCATCGAATACACCAGGCAGGCGAGCGCCAGCACAGCCAATCCGGCCCATTCCCTGCGCCCTACCGCGGTACCGGCATCGTCGGCGGCGGTGAGCAAGGGAGCAGGTGTGTCCACGATGACGTCCTCCATCCGCATGTCGACATAGGAGCCGACAATATTGGTGTCGTTTTCAGGGTCTCATTTATTAACGCAACGCGGGGGACAAGCGCGGCGTGTCGAAAGGTCTTAATTACATGGCGAATTGGCCTTTTTCGCGGATGTGCTTACGGGTGTACGTGCATCGGGTTGTATACATTCGAGCGCGCTACGAACCGTCTGGTCGGACTTCCCACTCGGCGGTGCCCGAACCGTAATCCGGAGCGGGCCAAGGATGATCCGAATACTCGGCCAGCGCGGGCGCGGCGGTCGTCACGGCACCGTGAGTCACGGCATATCCGGCCGCGGGAGCCGGTGCCGGGGGGTGATCCGGGGTCCGTCCCGGAGCCCTGAGCAGCCAGGATCCCGTGCGGGCCAGGGCGACCCGGACATCGCGCCCCTGGCTGTCGGCCCTGGCGTCCCGCAGTGCGTCCAATGCACCCGCCGCGAGCAGATACCCGCTCGCGTGATCGAGGGCCTGTACCGGGAGCGCGCCGACCGGCAGTTGATCGTGCGAATTTTGTTGTGTGCCTTCGATGAGCGAAATTCCCGAAGCTGCCTGTACGATGCTGTCGAAACCTCGCCGATCGCCCCACGGCCCGGATTCACCCCAGGCCGAAACTCGCCCGTGCACAATTCCCGGCCGAATTTCACCCGGCCGTACTCCGAGGCGTTCCAAGCTGCCCGGTCGGTAACCCGAGATGATTATGTCTGCATTGCTGATCAATTCGCGTAAAACAGGAAGATCGGTACGCAAATCGACTACAGTGGAGCGCTTCCCCTGACAGGTGTCCAGGAACTGCCAGCCGATTTCGGGTAGCCGTGGCGGGTCGACGCGCAGCACATCGGCCCCGAGCAGGGCCAATGCCCGCGTTGCCACCGGCCCCGCGATCACCCGGGTCAGATCGAGTACGCGCACCCCGCGCAGCGGAAGCGGCCGGGTTGCGGCACCGGGTGATCGGACCTCACCCCGATCGCCGCGCGGCTCGATGGCGACCAGCGGGCCGGATGCCGCCGCTTTGCCCTGTGGACTGTCGGCCCATTCTCCCTCGGTGCGCACCCGGACCGCGATGGCGCCGTGTTCGGCGGCGCGCTGTTCGATATCCGCCGCGCCGAGAGTGGCCGCGCGGCGGGCGAATTCGTCGCGGGCGGTTTCGGCGGAGAGATCCAATGCTGCGAGGAGCCGCGCGCGGTGGTGCGAATAGTTCGCGTGCGTGCGCACCCATGCGTCCGCAGTCCTGAAGAAGCCGGACAGCTCTGCGAAGACGTCGGGCCGTTGCCCATCCAGGCGGAACAGGCGTTCGCTGGCGAAGGCGGCCGCCACCCGGCCCGGCTCGATCCGGCTGCGTTCCGGCGGCAGGCCGAGGCTCGCGCGCCAGCGGTCCGCGGCGGTGGCGAAGGCGGCGACCGCGCCGCCCGCCAGCGCTCAGACCGGCAGCGCCGCAGCCAGATTCGCGCCCGGATCCACCGGTGGCAGCGGCTCGCCGCGCACCCCGATACCGGCTTCGTAGTCGCGGACCAGCTCGTCGTAGGTAGCCACCGTCCGACTCTAATACCGGGGCGGGGACCGACCGCGGTGGCATTTCTCACGGCATACTCGTTCGGGTGACCGTCACCGATCTCCCCGGAACCGCCTGGCTGCGAGCCCTGAAGTCCGATCCCGCCGCACGCACCGTGCTGGTGTGCTTCCCGCCCGGCGGCGGCTCGGTCACCGCCTATCGGGCATTGGCCCAGCGTTTCGGTTCGGGCGCCGCGGTATTCGGCGTCCAGTATCCGGGGCGTCTGGATCGCCTCGCCGACGCGCCGGTGCCGGTGCTCACCGAACTGGCCGAGCGGGCCGCGGCGGATCTGCTGGCCTGGCCGCGGGATGTGCGCCTGGCCATCTTCGGGCACAGCATGGGCGCGACCGTCGCCTACGAGACCGCGCGCCGGGTGGAGGCGGGCGGGCGCGCGGTCAGCCACCTGTTCGTGTCCGGCCGTCCCGCACCGGCTTTCGAGGAGACCTCGCGGGTGCACGAGGGGCCCGACGCCGGGCTCATCGCCGAACTCGAACGGCTGTCGAACGATCCGGAATCGGTGCGCATCCTGCGCGACGAGCCGGGCCTGGCCGAACTGGTGCTGCCCGCCGTGCGCAACGACTATCGCGCGGTGGAGACCTACCGCCACGCGCCGGGCGCGCCCCTGCGGACCGCGATCACCGCGCTGGTCAGAAGCTCGGATCCCACCACGTCGGCCGCGCAGGCGGGGGAGTGGCGCGACTACACCGCGGCCGGATTCGACCTGGCCACCTTCCCGGGCGGCCACTTCTACCTGGATCTGCCCGAAAACCTGACGGCGATAGTCGATTTGATCACTCGCACGCTGGCAGGGACGGTGCCGGGCCGCTCGAGTTGAGGACCTCGCGTGCGTGCGGGTAGCTTCCTCCGTTGCGTCTTCGTAGCAGGAGGGGGTTTCCCATGCCCAGAACACAATTCGTCGCCGCGCCGCCGCCGGGCAGCGAGCTGAAGCGGATCAGCGGACCGGCGACGCACTGGGTCGGCCAGTTGCTGCGGCAGCGCAAGGACCCCAGCGGCGCGGCCCGCGAGGACGAGGCGGCCTACGGTCCGCTGTACGTGCTGAACATGTTCGGCGACAAGTGGATCATCGCCAATGGTCCCGAAGCCGCCCAGCGGATCCTGATGAACAAGGACCGGGTGTTCGCCAACGGTCCGGCCTGGGCCCCGCTGCAGGGACCGTTCTTCGATCGCGGTCTGGTCCGGCTGGATTTCGACGAGCACCGGGCGCACCGGTCGATCATGCAGCAGGCCTTCGGCCGCGGCGCGCTCGTCTCGTATCTGAAGGATATGCACGAGATCGCCGACCGGCACCTGAGCAAGCTGCCCGAAGGTAGTGTGGCCGCGGGCAATCCGGTGCTCGTGCACCGGCACCTGCAGCGCCTGACCCTCGACATCGTGCTCGAGGTGTTCATGGGCGCACGGCTGCCGCGCGCGGAGGCCGAACGCATCTGCGGCGCGACCATGGACATTCTCCATGCCGGCGGCGCGATGGTGCGCGTCGCGATTCCGGGCAATCGGTGGTGGCGGGGCATGCGGGCGCGCAAGACCATGGCGGCCTTCCTCGCCGAGCGCATTACCGAGTCCCGTGCGAACCCGGGCACGGACCTGCTGTCCATGCTGTGCCAGGCCGCGAGCGAGGACGGTGAGAAGTTCACCGATCAGGACATCGTGAACCACATGATCTTCCTGCTGGCCGCGGCCCACGACACCACCACGACCACGCTCTCCGGCGTCGTCTACAACCTGGCGAAATACCCGGAATGGCAGAAGCGCGCCCGAGAGCGGTCCCTGGAGCTGCCCTTCGAACTCGGCTACGACGAGCTCGCCGAGCTGACCGAGCTGGACTGGATCATCAAGGAGACCACCCGGCTGTGCACGCCGGTGCAGATCTTCCCGCGCGCCGTGCAGCAGGACACCGAGGTGTGCGGGTACTTCGTGCCCAAGGGATCGTTCGTGGTGGTGCCCATCAGCGTCAACCACCGCCGCCCCGACATCTGGTCGCAGCCCGACGAATTCGATCCCGAGCGGTTCTCCGACGAGCGCGCCGAGCACAAGAACCACCGGGTGGCCTGGGCCCCCTTCGGGGCGGGCGCGCACAAGTGCATCGGCCAGCATTTCGCGGGCCTCGAGATCAAGACGATCGTGCACCAGCTGCTGCGCGCCTACGAGTGGGAGGTGCCGCAGGACTACGTGATGCCCCTGGACATGAGTGCGACGCCGCTGCCGAAGGACGATCTGCCCCTGACTCTGCGGCGTCGCTGAAACGCTCTGCCCCGAGCCGAGTCTCAGCCGAGGTATTCCGACTCGAGTACCCGGTCCTTGAGCAGGGACTGGTACTCGATGTGGGTGTCGTGCTCGATGGTGCGCCAGGTCTTGCCCTCGGCCTCGCGCATGTACGCCAGGTAGTCGGCGCGCCCGGGATGCGCATATTGTCGGCGACCACGAGGGTGCCGGGGTGCAGCCAGCCCGCTTCCAGGATGGTCTTCAGGTCGGCCAGGTAGGCGGACTTGTCGTGGTCGACGAAGATGAAATCGACCGAGCCCGCAGTGATTCCGTACTCTTCCGCGAGACGCTCGACGGTCTCACCGCCGTCCCCGATGGTCCCGACCACGACGGTCACCCGATCGGCGAACCCGGCGTGCGCGATGATCGCGCGCGCGACCTCGGCATTGGCAGCGCTGAATTCGACCGAGATCAGCCGCGCGCCCTCGGGCAGGGCGCGCGCCGTGCGCACCGCGCTGTACCCGACATAGGTGCCCAGCTCCAGCGCCAGCTTCGGGTTCGCCCGGCGCACGGCCGCATCGAGCAGCAGGCCCTTCTCGTCGCCCACGTTCACCAGATTGCTGCGCGTGCGAGCGAATCGGTCGATGGCGTCCAGCACGCTCTGGGGATCGCCCTGCTCGGCATCGGCCAGCACGTGGTCGCGGACCGCGGCCTCGCGACCGTCACCGAATTGCCCGGTGCGGGTGAAGTTCCCGATACCCCGGACGGTGCTTATGGCCGCGCGCACCGGATAAACCACCCGCTCGAGCAGGACCGCACCGATCGATGTGCCACCCATGAATACCCCTTCAATCGCATTGACAGCTACGCGATTATGCCCGCCCCGCACCGCGGGTGCCACTCGGTGTTCGCTGAAAATCAGCTGGCGGCAGTGGATTTGGCGGCGCGCCGCCGCTCGAGCAGATACCACCCCACCCACGACACCACGACGCACACCACCACCAGCACCCGCACTTCCTCGAGCGCGCTGCGCGGGTAGAGCACGCCGGTGATGTAGTGGTCGATGAACCCGCTCGACGGCAGCCCCGCCTCACCCGCCCGGTGCCGCGCCCAGTTCTCCAGATTCGTCAGCGGGCACTCCACCTTGAAGAGCACCGTGCTGAACCCCCACCCGAACGCCAGCACATGCAGCCAGATCGTCCGCCGCCACCGCCAGGCCAGGAATCCGCCCAGCACGACATAGGCCACGAACGCGAAATGCACGACCGCGGTCGCATCGGCGAGCAGCCGGTATCCCATGCACCCAGGATAGGAGCGATCAGCCCAGGTATTCCGATTCCAGGACCAGATCCTTGAACAGCGACTGGTATTCGGTGTGGGTGCGGTGCTCGGTGGTGCGCCAGGTGGTGCCCTCGGATTCGCGCATGTAGGCGTGGTAGGCCGGGGCGCCGGGGATGCCGACATTGTCGGCGACCACGACACTGCCCGGATGCAGCCAGCCCGCGTCCGCGATGGTCTTCAGGTCCGGGAGGTAGGCGCTCTTGTCGTGGTCGAGGAAGATGAAATCGAGTGTGCCGGGGCCGAATCCGTGCTGGTCGGCCAGGAGTTTGACGGTCTGGCCGCCGTCGCCGATGGTTCCGACCACCACGGTCACCCGGTCGGCCAGACCCGCATGGGCCAGCAGGGAGCGTGCGATATCGGCATTGTCGGGATTCATGTCGACCGAGACCAGGTGGGCGTCGTCGCCGAGCAGCCGGGCGGTGCGGATCGCGCTGTATCCGCAGTAGCCGCCCAGTTCGAGCAGCAGCTTCGGCGCGGTCTTGCGTAGCGCGGCATCGAGAATCAGGACCTTCTCGTCGCCGATGTTCACCAGGATGCTGTGGTTGCGGGCGAAGTCGTCGAAGGCCGCGAGCACCTTGTCCGGATCGCCGGCGGGGGAGTTTGCGAGCACGAAATCCCGTGCCGCCCTTTCCCGTCCGTCGCCGACCTGCCCGGTCCGGTTGAAGGTCCGCCCGCTGAGCAGGAATCGGAGCATCGACCAGCGCAGGAAGGGGAGTCGGTCCCGCAAGGTCGTGGCGAGTGATCTGGTTGCCATTGGATTCCCCTGTCCTCGGTGTTGGGGGTGGGTCGATTATGGGCCCGCTTCGGAGCCAGGGAAAGCAGAAACAAACATACTGGTACGCAGATATGCGCATCTAAACATGAGTCACCTATTTCAGACATTATTACGACCCTGCTCCCTCACCTCAAAAACCACATAGAGGGGAGGGAGCAGGGTTCGGAAGGTTCGGTTACCAGTTGGAGGGTTCGTAGTCCTTGAGGAAGCAGCCGAAGAGGTCGTCTCCGGCTTCGCCGCGGACGATGGGGTCGTACACCCGGGCCGCGCCGTCGACCAGATCGAGGGGTGCGTGGAAGCCCTCCTCGGCGAGGCGGATCTTGGTGTAGTGCGGGCGTTCGTCGGTGATCCAGCCGGTGTCCACGGCGGTCATCAGGATCTTGTCGGACTCGAACATTTCGCGGGCGCTGGTGCGGGTCAGCATGTTCAGCGCGGCCTTGGCCATATTGGTGTGCGGGTGGCCCGCGCCCTTGTAGCCGCGCGCGAAGACGCCTTCCATGGCCGAGACGTTCACGACGTACTTGCGGGGTGCGGCCGCGGCGGCCATGGCCGGGCGCAGCCGCGAGATCAGGATGAACGGGGCGACCGAGTTGCACAGCTGGACTTCGAGCAGCTCGGTGGCGTCGACCTCGCCGACGTTCTGCACCCAGCTGTTGGTGTGCGCGAGATCGGGGACCAGGCCGCCGGCGTCGATGGCGACGCCGCGCGAAATGCGTTCGGGCGTGGCCGATCCCGCGACCAGAGCGAGGTCGGTGATGTCGGCGGCGGTGAGGTCGGGGGTGAGCGAGGCGGTGAGCGCGGTCGGGTGGGCCTGCATGGTCTTGCCGAAACTGATCACGTCGGGCAGTTCGCCCGCGGGCAGCGGCCCGTTCTCGGCTTCCACCAGGGCGCTGTAGGCGCCGGTGCTGCGGCGCACGGTCTGGGCGGCGTTGTTGATCAGGATGTCGAGCGGGCCTTGTGCGGCAACGTCATCGGCGAGTGCGACGACCTGGGCGGGGTCGCGCAGGTCGATGCCGACGATGCGTAGTCGGTGCAGCCAGTCGGCGCTGTCGGGCTGGGCGGCGAAGCGGCGGATGGCGTCATTGGGGAAGCGCGTGGTGATGGTCAGGTGTGCGCCGTCGCGCAGCAGGCGCAGCGCGATGTACATGCCGATCTTGGCGCGGCCGCCGGTGAGCAGGGCGCGGCGTCCGGTGAGGTCGGTGCGGGCATCGCGTTTGGCGTGGCTCTTGGCCGCGCATTCGGGGCAGAGCTGGTGATAGAAGGCGTCCACGCGGGTATAGCGCTGTTTGCATATGTAGCAGGGGCGCGGTCGCAGCAGGGTACCGGCGCTGCCGTCGGCGGTGGTGGAGCTGATCGGAATCCCGGCGGTTTCGTCGTCGATGCGATTGGGCGAGCCGGTAGCGGTGGCGGCGACGACTTCGCGGTCGGCGGCGGAGACGGCGTCGCGGGCGGCGAGGCGCTTGGTCTGCTTGAACTTCTTGAACATGTGCCCGACGGCGCGCTGCACGGTGAGGGAGTCGGGGTGTTGCTTGTCGAGTTGTCCGGCCTGCTCGAGTACGCGCAGACAGATGGCCAGCTCGTCGGGGTCGATGGCCGGGGTGTCGGTCGGTGGTGCCGGGGTGGTCTGGTCGGCCATCGGGGAGGGTGTCGATCCTTCGTGCGGGGGTGTTTGGACCGGCCCATTCTCCCATTGCGCGGCTCTCGGGGGTTTCAGGGGTGAAGCCCCCGAGAGCGCGCGTTGGGTCGGAACCCCTTATTGCGTTGTGGCCGGGACGGGTTCGAGTTTGTTGGCGTCGTCGTCGCGTCCGAGTTCGCGGGCGCGTTCGGCGAGCTGTGCGAGCAGGCGGGCGGGGATTTCGTCGTGGACCTGAATGAGGGCCTGCCACACCACGTCCGGGGTGTCGGTGGTGAGGGCGGAGAGGAATTCCTCGATGTCGTCCATGCCGTCGATGAGTTGGAGGATGCGGGCGCGGCCGGGCTGGTCCTGGGCCAGGGCGATGTCGACGAGGGTGTGGATGTTGTCGCCGCGGGAGGCGGTGAGGACGGCGGCGAGCAGTTGCTCGCGGGTGAGGTCGCCGATGAGGGCGGCGAGGGTGGGTTTGGTGTCCTCGGGCAGTGCGTCGACCAGGGGCAGGGCCTGTGACCAGAGGTCGTGGTCGGCGGTGGCGGTGATGATCGCGGTGAGGACTTCGGGTTCGGTCATGATGGGCAGTCCGGCGAAGCGGCGGCGGTTGTCGTCGGTGAGGGCGAGGGCGACCGGGATCATGGCGGCCCAGAGGGCGGCGGCGTGGGCGTCGCGGATGAGTTCGCCGAGGCGGTCGTCGTTCTGGTCGCCGACGCGGGCGGCGATGAAGGCGAGTTGTGCGGGCGGGAGCAGGGAGGCCAGCGGTAGCAGGTTGACCCATTGGCCGCCGTCGAGGGCGGCGTCCATGATGGCGGCGAGGGTGGTTTCGCCGTGGACGGCGGGTCGTTCGGCGAACAGGCGCAGGCTGTCGTGGCTCATGGCGCTGGTGATGGGCAGCAGGGTGGCCCAGGCGTCGAGTTCGGCGACGGCGTTGATGAGGGCGTCGAGGACTTCGCCGCCGAGTCCGGCGGTGATGTCGCCGATCCAGGCGCGGTTGTGGGGTGCGATGGAGTCGAGCAGGTCGATGCCTTCGGCCCACATGTTCTGGTCGTAGGCCGAGCGGATGACGCCGGCGACGCGGTCGGCGACGATGTGCAGGACGCGGTCGATGGCGGTTTTGTCTTCGAGCAGGAAGCCGATGCGGAGCAGGTCGGGGTCGCTCATGACGGGGGCGGCGGCGCGCAGGGCGGGTTCGGGGACGACGTGGACGAAGCGGCCCATGGTGATGTGGTCGCCGCGTGAGAGTAGTTCGCGCGCAACGTCGGTGACCATTTTGGCCGGGACGGCGGCGATGATGTCGGCGGTGCGGCGGGGGTCGAGTTGGACGGCGCATTCGGCCAGGAAGGTCGCGTTGAGGTGTTTGGCGATGTCGACGGCGCGGTGGGGTTCGACGGCGCTGGCGACGGCGGCGCACAGGACGGGTCCGAAGGCACGTTCGGCCATTTTGGAGCTGAGGGCGACGGGGACGATCTTGCTGGCGGCGGCGATGCCGCGCAGGCGTTTGGTGTCGCGGTCGAAGAGCCGGTCGGTGACGCGTTCGCGGTATTCGCGGATGGCCGCGGGTGGCAGGTCGACGAGGAAGTCGAGTTCGATGGGGTCGGAGATGCCCAGGACGCGTGCGAGTTTGGTGGTTTCCGCGACGGCGGCGAGGTGGTCGCTCATAGTCCCAGGGCTTTCTTGATGGCCGGGCGCATGAGGCGCGGGACGATCTCGAGGGAGTGGCCGATGGCGGTGTCGAGGTTTGCGCCGTGGCGCACGAGCGCGTCGTTGAGGAGGCGGTCGAGTTCGGCCAGTGCGGTGTCGCTGAGCTGGTCGAATGCTGCGGGCAGGGGTGCTCGCAGGGTGTCGCTGAGTTGGCGTGCTGCGTCTGACATCGGCTGCTTTCCGGTTGTGCGTACTGCCGGTACGTTGATTGATACTGGCAGTACGTTCTGTCGGAAATCAAGTGGCATTGTCGTCGAAACGAGCCGTACCGACGGTACGTGTATGCTGCGCGGGTGGCTCGTAGCAGTGCCGGGACGGCGCGGATGGTGACCCGTGAGGAGATCGTGGACGCGGCGATCCGGGTGATCGATCGGGCTGGCCCGCGCCCGAGCATGGACGACATCGCCAGGGAAGCGCAGATCACCAAGCCGCGGCTGTATCGACAGTTCGCCGACAAGGGTGATCTGTTCACCGAGATCGCGGCGCGGATGTCGCGGCAGGCGTTCGCGGCGGCGGGCGCGGATATGACTTTGATGTTGCAGCCGCCGCGGCAGGCGTTGCGGCGCATCTTCACCGAGTATGCGAACGGGATTCTGGAGCATCCCAATGTGTTCCGGTATCTGGGGCAGGCTCCGGTGTTGCAGCAGTCGGGTGCCGGTGTGCTGCAACTGGATCTGGGCCGGGATGCGGCGCGGCGGTTGGAGAAGCTGGCGCGTTCGGTGGCCGAGGCGGTGCCCCTGGATACGCGGGGTCTGGATTATCTGTCGCGGGCGTTGATCGGGGCGGTGGTGTCGATCACCGATCTGTGGCTGTCGGATTCGGATGCGCCCTCGCCGGAGCGGACGGCGGAGTTCATCGATCAGGCGGCCGAGCTGGTGTGGGGTTTGATCGATGGGTTTCTGCGTCGCCAGGGTATCGAGGCGGATGGGGAATCGCCGATCTTCACGGCCTTCGCGGAGCTGGGTCAGGCGCGGTCGGCCGATCGTTGACACATTGTTGACACACCGCCAATAGGCGTGCAGGCTGGGGGCGAGGCGCTGACGCGCACCCTCACGCGAGCGAAGGAAGCACACGATGGCACGCCCCGCATGGAGCGACGACGAGGTCGAGGCGGTACGAGGACTGGCGAGCACCTTCTTCGAGAAGGAGGTGATTCCGCACACCGAGAAGTTCATCGCGCAGGGCCATCCCGACCGCAAGCTCTACAACCGTGCCGGTGAACTGGGCCTGCTGTGCGCGGCCATCCCGACCGAATACGGGGGCGGCGGCGGCACTTTCGCCCACGAGGCGGCCATCATCGAGGCCCAGACCCATGCCGGGGACGGCTCGCTGGGCATGTCGGTGCACTCCTCGATCATCGCGCCCTACATCCACGAGTTCGGGTCCGAGGAGCTCAAGCGGCGCGTGCTGCCCAAGGCGGCCAGCGGTGAGATGGTGCTCTCGATCGGCATGACCGAGCCGGGTACCGGCTCGGATCTGCAGAACATCAAGACGCGCGCGGTGCGCGAGGGCGACGAGTACGTGATCACCGGCTCGAAGATCTTCATCTCCAACGGCTGGTTGTGCGACGGCATCATCCTCGCCTGCAAGACCGACCCCACCCAGGGCGCCTCGGGTGTCTCGCTGATCTTCGCCGAGGTGTCGGACGAGACGCCCGGTTTCAAGCGCGGCCGCATTCTGTCCAAGATCGGCGGCAAGGCGCAGGACACCGCGGAGCTGTTCTTCGACGGGCTGCGGGTGCCGGCCTCGAATCTGCTGGGGCAGGCCGAGGGCCAGGGGTTCTATCAGATGATGCAGATGCTGGCCCAGGAGCGCCTGGTCACCGCGATCCTCGCGGTTGCCATGACCGAGAAGGCCGTGCAGCTGACCGTCGACTACACCAAGGGCCGCGAGGCGTTCGGCAAGCCGCTGTTCGCCATGCAGAACACGCGGTTCGAGCTGGCCGAGTGCGCGACCATCGCCAAGGTCGCCCGGGTGTTCCTCGACGATTGCATCACCAAGCACCTGCGCGGTGAGCTCGATATTCCGACCGCGGCCATGTCGAAATACTGGTTGACCGATCAGCTCGGTAATGTGGTGGATCGCTGCCTGCAGTTCTTCGGCGGCTATGGATACATGACCGAATACCCGATCTCCCAGCTGTACACCGGCGCTCGGGTCCTGCGAATCCTCGCGGGAGCCAACGAGGTGATGAAGGATCTCATTGCCCGCTCACTCTGAAGTCGAGACCACCATCGAGCCGACCGCGTCCGAGGACCCCTCGGACGCGCCGTCGCGGCGCCGCCGGCTCGAACCCGACGAACGCCGGGCGCAGATCCTGTCCTGCGCCATCGACATGTTCGGCGAACGCCCGTATGCCGCGGTGTCCACCGCCGAGCTGGCCCAGCGGGCCGGGGTGGCGCGCGGGCTGATCAACCACTACTTCGGCAACAAGCGCGACCTGTATCTGGCGGTGGTGCGGCGCATGGTGACCCTGCCGCGCCCCGAGCGCATGGTCGTGCCCGGCGGCACCATCCGGGAGCGGGTGGACGCGAGTGTGGCCTGGCTGCTCGACACCATCGGCGAGCACGGCAGCACCTGGGTCAAGGTCACCGGCCACGAGGGCGTGGGCGACGATCCGGAGGTGCAGCGCATCCTCGACGAGGCCGACTACGCCGCCGCCGACCGCATGGTCCAGATGATGGGCCTGTCGGATTCGCTGCATTCGGCCGAATTGCGGGCGCTGGTGCGCTGTTACGGCGGCCTGGTCAAGGCGGCCGGCCGCGAGTGGATCGTGCGCGGCAGCCTGACCCGCGGCCAGGTCCACCACCTGCTTGCCGACGCCCTGCTCACCCTGGTGACCGACACCTTCCCCAAGGTCGACGCCGCAACCTGAGTCCGTGCGTCAAGATCAGGGAGTTCCCAGCGAGGGGAATCGGACAGATTTCCCCGGTGGGAACTCCCTGATCTTGTTCGGGCGGTGGATCACACGGCGGCGAGCTGTTCGACCTGCCAGGTGATGGCCGCGGTGCGCAGGTGGTCGAGGAAGGCGGCGGGGTCGAAAGCCTGTGCGGGGGCCAGGGTTCCGGCGGGTGCGCCGTCGGCGATCAGGCGGCGGGCGGCCTCCACGGCGATGATCGCGGTCGAGGTGTACGGGTCGAATCCGGTGACCCAGCCGCGGGCGCGGTGACCCTCGGCGTCGGTGGCCTCGGCCAGCATGCACCAGCGTGACCCGGCGAGGGTGGCCGGGTCCGGGATCTCCGGAATCGTCTCGGCGACTTCGCCACTGAGTCCCGCGAAGATCTCGCCCATCTCGGCACGGATCAGACCGCGCACGGCCGGGGTGTCGAGGTGACGGGGGATGGTGTACACCCCGGGCAGCGCCAGCGCGGTCACCGGCACCGGCTCGCTCTCTCCGGGTTCGTGCACGGGGGAGGCCGATCCGCGCACCGATTGCCAATCCCCGCCGCGGTATTCGACCGGGTCGAGCACCACGATGGCGGCCATCGACCGGGCCGTCCCGCGCGAGGCCGCGCCGGGGCGGCGTAGATCGGCGACCCTGACCTCGGTGATCGGCGCGGTGAGCCGGGCCGCGACGAGAGCGGCGATCAGGTCGCCGGGTACGCCGTCGTCGGTGACGGCCGGGATGATCGTGATCCCGGCCTGTTTCGCCGGTTCGTCGTAGGTGTCGAGGATCGTGCGCAGGTAGGCGGGCTCGCCGGTGGTGTCGAGGTAGGGGCGGCGTGCGGCGATGGCGGCGCGCACCACCGGTTCGCCCCACAGGGTGAACGGCCCGGCGGCATTGATCACCGCGTCGCAGTCGGCGAAACAGGCGGCCAGAGCGGCGGTGTCGTCGAGCTCGGCCACCCGGACCTCGGCGTCGGGGCGACCGGTGCGCTCGGCGACGCGGCGCAACCGCGCCGCGTCGCGGCCGACCAGGACCGGGGTGAGATCGCGGCGAACGAGTTCGGCGACGATGAGCGAACCGGTGAAACCACTCGCGCCGTGAACGGCAATACGCATGGGGGACAACTCCATCGGGTGAGGGCAGGAGCCGGGACTCGGCTCGCGATTCACGCTATGAGCTGCTGCCCGGACGAACCATGCTCGGAAATCCGGTTCCGATGTCCGATCGTCCGGCGCGGGTGCGCACGCCGGTACCGTGAGATGGTGGACATTCTCAGCGACGCGGTCGCCGCGATGCGGATGGGCATTCCGCATTCCAACCGCACCGTGCAGCGCGGATCCTGGTACACCCACTTCCCGGCGTCGGGCAACAGCGCGGGATTCCATGTGGTGCTGCAAGGTTCGTGCTGGCTGCGGCCCGACGACGGAGAACCGATCCACCTCCAAGTCGGGGACGTGGCGTTCCTGCCGCGCAGCCGCGGGCACGCCATCGGCGATGGCCCACACGCCTTCGGCGACCGCCCGGCCCTCGGTGGCAACGGCCCCGACGGCGGCGACAGCCCGGGCGGCGCGTCCGGGCAGCGTCCAGGGGAGTCGGGGGCCGAGACGATTTTGCTGTGCGGTGCCTACTCTCTCGACGCCTCGCGCACCCATCCCGCGCTGGCCGAGCTGCCCGATGTGGTCCACCTGCTCGCCCGGGTCGGCCAGTACAGTCCGCTGCGCGGCGCGATCGATCTGCTCGGCCACGAGATCGATACCAGCGAGGGGTCCGGGGCGATCGCGCCGCTGCTGGAGGTGCTGCTGCTGTTCATGCTGCGCGCCTGGCACGAGGCCCACCCGGCCGACTCCGGATGGGTTGCGGCGCTGCGGGATCCGGTGATCTATGCGGCCCTGTCGGCCATTCACGAGCAGCCGGGCGCACCCTGGACGGTGCAGTCGCTGGCCGCCCGCGCGGGTGTGTCCCGTTCGGTGTTCGCGCAGCGCTTCACCGCCACCCTGGGCACCGGCCCGCTGACCTACCTGACCTGGTGGCGCATGACTTGTGCGGCCCGCATGCTGCGCGACTCCGACGCCCTGCTGCGGGTGATCGCCGAAAAGTCCGGGTACACCTCCGAATACGCGTTCGCCAAGGCGTTCAGACGCGAATTCGGGCTGGCACCCGGACGATTCCGGTCCCGCGCCGAGGCCGCCTAGTACT
>NZ_BJWY01000044.1 GCF_007990715.1 Nocardia seriolae NBRC 15557 | reverse complement strand
GTACTAGTCCAGCGGACTTGACGCATGACGCTGTCCAGCTATCTAGACTGCGCACATGTCGGCCGACGAGGTGGCCCGGGTATTCGCGATCGAGGACAAGGTCGAACGCCTGAAAGCCGCCACCGAAGGCGTGGCAGCCGCGCAGCAGCAGATCAATGAGCTGACTCGCATCCGCCGCGCCGTCATCCGTGAACTGCATGCCGAGGGCTGGACGTTCGCGAGAATCGGTGCGGCCGCGGGACTTTCCCGCGCCCGCATTCATCAGGTGAGCACGCAGGGTCCGGTACCGGAGGGTTTGTTCTTCGGGCACGGCCCGCTGACAATCCTCACCCCGGACGTGCGCAGCACCACGCGCGCCATCGCCCTGGTGGGTGCGCCGGATGCCGCCGCACCGCACCGGCTGGTGGAGCTATTGCGTGAACTGGGCTTCACCGCCAATGTGCAGCGCTTCCTACCGGGCCGCCCGCTGGATCTGGACCGGGACGGCCTGATCGTGCTCGGCGGACCCGAATTATCGCCCAGCCTGCGCTATTTGGTGGCCGCGGATCCCCGCCTGCGCCGCACCGTGGCGCGGGCCGGACGGGTGCGCCGGGGCATAGAGGACCGGGCCGCCCGCCGCGTCTACCGGCCGGGCGGCACCGAGCCCTACGACATCGCCTATCTGGCCCGCCTCCCCCGCCCGGACGGCAAGGGCAGCGTGCTGGTCATCGACGGCCTGCACCCGCCCGCCTCGCTGGGCGCGATCCGGCTGCTGGCAACCAGACTCGCCACCCTGCACGAGCGCGCGGGCACCCACCCCTTCTCGGCGGTGGTGGGTGTGCGCTACGACCGGTCGACGGGCGAGCCGATCGAGGCGGATCTACTCACCCCGATCTACCGTCACGACCGGTGAATGCCCTTCAGGCGGCTGCCTCTTCGGGCCGCAGGGTGTTCATCGGCGGGCGGTCGGACAGCGAGACCTCGGTGGCGTGGGCGATGAATTCGCCTGCCACCATCGGGAATTGGGTCAGCGCGGCACCGGAGTCCTGGATGCCGCTGCGGCCCAGCACGGTGCCCAGGATCTGGCGGCTCATGACGCCCAGGTCGGCCAGCGGGCGGTTGCGGTGCTGGCGGACGCCGAGGTTTACCTGGCCGATGCTGGACAGGCCGAGCAGGTCGTAAGTGTCGAGCAGCAGGCCGATTTCGACGCCGTAGCCGGGCGCGAAGGGCACCGAGGTGAGCAGCTCCCGGGTGCCCGCGTACTCACCGCCCAAGGGCTGCAAGACATTCGAGAGTTCCGGGCGCAGGGCCGCGAGCAACGGGCGGGCCACCAGTTCGGTGACGCGGCCGCCGCCGTGGTGCTCGACCGCCTCGCCGGTGCGCAGCGGCCGGCGGTAGTACGCCTTGACCAGGTGCATGCCGTCCACGGTGAGCAGCGGGCCCAGCAGTTTGGGCACGAAGTTCGGGTCGGGGTCGATCAGGTCGGAGTCCACGAAGGCGATGATGTCGCCGCTGGTGACGGCCAGCGAGCGCCACAGGCACTCGCCCTTGCCGGGGACCGGCTCGAGTTCGGGGACGGCTTGTTCCCGGGTCACCACGCGGGCTCCGGCGGCCGTGGCGCGGACGGCGGTGGCATCGGTGGACCCGGAGTCCAGGACCACGAGTTCGTCCACCAGCGTGCCGACCAGGGGCCGGATGCTGGCCACGACGGCGGCCACGGTGGATTCCTCGTTGAGGGCGGGCAGAACCACGGACACCGTGCGGTCGCCCTTGGCCGCGATCAGCTCCTCGATGGTCCAGTCGGGTCGATCGAAGGTGTTGGTGTGCACCCAGTCTGTTTTCATGCGAGTCCTCGCAACGTACGGGCTGGCGGACGGAGACCCTGGATGGCGGCGATCATGTCCACCACCCGGCGCGTGTGGGCCACCTCGTGTACTCGAAAGACGCGAGCACCCGCGGCGGCTGACCAAGCAGTCGCTGCCAATGTGCCCTCCAATCGTTCGGACAGCCCGACACCAAGAGTCTCTCCGATGAAATCCTTATTGCTCAGCGCCATCAAGACGGGCCATCCGGTTTTCACAAGAACGTCTATCGCCCGCAACAATTCGAGCCCGTGATAGGTGTTTTTGCCGAAATCATGGGTCGGGTCGATCAAAATCGAGTCCTTGGCCACCCCTGCGGCCGCAGCATTTTCGGCGGCGGCCACCACCGTCTCGGTGACCTGGGTCACCACATCCGCGTACCGGACCCGGTGCGGACGGGTCCGCGGAATCGCACCTCCGGTGTGAGAACACACGATTCCTACGCCCAATTCCGCGGCCACCCCGACCAGCTCCGGGTCTGCCCCGGCCCAGGTGTCGTTGATCAGGTCCGCGCCCTCGGCCACCGCCGCACGCGCCACCCCGGCCCGCCAGGTGTCCACGCTGATGAGCAGATCCGGATGGCGCTCCCGGAGGGCGGCCACGAACGGCACCACCCGCCGGGCCTCCTCGACGGCGTCCACCTCCGAGCCCGGCCCGGCCTTCACCCCGCCGATATCGACCAGATCCGCACCCTCGGCCACCGCCCGGTCCACGGCGTTCATGGCGGCCTCGTCGGTGAACGTGGCGCCCCTGTCATAAAAGGAATCCGGCGTCCGGTTCACGATCGCCATCACCAGCGCCCGATCCGTCGCCACCGGCTTCCCGCACAATGTCGGCAACGGCGCACACATGCCCTCGACTGTACCGAGCGGTATTTCACCCCTGCTGGGCAGCCGACCGGAACCGGGCCCCGACCGGCGGCCGCGGCCTCACGAATTCCTCACCTGCAAGCTGTCAGGCTGCTGCACGCCGACCGGACCAGAAAGGGCACCCATGACCATCGCTCGCACCGCCGCCTGCGCGACCGTCGCCGCGCTCCTGCTGGCGGGTTGCTCGACGCCCGAAAGTCGGGATGCCGCGGCCGATGTCGCGATCCGGTGGCGGCAGACCTGGTCGGATGAGTTCGATGGCGCGGCGGGCGGGCGGCCGGATCCGGCCAAGTGGGTGTACGACCGCGGCGGCGAACCGCAGTGGGGCAATGCGGAGTGGCAGTACTACACCGACCGCACCGAGAACGTGTCCACCGACGGCAAAGGGCATCTGGTGATCTCGGCCCGGCGCGAGCGGGTGGCGGGGATGAGCGGGTGCCCGTACGGTCCGTGCGATGTCACCTCCGGCCGGATCACCACCCTCGACCGTTGCGAGCAGGCCTACGGCCGGTTCGAGGCGCGCATGAAGATCCCCGCGGGCCGGGGGCTGTGGCCCGCGTTCTGGCTGATGGGCGCGAATGTCGAGCAGCGGGCGTGGCCGGGCAACGGCGAGATCGTCGTGATGGAGACGGTCGGCGACGATCCCGGCACCGTGCACGGGTCGGCGCACGGTCCGGGATTCGAGGATCCGGGATACACCGAGGACTACGAGCTGGACGGGCAGCGGCTCGCCGACGACTTCCACACCTACGCGGTGGAGTGGACGCCCGGACGCATCAGCTGGTTCCTGGACGACCACCGCTACTTCACCGTCGACAAGAGCACGCTGAAGGCGACCGAGACCTGGGTTTTCGACCACCCCTTCTACGGGCTGCTGAATCTCGCGGTCGGCGGGACCTGGCCGGGCCCGCCGGACGAAACCACCGTATTCCCGGCCGAATTGGTCGTCGACTACGTCCGGGTGTACGAGCAGAAGTGATCGAGGCGGTCAGTTGCCGGGCAGCCGTCCGGCCGCGACCTCGGCGGCGTACTCCGGATACGCGGGCACGTAACCCTCGGTGCGGCCCGCGAGGACGTAGAGGGTGCTGTGGCCGTCGGGGGCACAGCCCTGCTTGCGCAGTCCGACCTTGCGGCTCTTGAAGGTCGAGGTCTGTTCCAGCTCGGGCACCACGCGGATGAACAGCGGCACGGCATAGGTCGGCAGGTGGCCGTAGAGCGTCTTGGCCGCGACCTTGCCGTCGAAGGCCGCGCCCTCGTGCAGGGTCACCGCGGCCATGCCCGCCTTGCCGTCGGCGCCGGGGATGTCGACACCGAAAACGACCGCCTGCGTGACGGAGTCGATGCCGTCGAAGGCGCCCTCGACCTCGGTGGTGGCCACGTTCTCGCCCTTCCAGCGGAAGGTGTCGCCGAGGCGGTCGACGAAGGCGATGTGGCCGAAGCGCTGGTCGCGCACCAGGTCGCCGGTGTCGAACCAGCAGTCGCCCTGCTTGAAACCGTCACGGACGAGCTTGGATTCGGTGGCGGCGGCGTCGGTGTAGCCGTCGAACGGGGAGCTGTTGGTGACCTTGGCCAGCAGCAGCCCGACACCGCCGTGGTGGACGCGCCGCAGGCGGCCGTCGGGGTGGCGCAGGGCCTTGCCGGTGGCGTCGTCGTACTCGACGATCGCGAAGGGCAGCGGGGTGAAACCGGCGGTCTTGTCGACGCTGAAGGCGTTGATGAAGGCGACGTTTCCCTCACTGGCACCGTAGAACTCGACGATCCGCTCGAGGCCGAAGCGGCTCTGGAACTCGTCCCAGAGTTCGGGCCGCAGGCCGTTGCCGACGCAGAGCCGGACCGTGTGCGACCGGTCGGTGCGCTTGGGCGGCTGGTTGAGCAGGTACCGGCACAGTTCGCCGATGTAGACGAAGGCGGTGGCCTGATTGGCGATGGCCTCGTCCCAGAAGCGGGTGGCCGAGAACTTGCGGCCCAGTGCGAAGGTCGCGCCACCGGCGATCACCGAGGACAGCGCCACCGTGAGGGCGTTGTTGTGGTACAGCGGCAGGCAGCAGTAGAGGGTGTCGCGGCCGTTCAGGCGGACCCCGAGCCCGCCGATGCCCGCCATGGACTTGGTCCAGCGCTGGTGGGTCATGACGCTGGCCTTGGGCAGGCCGGTGGTGCCGGAGGTGAAGATCAGGTAGGCGCGCTCCCCGGCCGTGATCTGCTCGGTCACCGCGGGATTCGACGCGTCCACGATGCGGGCCTGGGCCGCCAGCTGCTCGGACCACAGCACGGCGGGCCGGGCCTGCGTGAGGGTCTCCAGCGCGTCGGCGCACTCCTCGCCGATCACGTCGAGCACGGAGTTCAGCAGCCCGAAGCTGTGCTGCAGCACCACGTCTCGCTGATTGTGGTTGAGCAGGCCCGCGGTGGCACCGAGTTTCACGGTGGCGAGCACGGTGAACAGCGCCTCGGGGCGGTTGGCCATCAGGATGCCGACCACGTCGCCCCGCCCGACCCCGTGCGCGGCAAGCACATTCGCGTACCGGTTGACCTCGGAGTTGGCCTCGCCCCAGGTGTACTGGCGGCCTTCGAATCTCAGGAAGGGCCGGTCCGGGTGCTGCGCGGCGCCGCGCTGGAAGAACAGTCCGATGGACGCCCGGTCGCCGGATTTGACCAGCATGTGCACGGCATTGCGGAGCATGCCTGGGGCCTGCAGCGCCATGCCGGGCAGGCTGCGGGCCAAGTCCATCAGACTCACCGTCGAACGGGCATCGGTATTCACTTCGCTGTGCTCCTCACCGGGCTGTGCTCTCGCTCACCGCCCACCCTTGCCGATTCGCCCGATCTTGTCGAGTGAAACCGGCCGGTTTCGCTCAGCGATCCGGCCGGAGCGCGGTGAAGGCGGCGTCGAAATCGTCGGTGACCACGGCCCGGTCGATCGCTTCCCGCCCCGCGTAGCCCCGCTCCCGCAGCTCACCGATCCACTCGAACAGCCCCCGGTAGTGCCCCAGCGGATCGAGCACGACCACCGGCTTGTCGTGCATGCCCAGGTAGGCCCCCGTCCAGGTCTCGAAGAACTCCTCGAGCGTGCCGATGCCGCCGGGCAGGGTCAGGAAGGCGTCGGCGCGATCGTCCATGACCTGTTTGCGCTCGCGCATGGAGTCGGTGACGATCAGCTCGTCGGCGTCCACATCGGCGACCTCGCGGTGCACCATCATCTTCGGGATGACGCCGACGGTGCGCGCGCCCGCCGCGCGCGCGGCCCGCGCCACCGCGCCCATCATCGAGACATTGCCACCGCCCGAAACCAATTGCCAACCGCGACGGCCGATTTCGGATCCGACCCGGGCGGACAGTTCCAGTGCGCGCGGATCATCCACGGAGGCAGAGCAATACACGCAGACGGAGTACATTTCGCTCACCACTGGTCCTCCATACCGGTCTGGTCCAGCTCACCGCGGGACTCCGCGGCCTGCAGGACGATGTGCACCACCTCGTCCACGCTGTCTGTGACGTGCAGCAGCCCCAGGTCCCCGGGCGCGATCTTGGCGGTGCCCAGCAGCGAGTCCCGGATCCAATCCACCAGTCCCGACCAGTATTTGGTGCCGAACAGGATGATCGGGAAGCGCGTGATCTTGTGCGTCTGCACCAGCGTCAGCGCCTCGAAGAGCTCGTCGAGGGTGCCGAAGCCGCCCGGCAGGCAGACGAACGCCTCGGAGTACTTCACGAACATGGTCTTGCGCGCGAAGAAGTAGCGGAAGTTGATGCCGAGATCGACCCACTCGTTGAGGTGCTGCTCGAACGGCAGCTCGATGCCCAGCCCGATCGAATAGCCGCCCGCCTCCGACGCGCCCCGGTTGGCGGCCTCCATGGCACCCGGGCCGCCGCCGGTGATGACCGCGAAACCGGCTCGGGCCAAAGCACTTCCGATGGCCATCCCGGCCTGGTACTCGGGCGAGTCGACGGCCGTGCGGGCCGACCCGAAGACCGACACCGCGCGCGGAGACTCCGCCAAAGCGCCGAAGCCCTCGATGAATTCGGCTTGGATACGCAGCACCCGCCAAGGGTCGGTGTGCACCCAATCCGCCGGGCCGCGCTGGTCCAGCAGATGCTGATCGGTGGTCCCGATCCCCTTCTTCCGATCCCGCCGCAGCATGATCGGCCCCCGGAACCGTGGTGTCTTGGGCGAACGCACATCCTCGTCAGCAGACATGCAGGCAGTATCCAATTTGCCCTCCGCTTCGCTCCGGGCGGGGTTCGCGGCGCGTCTCGTTCTTCCCTCCCTCCGCTCCTCCGCTTCGCTCCCCCGCTCCACTCAGTCCAGAACGAGACGCGCCGCGAACCTGCCAGCGCGTGCACCTGCGGGTTTCTCAGGCTTTGGCCCCGGTGAGGTAGCTGCGCAGCATGGACGTCACCTGGGTGATCTGGTCGACGGGCAGGTGCTCGTCGCGCTTGTGGGCCAGGTTGGGGTCGCCCGGGCCGAAGTTGACGGCCGGGATGCCGCGTGCGGCGAATCGCGAGACATCGGTCCAGCCGTACTTGGCGCGCACGCCGCCGCTGCCGTGCGTGTGCACGATCTCGATGAGATCCTTGGCGGCCGGGTTGGACAGGCCTGGCAGCGCGCCGGGCGCGCCGTCGGTGCGCTCGAAATCCAGTTCCAGACCGGCGAATACCTCGCGCACGTGCTCGGTGGCCTGGTCCAGGGTGCGGTCGGGGGCGAAGCGGAAGTTCACGTCCACGCTGGCCACGTCGGGCACCACATTGCCGGCCACGCCGCCCTCGACGCGGACCGCCGACAGGCCCTCGCGGTAGGTGCAGCCGTCGATCTCGACCTCACGCGCCCGATAGTCGGCCAGCCGCTCCAGGATCGGGGCCAGCCGGTGAATGGCGTTGTCCCCCAGCCAGGCTCGTGCGGTGTGCGCCCGCACGCCCGAGGTGGTCAGGCGCACCCGCAGGGTGCCCTGGCAGCCCGCCTCGATCCAGCCGCCGGACGGCTCGCCCAGGATGGCGAGATCGCCCTCGAGCCATTCGGGCAGTTCCCGCTCGATCCGGCCGAGGCCGTTGAACTCGGCGGCGATCTCCTCGCAGTCGTAGAAGATGAGGGTCAGGTCGTGCACCGGATCGGCGACGGTGGCGGCCAGGTTGAGGAAGACCGCGTCGCCGGATTTCATATCGACGGTGCCGCAGCCCCACAGCTGCCGTTCGCCGTCCGCGGTGGTCTGGAAATGGCTGGGGACATTGTCGGCGATGGGCACGGTGTCCAGGTGCCCGGCGAGGATGACCCGGGTGGGCAGTCCGCGATTGGTGCGCGCCAGCACGGTATTGCCGTGCCGCAGAATTGCGAACCCGGAGGTCTGCTCACGCAATGCCTTCTCGACGATGTCCGCGATGACCTTCTCGTCCTGAGACACGCTCGGAATGTCCACGAGCGCGGCGGTGAGTGAAATGGGGTCGGCACTCAGATCGATGGTGGTCACTCGATCCACCCTAAATGAGGAATAACCTCTGTTCTTCGCACGGTGCTTGCGTTGGCACAAATCGGCACCGCATGGGGCATGAATTCACAGCGGGGTAACGTACGGGGACGTGAGTACTCAGGGAGCATCAGCAGTCGGCCTCGCCACCATCACCGCGAACGGGACGGTGCTCGACACCTGGTACCCGTATCCGGAACTCGGTGAATTCAGCGATACCGGCTCCAAGCGGCTGGACCCCTCCGGTGTCGAGTACGCCAAGTTCGCCACGGCGCCGTTGGGCGCCGACGAGGCCCGCCGGGTCGAGGTGGTCGTGGTGCGCACCACCATCGCCGACCTGTCCGCCGCGCCGGTCGACACCCACGACGCCTACCTGCGCCTGCACCTGCTCTCGCACCGCCTGATCCGCCCGCACGGCGCGAACCTGGACGGCATCTTCGGCCTGCTGGCCAATGTGGTGTGGACCAACCACGGCCCCTGCTCCACCGAGGAGTTCGAGCTGACCCGGCTGAAGCTGCGCGCCCGCGGCCCGGTCACCGTGTACGGCGTCGACAAGTTCCCGCGCCTGGTGGACTACGTGCTGCCGTCGGGTGTGCGCGTTGCCGACGCCGACCGCGTGCGCCTGGGCGCGCACCTGGCCTCGGGCACCACGGTCATGCACGAGGGCTTCGTCAACTTCAATGCCGGCACGCTGGGCAATTCCATGGTGGAGGGCCGTATCTCGGCCGGTGTGGTGGTCGGTGACGGCTCCGATGTCGGCGGCGGCGCGTCCATCATGGGCACCCTGTCCGGCGGCGGCAAGCAGGTCATCTCGCTGGGCGAGCGCTGCCTGCTGGGCGCGAACGCGGGCGTGGGCATCTCGCTGGGCGACGACTGCGTGGTGGAGGCGGGGCTGTACGTGACCGCGGGCACCAAGGTGACGGGCCCGGGCGGCGAGATCGTGAAGGCCGGTGAGCTGTCGGGGCAGTCGAACCTGCTGTTCATCCGCAACTCGGTGACCGGCGCGGTGGAGGTCAAGGCGCGCAAGGGCACCGGCATCGAGCTGAACGCCGCGCTGCACGCCAACGATTGAGCTCTTGAATCACGAAACCCCCTGACGGCCTGTGCTGCAGGGGGTTTCGCGTCTCCGGTGGCTCAGTGGTAGAGACCGCACCACGGCGCCGCGGAGCCGTCGAAGGTGGTCGGGATTCCGAGCCCCGGCCCGCATTGGCCGGAGCCCGTCTGCAGCGCCTTGATCACGTTCGAGGACCCGGTCGGCGAGGCGTCGAAGGATCCGGTGGCTCCGGTGTTGACCGATCCGGTTCCGGTGGTGTTGGGCGCGGCCACCGGCTCGGCGGGCTGCTGCGCGGGGGTCAGGGGCAGCGCATCGGCAGACGCGACGGCAGCGGGGGCCAGCAACCCGCCGAAGAGGGCGGCGACGACGAGGGTGGTGCGCAAGAGGCTGGGCATCGGGCGAATCTCCTTGGGAAAGTTTGCGTTTCGCTTCAGAAAGCTAGACGTTCGCCAGCACGCGTCACGAGACCCAGAAACCTCCGGCACCGGAACTCAGGTGTCAGATCCCGAAGCCGATGACCCGCTCCGGGGTGATGCGGATCAGTTCGGGCGACAACCCCGGGTAGAAGGGTTCGACGTCGCGCAAAGCCTGTGCGGCGCCCCGGATTTCGAGGCAGCGCACCTCCCAGGGCTGCACGGATTTGATGTCGTCGACCACGAACGAGACCCGCTCCTCCTTCAGCAGATTGCGGAACTTCTGGCTCGCTCCCAGATCGCGGCCGCCGATATCGATGGTGTCCAGAGCCGCGTTGTAGCGGAAGCCCACCGGATTGTTCTACGGCGAGCCGTCGGGGCGGATGGTGGCCAACCGCCCCAGTCGCTGGCTGGTCAGGTATTCGATCTGGACTTGCGACAGGGATGCGGTCATGCGGTTCACCGTAGAACCTCGACCACACTCGAGGTCAAGACAGCAGTTTCTTCTGCACCTTGCCCATGGCATTGCGCGGCAGCGTTTCGACCAGGCGCACCTCACGTGGCCGCTTGTGCGCCGAAAGTTCGCCCGCCACATGGTCGATGAGGTCCTGGGAGATCGATGCGGGGGCATCGGCGCGCGGCACCACGAAGGCGACGATGCGCTGTCCGAGATCGTCGTCCGGTACCCCGATGACCGCAGTCTCGGCCACCGCCGGATGCCCGAGCAGGGCGGTCTCGATCTCGCCCGCGCCGATGCGGTAGCCGCCGGACTTGATGAGATCCACCGATTCCCGGCCGACGATGCGGTGGAATCCCTCCGCATCGATGACCGCCACATCGCCGGTCTTGAACCAGCCGTCGGCGGTGAAGTTCTCGGCGGCCGCCTCGGGCTTGCCCAGGTAGCCGTCGAAGAGCATGGGGCCGCGAACCTGGAGTCCGCCAACGCTTTCCCCGTCGTGCGGCACCGGTTGCCCGGCCTCGTCGCGCAGCCGGGTCTCGACGCCCTGCACCGGGGTGCCGACCCAGCCGGGGCGGCGCTCCCCGTCGGGGCGGGTGGAGAGGGTGATCATGGTTTCGCTCATGCCGTAGCGCTCGATCGGGGCGTGCCCGGTGAGCTCGGCCAGTCGCTCGAAGACCGGCACGGGCAGCGGCGCGCTACCGGAGATCAGAATCCTGGCCTTCGCCAATTCCTTTGCCGCCGAGGGCTCCTCGACGATGCGCGACCACACCGTCGGCACCCCGAAGTACATGGTGCCGTGCGCTCGGGCGTAGGCCCGCGGTGTCGGCTTGCCGGTGTGCACCCGCGGGCTGCCGACCCGCAGCGGACCGAGCATGCCGAGGATGAGGCCGTGCACGTGGAACAGCGGAAGGCCGTGCACCAGTGTGTCTTTCCACGTCCACTGCCATGCCTCGGTGAGGGCGTCCAGACCCGCCGCGATGGCGTCACGGCTGAGCATCACCCCCTTGGGCAGGCCCGTGGTTCCGGAGGTGTAGAGAATGAAAGCCGTTGCCTTACCGGAAGGTTCGGCGTAGCGATGCCACGACCGCGCGTGCTTGCGCACCGGGATGACCGGAAGTTCGGAGCCCTCCGGAGCCTTGCCAAGCCACGCCTGCGCGCCCGAATTCTTCAGGATGTGCGCCAGTTCGGCGCTGCCCGCGTCCGGCGGAACCGGCACCACGGTCACCCCGGCGATGAGGCAGCCGACCACGGCGAGCACGGTGGTCACGGTCGGTTCGGCCAGCACCGCCACCCGGCGAGCCTGGGCGACGCGTTCGGCGACGGAGGTGGCCGCGCCCAGCAGATCGCTGCGGGACAGCGTCTCACCGTCGATGGTGATGGCGTTCGGAATATCGTCCCCGGCGGCAATGGCGGCCGGGTTCAGCGAGCTCAGCAACAGCGGCGACACGGGGCCACGCTACCGGGCAACGAAACGCTTGCGAACTCTCCGGGTTGGTTGACAGGGACCCCGAGTGGGTAAGAGAGTTTCTGTACAACCTTCTCACCAGAGGATGTGGTCAAGGATGACCAGGCCGCTTCACGATCGATTCGACGGCACGACACCCGAGCCCGAGATCGATGTCCGGCAATACCTCGACGGCGCGGCCGGGTTCTTCGGCGCGGCGGCCAATGTGATCATGCAGCTCTCCAACCGGCCGGTCGGCTACGGCGTGGTGGAGAGTCCCGTGGAATCCGGGAACGTCATGGTCCATCCGCTCAAGCGGCTGCGCACCACCCTCACCTATCTGGCCGTCGCCCTGCTCGGCACCGAAGACGACCGGGCAGCCTATCGCGAGGCCGTCGACTCGGTGCACAAGTACGTCCGCTCCCGCGCCGGAAGCACGGTGAAGTACAACGCCTTCGACCCCAAGCTCCAGCTGTGGGTGGCGGCCTGCCTGTACTGGGGTGCACGTGATCTCTACGAGCGCATGCACGGCCCGATGGACGAATTCGATGCCGAGGTCTTCTACCGGCACGCCGCGCGCATGGGCACCACGCTCCAGGTGCGCCCGGAGAGTTGGCCCGCGGATCGCGTTGCCTTCGACCGCTATTGGGAAGAGAACCTGGCCGCGACACGCATCGATCCCAAGATCAAGGCGTACTTCGAGGACCTCATCGACCTGAAGATGCTGCCCCGCCCGTTCCAGCTGGCCTTCGGCGGCGTGCACCGGTTCTTCGTGACCGGCCTGCTGCCGCAACATCTTCGGGACGAGATGGGCATGACCTGGACGCCGCGGCAGGATCGGGCGCTGGCCCGCACGCTGCGGGTGGTCGGCGCGGCGGAGAGCGTGGTGCCCGCACCGGTGCGCGCCTTCCCGCTCAACGCCCACCTGATGGACATGCGGCTGCGCCGCCGACTGGGCCTGCGGTTGGTGTGAGAACCCCGGCCCGTCAATGGATTCGGAGACGGTCAGAGGATTCGGAAACCCGGAATGATGTGATCGCGGGCGAACCGCCGTAGCGCCACCGGATCGTCGAGCGGGATCACCGTCTGCGGCGTCAGCGCCAGCGACAGCGCCGCGCGGGCGATCATCTCGGCCAGCGGCAGCGGATCATATTGCGGCAGTTTGCCTTCCGCCTGCAACCGGGCGATGAACTCGGCGAGGTAGTCGCGGCCCAGCTCGATCACGGGCGCGCCCTGGACGGTCAGATAGGGCAGCACGATCTCGGGTTCGGTCTTGAGCAGCCGGTCCAGCAGCTGATTGCCGCGCAGCCCCTCGGTGAACGCGATGAACAGGACGGTGATCTGCTCCTCGGCGCTGGCGTCCCGCTCGATCGGTTCGCGCACCTGGGCGTCGATCTCCTCGACGAGCTGACGCGCCTGCCGCAGGCCGACGGCTTGGATGAGATCGTTCTTCCCGGCGTAGCGCCGGTCCAGCGTGGCCAGCGAGAGCCCGCCGCGCCGGGCGACCTCCACCATGGACGTGCGTTTGATGCCGAAGTCCAGAAAAGCCAGCAGTGCGGCGTCGAGGACCTTGGCCTGATTGCGGTCCTCGGGCCCGGATCCGCGGACGAGCGGCAGCAGTTTGGCCAGTTTGGCCATGGTCCGAGCCCTTTCCGGTCGCAACGAGAGACTGAGGCATTAATCTTCGCACATTGACACCGCCACGCGCCGATGAGAAGGTGAGAACAGATATTTCTCACACTCTCCTCAAGGGCGAGGAGTGACGACGAGGAGCCGAGTCAACGATGACCGCACCGCTGCGCAAGTTCGAGTACGAACCGGTCGGCCCGGAGCCGATGACCACCGAGCAAGTTCGCGAATACATCGACGGCATCGGCGCGTTCCTCGGCGGGGCCGCCAATGTGATCATGCAGCTCTCGCTCACCCCGGTCGCCTACGGCGTGATGGAGTCCGAGGTGCACAGCGGGTCGATCATGGTGCGCCCCTTCAAGCGACTGCGCACCACCCTCACCTACCTGGCCGTGGCCATGATCGGCGACGAGGACGACCGCCGCGACTACCGCGAGGCCGTCAACGGCGCGCACCGCACCATCCGCACCAAGCCCGGCAGCCCGGTCAAGTACAACGCCTTCGACCCGAAACTCCAGCTGTGGGTAGCCGCCTGCATCTACTGGGGCTTCGACGACATCCTGCACCGCATGCGCGGCCCGATGGATCCCGTTGTGGCCGAAGCCTTCTACCGCCACTGCACCCGCCTGGGCACCACCCTGCAGATGCCCGCCGAAATGTGGCCCGCCGCCCGGGACGACTTCTACGTCTACTGGGAGGAGAACCTGGCCACCAAGACCATCGACGAGCCCACCCGCGCCTACTTCAACGCCCTCACCGACCTGAAGATGCTCGCGTGGCCCCTCCAGATCGCCCTCGGCGGCCTGCACCGCTTCATCGTCACCGCCCTGCTGCCCCCGCACCTGCGCAATCAGATGGGCATGTCCTGGACCGCCCGCGACGAACGCATCTTCACCGGCATCCTGCGCGTCATCTCCGCGGTCTGGACCCGCATGCCCACCCCGATCCGCCTGTTCCCCTTCAACTTCTACCTCGCCGACATGCGCCTGCGCCGCCGCTTCGGGCGACCGCTCGTCTAGCGATCAGCCAGGGCGCGCAGGAAGAAGCCGAGGTTGGCCGGGCGTTCGGCCAGGCGGCGCATGAGGTAGCCGTACCACTGGGTGCCGTAGGGGATGTAGACGCGCAGGGCGTGCCCCTCGGCGACCAGGCGCTGCTGTTCGGCGTCGCGGATGCCGTAGAGCATCTGGAACTCGTAATCGCCCGGGGTGCGGTTGTTTTCGGTGGCCAGGGTGAGGGCCGCCGCGATCATGGCGGGGTCGTGGGAGGCGATCATGGGATACCAGGCCTCGCGCATGAGGACGTCCAGGCAGCGCAGGTACGAGGTGTCGACGTCGGCGCGGCGCTGGTAGGCGACGGTCGCGGGTTCCTGGTATGCGCCCTTGCACAGGCGGATTCGGGTGCCGTCGGTGGCCAGGTCGCGGGCGCGGTCCTCGGCCTGGCGCAGATAGGTCTGCAAAGCCACGGCCAGCCAGGGGAATTCGGCACGGGCCAGCCGGACCGCTTCGAGGGTGTCCTCGGTGGTGGTGTGGTCCTCGGCGTCGACGGTCACCCAGACCTGGCGTTCGACGGCCTTGGCGCAGAGCTTGTGCAGGTTCTCGGCCGCGATGGCCGGGCCGTCCGGACCCAGCGACTGACCCAGCGCGGAGAGTTTGAGCGAGACCTCCACCCGGGGGTCTCGGTGTCCAGGCCGGGTACCGCATGGTCGACCTCGGAGAGGTCGTCGATGAGCGAAAGATATTCCGTCACCGCGGCATTGGCCTGAGAGCGGTCGGTGGTGTATTCCCCGAGGAAGTCGACACTGACCGAGCGGCCGCTCGCCAGCAGCGCCTGTGCCACCGGGACCAGCTCGGCACGGGTCTCCCCGGCTACGAAGCGCCGGACCACGGCGGCGGTCACCGGCACCCGGGTGATGACATCCTTCAGCTTGGACGATCCCGCCGCAGCGAGGATCGCGGGGCGTAGCGGGTTCATCGCACCTCCATGTGGGGGTAGCGGTAATCGGTTGGGGGAACGAAGGTTTCCTTCAGGGTGCGGGGAGCCACCCAGCGCAGCAGGTTGAGGTAGGAACCGGCCTTGTCGTCGGTGCCGGAGGAGCGCGCGCCGCCGAAGGGCTGCTGGCCGACCACCGCGCCGGTCGGCTTGTCGTTGATGTAGAAGTTGCCCGCCGCGAATCGCAGTGCGGTGGCGGCGGATTCGACGGCCCGGCGGTCGCGGGCGAAGATCGCGCCGGTGAGGGCGTACGGGGAGGTGGAGTCGACGATGTCGAGGATGCCGGCGAAGGAGCCGGGGGCGCTGTCGTCGTAGACGTAGACCGACAGGATCGGGCCGAAGTATTCGGTGGCGAAGGCCTCGTCACCGGGATCGTCGCCGAGCAGCACGGTGGGGTGGATGAACCAGCCCTCGCTGTCGTCGCAGCGGCCGCCCACGATATCGAGTCCGGCGCCCTTGGCCCGGTCGATGGCCGCCTCGCATTTGGCGTACGCGCGGCTGTCGATCACGGCCCCACCGAAATTCGACAGGTCGGCGACATCGCCGTAGGTCAGCGACTCCAGCTCCGACAGGAAGTCCTGGCCCATCCGCTGCCACACCGATTTGGCGATGTAGGCCCGCGAGGCGGCCGAGCATTTCTGGCCCTGATACTCGTATGCGCCGCGAATCATGGCCGTGCGCAGGATATCCGGGTCGGCGGACGGGTGGGCGAGGATGAAGTCCTTGCCGCCGGTCTCCCCCACCAGCCGCGGATACCCGTGGTAGCGGCCGATATTCGAGCCGACACTCTGCCACAGGTATTGGAAGGTGCGGGTGGAGCCGGTGAAGTGGATGCCCGCCAGCCTGGGATCGGCCAGCGCCACCTCGGAGAGCTTCGAGCCGTCCCCGGTCACCATATTGACGACCCCGGGCGGCATCCCGGCCTCCTCCAGCAGCTTCATCGTGTAGTACGCCGAAAGCGTCTGCGTCGGTGAGGGTTTCCAGACGACGGTCTTGCCCATGAGCGCGGGCGCGGTGGGCAGGTTCCCGGCGATGGCGGTGAAGTTGAACGGCGTGATGGCGTACACGAACCCCTCCAGGGGCCGGTAGTCCATCCGATTCCACACACCCGCACCGGATTCCGGCTGCTCCCGGAGGATCTGCCGCGCGAACGCGACATTGAACCGCCAGAAGTCCACCAGCTCGCAGGGTGCGTCGATCTCGGCCTGCTGCACCGATTTCGACTGGCCGAGCATGGTGGCGGCCGCGAGGGTTTCGCGCCACGGCCCGGCCAGCAGGTCGGCGGCCCGCAGCAGGACCGCGGCGCGTTCCTCGAAGGGCATCGCCCGCCAGCCGGGCGCGGCGGCGGTGGCGGCCGCAATGGCCGCGCGCGCTTCGTCGTGGGTGGTGTCGGTGTAGGTCCCGAGTACGTGCCGGTGCCGGTGCGGCATCGAGATACCCAGCCGTTTCCCGCCGCCGGGCTGATGCTTACCGCCGATGACCAACGGCACATCCACGGATTCGGCGGAGAGATCGGCGAGCTTGCCCGTCAGCAGTTCGCGTTCACGACTGCCCGGGGCGTAGGTGTGCACCGGTTCATTTCCGGGAGCAGGGACAACCGTGACAGCGTCCATATCCAAGGCTATCGCGGTAGCCCCTGCCCGGCCGGAACGAACACGCTTCGTCAGTGGAAGTCGTCCGCGATGATCTTCTCGATATTGCGTTCCGCCAGCGCGGTAATGGTGACGAACGGGTTGACGGTGGTCAGGCCGGGGATCAGCGAGCCGTCGATGACGTACAGGCCCGGGTACTGGGTGAGCCGCCCGTAGTTGTCGGTGGACACATTGATCACGCAGCCGCCCAGCGGGTGGTAGGCGAAATCGTCGCCCCAGGTCTTGTATTCACCGAACAGGTCGGTCCGGTAGATGGTCCCTTCCTTGCTGTTGATCTTGTCGAAGATGCGCTTGGCGGCGTCGATGCTCGGCTGGTTCCAGGCGGTCTGCCAGTTCAGATCCACCCCGCCCGATCCGGAGTTGTAGGTGAACTTGCCGCGGTTCGGGTTCTTGGTGATGGCCAGGTACAGGCTGGCGAAGGTCTCGATGCCCGCCGGGAACGGCGACACCGCCGCGAAGGCCGGGCCGCCGCTGTCGGCCCAGTTGTCGATGCCCAGGCACGGAATGCAGGACTGGAGGCTGCCGGTGGCGTCCCAGGCCTGGTTCTGCCGGGCCACCATGACATTGCCGTTATTGCCCCAGCCGCTGCCGATGGAGTCGGGCAGGTTGGGCAGCTTGCCGGTGGCCTTCTGGGTGACCAGCAGTTTGCTGGTGCCCACGCTGCCGGCCGCGAAGAAGACCTTCTGCGCCGTAACGGTTTTCGACTTCACGGTATTGCCGCTGGTGTCGATCTGGTTCATGGTCACCGTGAACCCGCCGCCATTGGCGGGCGCGACGGTGGTCACCACGTGCTGCGGCACGATGGTCACCTTGCCGGTGCCCGACGCCGCCGCCAGATAGGTCTTGTCGAGGGCGTTCTTGCCGTAGTTGTTGCCGTAGATGACCTCGGCGTTGAGCGCTGAGCGCGGCGCGGTATTGGCCTGCTCCTGCTTCATGTAGTTGAAGTCGTAGACGTTCGGCACGAAGGTCCACGAAAAGTTCGACCGCTCAGCCTGTTTCCGGCCGACCCGCGCGAACTGGTAGCACTCGGCGCTCTCGAACCAGGTCTGGTCGATATTGTTGACCTTCAGCCCGGCATTGGCCCGCGGGTAGTAGGTCGCGTACATCTCGCCCGCGTCCACCGAGGGCAGGATGCTCCCGAAGTTCTCCTGCTTGGGCGTGACCGCCATACCGCCGTTGACCAGCGAACCGCCGCCTACGCCGCGCCCCTGGTAGATGCGAATCCCGCTGAACTCCTCCGCGTCGAGCACGCCGGTGTAGCTGGGGATCGATTTGTCGTAGGGCGCGCCCATGAAGTGGTTGATCGGCTGGACGGTCTTGGTGCGCAGCCAGAACGAGCGGCCGTCCGGCTTGAGCATGTTGCAGTAGACCTTGCCGTCGGATCCGGGCTGGGTCCAGGACATGCCCTTCTCGACCATGACGACCGACTGCCCGGCCTGGGCCAGCCGCAGCGCCGCGACCGCGCCGCCGTAGCCGGTGCCGATGACCAGCACGGGCATGGTGTCACCGTCATTGACCGCCCCGGTGGGTAGGGCCCGCGCCGATGGCATCTTCGGTAGTAGCGCAGCCGCCCCCAAAATGACACCTGTTGCAGCTAGGAACCCGCGTCGGCTGACATTGCTGCCGTAGACACTCTTACCGGGGGATTCGTAAGACAAACCACGCACTGAAAGACTCCTCATCGAGTTGCGATGAGAACCTGTTATAGGCGGTGTGAAGAGCCTACGGGTCAGTTTCGCGAAAGATCGGGAAACTTCGAGGGGAAAAGAAAAAGCCCCCACGTGATGTGGGGGGCTTCACCAGAGGCGACCCTGACGGGACTCGAACCCGCGACCTCCGCCGTGACAGGGCGGCGCGCTAACCAACTGCGCCACAGGGCCTTGAAAGAGCTTGGCCACCGGGCCTCGCAACGTCGTAGACGCTATCACGAGGCCGGCGGTAACGGAAAATCAGCTGGTCAGGCGATCAGCCGCGGCGGCGATGCGCTCGTCCGTCGCGGTAAGGGCAATGCGCACATGCTGATTCCCCTGCGGACCGTAGAACTCGCCCGGAGCCGCCAGGATGCCGCGCTCGGCCAGCCAATCCAGGGTCGTCCGGCACGGCTCGCCGCGCGTGGACCACAGGTACAGCCCCGCCTCGGAGTGATCGATCCGGAATCCCGCGCGCTGCAGCGCATCTCGCAGCACCACCCGCCGCGCCCGGTAGCGGTCCTTTTGCTGGACCTCGTGCGCGTCATCGCCGAGCGCCGCGGTCATGGCCGCCTGGATCGGGTAGGGCAGCATCATGCCGGAGTGCTTGCGCACCTCCAGCAGTTCCGCCACCAGTTCCGGGTCACCGGTCACGAAACCGGCCCGGTAGCTGGCCAGATTCGAGGTCTTGGACAGCGAGTGGATGGCCAGCAGCCCGGTGTGGTCGCCGTCGCACACCTCGGGATCGAGGATGGAGACCGCGCGGCCCTCCCAGGCCAGGCCCAGGTAGCACTCGTCCGAGGCGAGGACCGCGCCGCGCTCGCGGGCGAAGCGCACCACCTTGCGCAGGTGCTCGATGCCCAGCACCTTGCCGGTGGGATTGGACGGCGAGTTGATGAAGATCAGCGCGGGCTTTTCCGGACCGAGCTGCGCGGTGCCGTCGGCCCGCACATAACGCGCACCGGCCAGCAGCGCGCCGACCTCATAGGTCGGGTACGCGACCTCCGGGATGACGACCAGATCCGCTGCGCCCAAGCCCAACAGCCGCGGCAGCCCCGCGATCAGCTCCTTGGTGCCGATGACGGGCAGCACGGCGGCCGGATCCACCCCGGTGATCCCGAATCGCCGCTTCAGCGCCGCGACAACGGCTTCGCGCAATTCGGGCGTGCCGTGCGTGGTCGGATACCCGGGCACCTCCGCCACCGACGCGAGCGCCGCGCGGATCAGCGGATCCACCGGATCGACCGGGGTGCCGACCGAGAGGTCGACGATGCCGTCCGGATGGGAGGCGGCCTTCGCCTTCACCGAAGCGATGGTGTCCCAGGGGAAATCGGGTAGCAGTGCGCTGACCCGGCCACGCGCGGTCAAATGCCGGCCTACTCGCTGGCCATGGGCGGTAGCGCGGCGATGAACGGCGGGTCGAAGTCGACCTTGCCGACCTTGGTCGCCCCGCCCGGGGAACCCAGCTCGTCGAAGAAGTCGACATTGGCGTTGACGTAACCGGCCCACTGATCCGGGGTGTCGTCTTCGTAGAAGATGGCTTCCACCGGGCAGACCGGTTCACATGCACCACAGTCCACGCACTCGTCCGGTTGGATGTACAGCATGCGGCCGCCCTCGTAGATGCAGTCCACGGGGCATTCCTCGATGCACGCCTTGTCCTTCACGTCAACGCACGGTTCAGCGATGATGTACGGCACTGCCGCTCTCCTAGTCTGTCCTCAATGCGGGATACACACTCCGCCCGGCGAAACAGTATCCCGGCTCGACAACATTACTCCCGCAAAGCCTGCCCTAACATTCGCCCTCCGCCGCGCTGCGGATGGCGTTCGAAACGTAACAACTGATTTCGCTGCGCCAGGGGTACCTCATCGGGTACGTCCAAAATTCAGACACCCACCCGACCGCCGGCACGGGTGCGCGGCTCCGACGGTTGTCAGCCGTCCGCCAAAGTCGCGGAGAGGCGGACCAGCGCGCGATTGGCGGGCACACCGTAGGTGGTGGTGCGCTGCCGGACCGGGCGGCCGATGCCCGACGCGATCTCCGTCAGTTCCTCGACCGTTTTGGCGGAACCGTGCTCCGAGCCCGCCATGCGGGAGATGGTCTCCTCCATGAGCGTCCCACCCAGATCGTTGGCTCCACCGTTGAGCATCAACTGGGTTCCCTTGATACCAAGTTTGACCCAGCTCGTCTGAATATTCTCGATACGGCCGTGCAGCATGATGCGGGCCAGGGCGTGGGCGGCCCGGTTGTCGCGCACGGTCGGACCCGGCCGCGAGGCGCCTGCCAGGTACAAAGGCGCGCTCTGGTGCACGAACGGCAGCAGCACGAATTCGGTGAAACCGCCTGTCTCGTACTGGATTCCGCGCAGCACCCGTAGGTGGCCGACCCAGTGCTTGGGGTTGTCCACGTGCCCGTACATCATGGTCGAGCTGGAGCGGATGCCCAGTTTGTGCGCGGTGCTGATGACATCGATCCAGGCCGAGGTGGGCAGCTTGCCCTTGGTGAGCACCCAGCGCACCTCGTCGTCGAGGATCTCGGCGGCGGTGCCCGGAATCGAGTCCAGCCCGGCCTCTTTCAGCGCCGATAGCCAGTCGTGCACGGACTGGCCGCCCCGCGATGCCCCGTTCACGATCTCCATCGGGCTGAAGGCGTGCACGTGCATCTCGGGAATGCGGGCCTTGATGGCGCGCACCAGGTCCGCGTAGCCGGTGACCGGCAGCTCCGGATCGATGCCGCCCTGCATGCAGATCTCGGTCGCGCCCTCGACCCACGCCTCCCAGGCGCGGTCGGCGACCTCGGCGGGGCTCAGGCTGAAGGCGTCGGCATCGCCCTTGCGCTGGGCGAACGCGCAGAACCGGCAGCCGGTATAGCAGATATTGGTGAAGTTGATGTTCCGGTTGACGATGTAGGTGACCTCGTCGCCCACGGTGTCGCGGCGCAGCTGGTCGGCCAGCGCGGTAATGGCTTCCAGGGCCGGGCCGTCGGCGGTGGCCAGGGCCAGGTACTGGTCATCGGTGAGCCCGGCCGGATCCTTCTCGGCGGCGCGCAGGGCGGCCATCACGTCGGCGTCGAAGCGTTCGGGGGCGGTGGCGGCCAGCTCGTGCACCTGCTCGCGAATGGATTCCCAGTCGCCGAAAGCGCCGAGCGAATCATCGGCAATGCCCGAGTCGCTGCGGGATTCGGTCAACCGGCCCTCGGAGTCGATGGCGGTATTGAGATCGATGCGGCCGACCGATTCCCAGTCGTGGTCCGGCTCCTGCCAGGGCAGACCGACCGGCTTCACGTCGGCGGCCAGGCCGGTCTTCGGATCCATCAGCGCGGCAACATGTTTGGAGACGCGAGGGTCGATCCACGGGTGGCCCGCCAGCACGTACTTCGGGTGCGCGGTGATGCGCTCGGTGAGCACGTATCCGGCGTCGGCGGTGACCTGCGCGAGGGTCTCCAGATTCGGCCAGGGCCGTTCCGGATTCACATGGTCGGGGGTCAGCGGGGAGACCCCGCCCCAGTCGTCGATGCCCGCCGCGATGAGCGCCCGGCACTCCTCCAGCGACACCAGGTTCGGCGGGGCCTGGATCCGCATCTTCGGGCCGAGCAGCAGCCGGGCCACCGCGACGGTGGCCCGGAATTCCTCCAGATCGGCGTCCGGGGTGTCGCGCATGGCGGTGTTCTGCTTGGCCAGGAAGTTCTGCACGATGACTTCCTGGACGTGCCCGAAAGCCTTGTGCACCTTTCGAATCGCCAGAATAGACTCGGCGCGCTCGGTGAGGTTCTCGCCGATGCCGACCAGGATGCCGGTGGTGAACGGCACCGACAGGCGACCGGCGTCGGTCAGCGCGCGCAGCCGCACCGCCGGGTCCTTGTCGGGCGAACCGTAGTGCGCCGCACCGGGTTCGGTGAACAGCCGGGTGGCGGTGGTCTCCAGCATCATGCCCATGGACGGGGCCACCGGCTTGAGCCGCGAGAGCTCCTCCCAGCTCATCACGCCCGGGTTCAGGTGCGGTAGCAGGCCGGTCTCCTCCAGCACCCGGATCGCCATGGCACGCACGTAGTCCAGGGTGGAGTCGTAGCCGCGCTCGTCGAGCCACTGCCGGGCCTCGGGCCAGCGCTCCTCGGGGCGGTCACCGAGGGTGAAAAGCGCTTCCTTGCAACCCAGTTCGGCACCTTGACGGGCGACCTCGAGGATCTCGTCGGGCTCCATGTACATGCCCTTGCCCTGCGCCCGCAGTTTGCCGGGCACGGTGACGAAGGTGCAGTAGTGGCACTTGTCGCGACACAGGTGCGTAATGGGGATGAACACCTTGCGCGAGTAGGTGATCGGGAGAGCCTCCCCCGCGTACCCGGTCTCGCGCAGCCCGGCGTCGCGCACCCGCCCGGCCGAAGCGGTCAGATCCTCGAGGTCGGCGCCGCGCGCGTGCAGCAGCACCACCGCCTCGTCGAGATTGAGCGTCGCACCGTCCCGGGCCCGGCGCAGCGCCCGGCGCATGGCCGAACTGCTGGGCGGGACAGGCGGAAGGCTCGGGTTCGGTAGATCCGTCACGTCCTCGATCATGCACTCCTCCGCCTCTCCGTGTCTTAGGCGGGCGGCCAATTGCCGCTC
Organism: Nocardia seriolae NBRC 15557; assembly: GCF_007990715.1. GTDB lineage: Bacteria > Actinomycetota > Actinomycetes > Mycobacteriales > Mycobacteriaceae > Nocardia > Nocardia seriolae. Next base: position 26,228 of record NZ_BJWY01000044.1, on the reverse strand, counting down.
ACCGCTGGCAACCCGTGCCGGCGGTCATGAGCCGAACCAATTTTGGACGTACCCCACGAGTTACCCCGGTCGCAACGAAATCAGTTGTCGCTTTCTTCCCACGGCCGTCGGTGTTCTCGATGCGAGTATTCGTACTCACCGAGATCAACTGTTCAAATTTCAGTCGCGGTGAAATAGCGTCGCGGGCGATCGCTTCGCCGTAGAAGAGGGAGACCTTCGTGCTCGCGAGAATCCGCCGCGCCGCCGTCGTCGCCGGCCTGGGCACCGCCGCCCTGCTCACCGTCACCACCGGCACCGCCGCCGCGTTCGGGCCGCTGCCGCCCGGCAACCCGTACCTGGGCCCCGAGGGCACGGCGACCATGCACGGCGACGCCGAGGCCTCCGATTCCACCCCGCTGCCCGGCGTCGGCACCGGCGGGATCCACGCCGACTTCCACGAGGAGGGCGCGGCCTGCCCGACCATCCTGCAGGGCGCGGACGGCCTCCCGCAGGCGCTCTGCACCAAGATCACCGACCGCGCGCCCGAGGTGCTGCTGCTCGACCCGGCCAACGGCAATACCCTCGCCCGCCTCGACCTCACCAAGGGCAGCCTGCTCGGCGGCGTCTACGCCTACCTCGACAACCAGGACCGGATGGTCACCGTCGACGGGTCCGGCAGCCTGCTGCGGATCGGGCACCAGCGCGGCCCGGACGGCGCGTGGTCGCTGTCGATCGCCGCGAAAACCGATGTGACGCAGGCGGTCACCGGGCACTGCGGCGGCGGTGACTGCGACGCGGTGAGCTCGGTCTCCCCCGACTACTCCGGCCGGGTGTGGTTCGCCACCGACGGCGCGGCGGCGGGCTTCGTCAGCCCCGACGGCAGCGCGCACTCCATCGTGCTCGCGCCCGGCGAGAACGTGGCCAACAGCATCGCCACCGCGCCACAGGGCATGTCCGTCGCCACCGACCACGCGCTGTACCTGCTGAACGTGGACGCGAGCGGCAATCCGCGGATCGTGTGGCAGCGGGCCTACGATCGCGGTCCGGCCCGCAAGCCCGGCCAATTGCGCTGGGGCACCGGCGCGACCCCGACCTTCTTCGGGCCCGGCGACGGCACCGAGTACCTGGCCATCACCGACAATGCGGCCACCAAGGAGAACCTCCTGGTCTTCGATACCGCCACCGGGAATCAGATCTGTTCGGTACCGGCCATCGACGGCACCGAGAACTCGCCCATCGGGTCGGGCAACAGTGTGTTCGTGGCCAGCTCCTACGGGTACCCGTACCCGGCGCTGCCGCCGAACGCCGGGCCCAGTCAGCCCGCGAGCGCGCCGATCTCGGGCGGCATGACCCGCATCGACGTCACCGGCTCCGGCTGCACGGTGGTCTGGACGAACAACGTGCCGTCCTCGGCAGTGCCGCGACTGTCCGTGGCGGACGGCAAGATCTACACCTTCACCCGGCATTCCCTGCTCAGCGGCAGCGGCGCGCTGACCAGCGGCAGCAGCAGCGGCAGTGCCGGGGTGACCGACAACTACAGCTTCGCGGTGATCGACGCCGCCACCGGCAAGCTCGATTCCGAGCAGTTCGTGGGCGCGACCACGGTGAACGACACCCTGCAGATGGTCGGCACCATCGCGCCCGGCCGAATCCAGTACCAGGGCACCACCACCGGGCTGTACCGCATCACCCCGAAGTAGCCGAACCGGGGCGTCCAGTCCTGCCCCCTAACAACCGCCTCCGCGGTCGGATTCGTGCAAGCATGGGCACCATGTCCGAGCCCCTCGCCCCCGGCGGCATCCTGGCCGACCCGGCCCGGCGGCCCAGCCCCCGCGCCAAACTGCTGTGGGCGCTGAGCGCCGCGCTGTCCTGGGTGGTCCCGGTGGTGGGGTTGGGGGTCTGGGCGCTGTTCGACACGCACCGGCGCGGCGTACAGGCGCTGGTGCTCGGAATCGTGCTGGCCGCAGCGGTATTCAGCATTGTGGCGATACCACTGTGGCGGTACGCGGTGCATCGGTGGGAGATCACCGACGAGGCCGTGTACACCCGCACCGGGTGGTTCACCCAGGAGAGCCGGGTCGCGCCCATCACCCGGGTACAGACCGTGGACACCTACCGGGGACCGCTGGAACGGCTGCTGGGGCTGGCCACCGTTACCGTCACCACCGCCTCTTCGGCCGGGGCGGTGCACATCAGCGCGCTGGCGCTGGCCGACGCGCGCGACACCGTCGCACAGCTCGCCGCCATTGCCGCACACCATCGGGGGGATGCCACGTGACCCAGCCGACCGATCCGGACGCCTTCTCGGATTCCTATCCGACAGAGGTGCTTCCACCGGTCACCGGGCCGCTCGGGCCCACGGCGCAGACCTGGCAGCGACTCGACAGGCGCATGCTGCTGGTGCACCCGGTCACCGAGCTCATCCGCTATATCCCGGTCCTGATCGCCACCCTGGTGGCGGGCGCGCGCGCCGACAGCCCCATGTGGAGCCTGGCGGTGGTGGCCGTCATCGTGGCCTTCGCGCTCACCCGCTGGTTCACCACCACCTATCGCATCACCCCCGAGAACGTGGAGCTGCGCACCGGATTGATTCAGCGCAAACGGCTTTCGGTGCCGCGCAACCGGGTTCGGTCGGTGGATGTGCAGGCCGATCTGCTGCACCGGGCGCTCGGGCTGGCGGTGCTGTCCATCGGCACCGGGCAGCACTCGGACAAGAAGGACCAGTTCAAACTGGACTCGCTGGACGCGCAGCTGGTGCCAGAGCTGCGCCTCGCACTGCTGGCGCACACCCGCGAAGACTCCAAATCCGCTGATTCCCAGTCGATCACGACATCCGGTGAATCCGCTCCGGATGCCTCGGACAGCCGCCCGGGTGTGGAAATCGCACACTGGCAACCGGATTGGGTGCGCTACGCCCCGCTCTCGCTGACCGGTTTCGCGATCGTCGCCCCCGTGGTCGGTTTGGCCTTCCAGTACGGCTTCGCCCAGATCTTCCTGAAATCGGGCACGGTGCAGGATGTCGGACACCGGGGTGCGGGCGTCATCGCGGCCGTGATCGCGCTGCTGTTCGTGGTGCTCGTGGTCGTGGTCAGCGTGGCCGCCTGCGCCCGCTACCTGATGACCTGGTTCGGCCTGAACGTCCACGACGACGGCAAGACCCTCACCATCCGCCACGGCCTGTTCACCACGCGCCAAACCACTCTCGACCTGGCCCGCTTGCGCGGCGCGACCGTCAACGAGCCGCTGCTGCTGCGCGTCGCCGGTGCCGCCGAACTCGAGGCGATCATGGTGGGCACCAGCCCGCGCCAGAAGATCTTGCCGCAGGCCCCGCGCACCGCCATCGACCGCACCCTCGCCCACCTGCTCGGAACGGCAGAGGCCACCGCGAATTCGGCCGGGGCCACCGCGAATTCGGCCGGGGCCGGTGCCGAGTGGCAACCGTCGGTGCCCGCGCCGGTCACCGTGCCGTTGCTCCCGCACGGCCCCGCCGCACTGCGCCGCCGCTGCACCCGCACACTGGGCCCGCTCGCCGCGGCAGCGACCATGCTCATCGCGATATCGCTTGCGGGCGGCCATATTCCGACCTGGCTCTGGGTCGTGCTCGCCATCATGGTCCCGTTCGCGGCGACGCTCGCCTGGGACCGCTACCGCGGTCTCGGCCATGCCGTGCTCCCCGCCACCGCCGGCAATCCCGCCTGGCTCGTCACCCGCAGCGGCTCACTGGACCGCGACCGCGACTGCGTGGAAGCGCCCGGCATCATCGGCTGGACCGTCCGCCAGACCTTCTTCCAGCGCCGCGCGGGCGTCGCGACGGTGGTGGCCGCCTCCGCCGCGGGCAAGAAGCGCTACCACGTCATCGACATCCCTCTCGCCCGCGCCTACGAGCTCATCGACCAGGTCACCCCCGGCCGAACAGGGTACCGCCGTTGATCTGCAGGATCTGGCCGGTGGTCCACCCGGCATCCGGCGCCGCGAGGTAGGCGATGCCCGCCGCGACGTCCTCCGGAATGCCCGCGCGGCCGATCGGGATCTGCGCGACCCGCCGGTCGTGCGCGTCCTGATTCCAGCGGTCCACCCAGAATTCGGTGTCGGGGATATACCCGGGCGCCACCACATTGACGGTGATGCCCTGTGGCGCAAGCTGATGCGCGAGTCCCAGCGCCCACCCGTGCAGGGCCGCCTTGGACGCCGCATACGCGCCGACACCACGCAGCGCCGCGATCGAACTGACCGAAATGATCCGTCCGCCCGGCCGCGCGAGGTACGGCAGCAGCGCCTCGGTCGGCAGCACCGCCGTGATCACGTTCATCCGGAAGTTGTCCAGAAACGTGGCCGTCACGCCCTCGAGTCCCTCGGCGGTGGTGCGCGGGGCGCCGCCCGCATTGGTGACCAGCACGTCTATATCGCCGTCCGCACTCAATCGCTCGGCGAGGGCGCGCACCTGGTCCGGATCGGTGAGGTCGGCGACGGCCACGGCGACCTGATCGGAACCGATCTCCGCATTGATCTTCTCGGCCGCGAATTCCAGGGTCTCCGGCCGCCGACCGACGATAACTACAGTATTGCCATCTGCGGCGAGACGGTGTGCCACCGCCCGGCCGATTCCGGTGCCGCCGCCCGTGACTATCGCGCGTCGAGTCATCTCGTGCCTCCCGGAAACAAATTGTCCCCCTTGGGGACTCATTCCGCACGCCGAGACCCCCGGAACCGGGTTCTATACCGCGCGGTTCGCATCCGACTCTGCGGCAACCCGGATTCCAACGGTTTGCTTGCATCGAGACAGGTCTCGACGCTTACGCGAAATTGTTCGGCCGAACGCCACCTGGGACGGAATTGTCAGCGTGACGGGCGCCGCAGGCCGTAGACCGCGAGGCGAAAGCGGTTGGCGGTACCGGCTTTCGCCATCGGGTCGGCGACCCGGGTCTACGCCGGAATGACGGGTGGTCCGTTGCGCGGTCAGCCCAGTACGGGGTAGTTGGCACGAATCACGTTGTGCGGGTCGCGATCCCGCTTCAGCGCGCGCAGCCGGTCGATGGTCGCCGTGTCGAAGGCCGCCGCCGCCGATTCGCCGGGCGCCAGGAACGTGAAGGGCTTCCTGCCGGTCACGTGCGAACCGAGCTCGGCGACCATGGCGTTCAGCTTGGCGTGCACCGCCTCGCGCAGCTGCGGCAGGCCCAGGCCGAGCAGGTAGACCGCGTACTGCTCCGGCATCGCCCCGCGCGCACCGGCGGTCGGCAAGGACAGCGCGCCGCCGAGGTGGCGGACCTGGATATTGGCCAGCGGCGCAACGGATTCGCCGATGAGGATCTTCTCCGCCTCCGGCGACAGGTCGGTGAACGACTCGGCGCGGGAGATGGCGGGGCTGGGATCGCTCGGCTCGGTGGTGATGTCGCCGAGGTCGGCCACCGACATGGCGGTCCGCTTGTCGGCGACCGCGCCGCCCAGGCCGTCCAGGACCGACGTCAGCTCCCGGCCCCGCTCCGGGTCGCCCAGGTAGGCCACATCGATGGCCACCATTTCCGGTGACTGCGGGAACTGGAACCGCTGGAACCACACCGACAGCTCGTCGGGGGCCTGGGAGGTCAACGCGCGGAACGCATCCCACACCTCCGCGAGGCGCTCGCCGGGCCACATGATCCGGCCGCCGTAGAGTCCGGGCGCGGGGAACAATTCGAACTCCAGTCCGGTCACCACGGCGAAATCGCCACCGCCACCGGACAGTGCCCAGAACAGGTCCGGATCGCTGTCGGCGGTCACCCGGGCCGGGCGGCCGTCGGCATCCACGATCTCGAAGGCGCGCAACGCATTCGACGCCCAGCCGTGCTTGCGGCCGAACCAGCCTATGCCGCCACCGAGCGTGTAGCCGGTCACGCCGACCACCGGGTTGCTGCCCGCCAGACCGGTCAGCCCGTGCTCGGCCGCCGCGGCCTGCACCCGGCCCCACTGCACGCCCGCCCCGACCCGCGCCACCCGGGCGTCCGGATCGATCTCGAGCCGGTCCAGCGCGCGGGTGCGCAGCAGGATCGCATCGTCCACGCCGCCCGCGGCACCGTGCCCGGTCGGCTGGGTCACCACCGGACGGCCCGCGGCGCGCGCACAGCGCACCACGGCCGCCACGTCCTCGGCGACGGCGGCCTCGGCCACCGCGGCCACCGGCTGCGTCACCGCGAGACTCCACGGCCGCGCGGCCTGCTCGAAGTCCGCGTCACCGGGCTCCAGTACGCGGCCCCGGACGGTGTTGCGCAGTTCGTCGAATCCCATCGTCATCCCTCGTTCCCAATCGTGATTACTCGTTCGGGAAGAGGACGAGACGGGACCGGCGAGTGTGACATCGCCGCGCGAAATCAGTCCTCGAGGTCGATGCGGATGGTCAGCAGCGAGGTGTGGAAGCGCTCGATGGCCTTGCGGGTGGACTCCTGCGGCAGTTCGGCCAGCCGCTTGCGCACATCGTCGTCCGGCAGCGGGGTCGCGGTGGCGGCGTGCCACTTTCGCTCGTACCGCACCCGGATACGCGGCTGGGCGGAGAGGTTCGCCACGTACCCGGCCCGGGGGCCGTGCTCGGAGATCACCCACAGCGTGCGGCCCTCGGGATTCACCGCGACCACGGCGACCCGGCGCTTCCCGGTCTTTCGGCCCCGGGTCTCCAGCAGCGCGTGGTCGGGCAGCAGGCCCGCCCACACCAGCAGCTTCATCGGTGGATTGATCAGATAGCGCTGAATGAGCCTGACCCGCTGGAACTTCCGGGCCGCACCCGTCTCGACGGTCACGCCCCCACCGTAGCCAAGCGCACGGTGGCCCGGTAGTACAGGTACATGCCCGAGGGCAGCAGACCGCAGATGAGCAGCAGCATGGTCGGCCAATCACCCATGAGCAGCGCGTAACCGCTGGGGCTGAAGCCCGCGCAGAACAGGAATCCGATCGCCCACACCAGGATCGGCGCGGCCATCATCGGAATCCGCTGTGTCACCACGCCCATGCCCATGACCAGCAGCACATTGATCACCGCGGCGGCCAGCGCCGTGAAGGGCAGCGGAATCGCACCCGCGGTCATGGTGGAGGCCAGCGGCCCGGCGGCCAGCAGCGGCGTCGGCTCGGGCAGGTGGGCGTGTCCGGCGTACAGCGGCAGGAACAGCACCTCGAGACCGAGCGTGATCACGGCGTCGACGATCAGCCATCCGGCGATCACCGCATTGAACACCGTGCGCCCCGGCGCGGTTCCGGCCGGCGCGTCGCCCGTGCGGGCTCCCAGGGCCGCCGTCACGGCACCGGCGGGAATCCGAGCAGCGTCAGCAAATGACTCTGCATGTCCACGAACCCGTACAGCACCGACAGGTACAGCTCGTGCTGATACTCGAAGTAGGGGCGCTGGCTCTCGACGAACGCCGCTATCGCGTTCTGCAGATCCCAGTTGTAGTTCATGGTTCGGTCCTCATTCCAGCCCGGCGAAGAGATCGTGTTCGCGGCCGTCGGGGCCCAGTGGGCCGCGCTCGCCGCGCACCAGAATGTAATGCTCTTCCGGCAGTACCGGTTGGGCAATGTCATTGGAAAGTGCGAATTCCCGCCCGGAGGAGGCCACCGTCACCTGGGTGGCGTGCGCGCGCAGCGCGGCCCGCTTGGCGGCCAGCACGTCCGACACGTCCACCGTGGTGGTCACCGATTCGGCCGGGACACAGGCCAGTTCGCCCCCGTGCGGCAGCCGCCAGCCGCGTGGCAGCGCACCCGGCAGCTGATCCACGGTGCGGCGCTTGAGCGCCTCGGTGTGCATGGCCAGCACCGCGCCGTCGGTGACCGTCCAATAGACCTTGGGCACCGTCCAGCCCCAGTCCGCGGCGGTGTCGACGGCGGCCATGGTGATGTGGTGCGCGCGAATGTGATCCGGGTGCCCGTACCCGCCGTGCGGGTCGTAGCCGATCACCACGCGCGGGCGCAGCTCCAGGATCACCTGCACCAGTGCGTCGGTGGCGGCGTCGCCGGAGTTGACGAAGGCGCGCGGATTGCGCGCCGAGGCCGTCCCGGCCATGCCGGAGTCGCGCCAGCGGCCCGCACCGCCCAGCAAGTGCGGCGCCCCGGCATCCAATTCGGCCAGCGCCCTGGTCAATTCGAGAATCCGGTAGCCGCCCAGCTGATCGGCCTGCCCGGCCACCAGGTGCGCGTACTCGTCCCCGATGACCTCGCCCTCCTCGCCGAGCGTGCAGGTCACCACGGTGACCGGGAGCCCGCGCTTGCGGTAGTGGGCGATGGTGCCGCCGGTGGTGATGGACTCGTCGTCGGGGTGCGCGTGCACCACCAGCAGCCCGTGCGTCACGGTCCCGGCCGGATTCACGGCAGCCTCCGCCAGTTGGCGGCATCACCGAAGATGCCGGTCTGGATGGCCCCGCTCAGCAAGGCCCCGTCCACGCGGGGACCGGCCGCGGCCACCTGGGTGTCCTGCACGATGGGCAACACGGTCGCCAGCTCCCACAGCTTGGGTTCGGCCTCGGCGATCACCTTGCCCGCGTCGATACCGCGCAGCGCGGAGTCGATGGCGGGCTGCAGCGACGGCTCACAGATGCCGGACAGGTTGGACGGGGACTTCTTCGCGCCCTCCACCACGGTCGAATCATTGCCGTCGCCGGGCAGCGGCAGCGGCGCGCACCCGTAGCGGGAGGCCAGCACGGTCGCCGGATCCTCACCGGTGCGCTCCCAGCCCACCACGGCGTCGATCCCGGCGTCGGTCAGCTCCTTGCCGTAGAGCTGCGCGGCGGTGACGCTGCGCACGATCACATCGATTCCGGCACTGCGCAATTGGTCCGCCGCGGTATTGGCCACCGCCAGCGTGGTGGTGTCGCCGTCCACCGCGCCCAGCCGCACCGTCAGCGATTTGCCGTTCTTGGCCAGCGGACGCGGTTGCGGCGCGGGCGAAGTCGCCGACTGGGTGGCCGGAGTCTCTGCCGCCCTGGCGAATCCGGCCTCCGCGAGCAGCCCGAACGCCTCTTCCTGAGTCAGTCGCGGCGGCACCGTCGGGGCATAGCCGGGATCCGAGGGCGCGAGCACCTGCGCCCGCACCGGCTCCACCCAGCTGCCGGTCTGCGCGCCGACGGTGGCCAGCAGCACCGGATCCAGCAGCGCCAGCACCGCGCGCCGCACCCGCACATCCGACAGATCCCCGCTGCGGCCGTTGAGCACCAGTTGCATCTCGCGCGCCTGCGCCATCATGGCCGTGCGCACCGAAGGGATGGCCGCCAGCTGCGCCTGCAACGCCACCCCGCCGTGCACGAGCGCCATCTGCGCGTCCCCGACCCGCAGCGACTCGGCCACCTGCGCGGCGGTTCCGCCGCGCCGCAACAGGATCTGATCCGGCACCGCGGGCTGACCCCAGTACCGGTCATTGCGTTCCAGCAGCAGTTCCTCGCGGCCGCGATCGGCCTGCTTGATCCGGAACTGGCCGCCGGAGATCCGAATGGTGTCGATCAGACCCTGCTCGAAACCGGAGTCCTTCACCAGGTGCTGGGGCAGCAGATCCGAGAACAGTTGCCGCCAGGCCGGATACGGCTGCGCCATGGTGACGGTCACCGTCTTGCCGCCCGCCGACGAACTGACATCCGAAATCAGCCGGTAGCCCGCCGGATCCACCGCGCCGGGCTGCGTGATCATCTGCTGCCACAGATATTTGAAGTCCTCGGCCGCGATGGGCGCACCGTCGGACCAGGACGCCTCGTTCTTGATCTGGTAGGTGATGGTGAACGGTTCCTGCCCGGTCACATCCGCCGACACCATGAGCGCCGGATCCAGATTCCAATCCGTCCCGCCCGGCACGCCCGGGGTCGGGCTGGGCCGGAACGGACTCGGCAGGACCATCGAGGCGACGGCCGCCGTCGCGGGCGACTGCTGCGACCGCAGATGCGGATTGAACCCGATCCCGATGTCGTCCACCGCCACCACGACCGAGTTCTTCCCCGGCTTGGCGGGCTGCGTCTTCGGGCTGTCCGTGGACTCGCTGGGCGGCGGCGGGTTCGCGGTGCAGCCGGTCGCGACCCCCAACAGGGTCGCCACCAGAACCAGCACCGCGCGCCACGATGCGCGCTTCCGCGCCCCCGTTCTCACGTCCGGCACTTTACTGGATCCACCTTTCACGGCCCCTCCACGACAACCGTCCGCCGGTCGCCTCCCCCGGAGACGAATCGGCGAGCCGCTGAAAGCGGCTCGCCGACTGTTGTTTCGATCCGAGCGGGTTGGCTACTGGGCGGCCTTGTCGCGCGCCTTGCGGCGGGAGATCTCGCGCTGGCGGTCGTTGGCGTTCAGGGTGACCTTGCGCACGCGCACGATCTCCGGGGTCACCTCGACACACTCGTCGTCGGTGCAGAACTCCATCGCCGACTCCAGGTCCAGCTGCAGCGGCTTGGCCAGGGTCTCGAGCACGTCACCGGTGGCGGACCGCATATTGGTCAGCTTCTTCTCGCGGGTGACGTTGATGTCGAGGTCCTCGGCCCGCGGGTTGATGCCGACCACGTGGCCCTCGTAGGTGTCCGCGCCCGGCTCCACGAAGAACTGACCGCGGTCGGCCAGCTGGATCATGGCGAACGGGGTGACCGCGCCATTGCGGTCGGACACCAGCGAACCGGTGTGGCGGGCGCGAATCTCGCCGGCCCACGGCGCGTAGCCGTCGAACACCGCGTTGGCGATGCCGGTGCCGCGGGTCTCGGTCAGGAAGTCTGTGCGGAAACCGATCAGACCGCGCGACGGCACGATGAACTCCATGCGCACCCACCCGGCCGAGTGGTTGCTCATCTGGACCATCTTGCCCTTGCGGGCGGCCAGCAGCTGGGTGACCGCGCCCAGGTACTCGTCCGGGCAGTCGATGGTCAGCTCTTCGAACGGCTCGTGGGTCTTGCCGTCGACCTGCTTGGTGACCACCTGCGGCTTGCCGACGGTCAGCTCGAAGCCCTCGCGGCGCATCTGCTCGACCAGGATGGCCAGCGCCAGCTCACCACGGCCCTGCACCTCCCAGGCGTCCGGGCGGCCGATGTCGAGCACGCGCAGCGACACGTTGCCGACCAGTTCCTGGTCCAGGCGCGACTTCACCATGCGGGCGGTCAGCTTGTGACCCGACACCCGGCCGACCAGCGGCGAGGTGTTGGTGCCGATGGTGACCGAGATCGCAGGCTCGTCGACGGTGATGCGCGGCAGCGCGACCGGGTTCTCCAGGTCGGCGAGGGTGTCGCCGATCATGATGTCCGGGATGCCCGCGACGGCGACGATGTCACCGGCGGTGGCCTCCTCGCCGGGCTGACGCTCGACGCCGATGGTCTTGAGCAGCTCGGTGATCTTGACCTGCTTGACGCCGTCACCGTGCATCCAGGAGACGCTCTGGCCCTTCTTCAGGGTGCCGTTGTGGATGCGCACCAGGCCGATTCGGCCCAGGAACGGGGAGGCGTCGAGGTTGGTGACGTGCGCCTGCAGCGGCTTGGTGGCGTCGCCCTTGGGCGCGGGCACGTACTTCATGAGGACCTCGAACAGCTCGTCGAGGTTCTCCGCGTCCGGCACCTGGCCGTTGTCGGGGCGCTTGGTGGAGGCCACGCCCGCGCGCCCGGAGGCGTAGAGCACCGGCAGGTCCAGGGCCAGCTCGGCGGCCTCGGAAGCCTCGTCGTCGAGGTCGGAGGCCAGGTCCAGCAGCAGGTCGTGGGATTCCTCGACGACCTCTTCGATGCGGGCGTCCGGGCGGTCGGTCTTGTTGACCACCAGGATCACCGGCAGCGAGGCGGCCAGCGCCTTGCGCAGCACGAACCGGGTCTGCGGCAGCGGACCCTCGGACGCGTCGACGAGCAGCACGACGCCGTCCACCATGGACAGACCGCGCTCGACCTCACCACCGAAGTCGGCGTGGCCGGGGGTGTCGATGACATTGATCACGGTGACCGAACCATCGGCATTGTGCCGGTGAACAGCGGTGTTCTTGGCGAGAATGGTGATGCCCTTCTCGCGCTCGAGGTCACCGGAGTCCATCACTCGGTCGACGAGTTCGGCGCGCTCGGCGAACGCACCGGACTGGCGGAGCATGGCGTCGACCAGTGTTGTCTTGCCGTGGTCGACGTGCGCCACGATGGCGACGTTGCGGCACTCGACAGACGACACGTTTGATTCCTCCTGGTGAAAAGTCTGATGCCGACCCGGGTGGGTCTCATGCGTGGGTTTGCCTACTTCGAGACATGGCGAACACCACCGGGCATGCGGCGAGCTACACATTACCGGGCGCGCTAAGTCACACGTTTAATGGGCTGAGGTTAGGTTAAGCTAACCAACATGGGCAAGGTGAAGGCCAAAGACGTCTCGGGTCTGAAGCCGAAGAAGAAATGCTGCCGCAAGAAGACGCGGTGCGTGAAATGCCCCGTGGTCATCATGCGCATGAAGAAGGCCGAGGCCGCGGGCTGCTGCGGCAAGGAACTCAAGAAGTGCCTCAAAGCCGCGCGCGCGGCGTGATCGCGGAGTAGACCGTAATCATGAGTCGCGCGTTGCTCTCCGAAGACGACATCGCCAAGGCCCTCACCGAGCTGCCCGACTGGACCCGCGCCGGTGACAGCATCACCCGCACCATCGAGGCCGCCTCGTTCCTGGGTGGTATCGAGCTGGTGCGCCGGGTGGCCGTCGCGGCGGAGGCCGCCGACCATCATCCCGATATCGATATCCGCTGGCGGCGAGTCACTTTCACACTCTCGACGCACTCCGCCGGCGGACTGACGGCACTGGGTGTGGCGCTGGCCCGGGAGATCGATCGGCTGCACGCGCAGGGCTGAATCGTCCGATCCCGACCCTCCGGAACCGCCCGGCCAGGATCATCCAGGCGAACAGCGCCAGCGCGCCGGACGCGTACACCGTGCCGAGCCAGGACAGATAGCCCGGACGCGAGAGATCCCACATCGACTTCTGCAGGGTGCCCAGCATCCAGGGCACGCCGATCACCGTCACGAACAGCCAGTACGCGGCCATGAGGCGAGCGCCCGCGGTCGCGCGCAGCGGCCCGTGGCGCAGCCACAGGATCAGTGGGATCAGGCAGACCCAGTGGTGCGACCAGGAGATCGGGGACGCGAGCAGAGCGAACAGCTGCACGATGAGCAGCGTGCCCAGCCGGTCGTCGGAAGCCAGTGCGCGCCAGGCGAAGAACGCGAGCAGGGCCGTCGCCAGCACCGCCGCCGCCCACAGCGGCCCGGATCCGATGTCGTGGCCCACCAGGCGACCGAGCGCGCCGCGCAGCGATTGATTGATCACCGAACCGACCGGCAGCGGGCGGCGCCGGTCGCCGGGCAGTGTCCCGAAATACCTTCCGGTCGCCCGTGGCACCAGCACGAATGTCACCGCGATGGTCGCGGCGAAGGCCACCGCCGACCCGATCGCCGCGAGCCACTGTCGACGCGCCGCGAAGTGGAGCCCGGTCACGGCCGGAGTCAGTTTGACGCCCGCCGCCAGCCCGACCAGCAGGCCTGACACCCACCATCGGGTGCTGCGGGCCGCGAGCATGACGAGCAGCACCAGGAACACATTGACCTGGCCGTAGTCGAGGGTGGACCGCACCGGCTCCAGCCACATGCCCGCCGCCGTCCAGCCCACCGCCGCCGTGCGCCAATTCGGTTCGCGCATGGCGTCTTTGCCGACCAGCATCTCCAGCGACAGCCACACCACGCCGAACAGCGCCGCGACCGTGGCCGACAGCCAGCCCAGCGCCACCACGTCGAACGGCAGGAAATGCAGCGGATACAAGATCAGTGCCGCGAACGGTGGATAGATGAACGGCAGCGGAAATTGTGGCGACCGGCTGGATTCGGTCCAGTCGTAGAGGTGCCCGCCGAACAGCTGCGCGGAGCCGTCGACATAAACGTGCAAATCCACCAGGGTCAGCTTGTCGGGCCCGAACAGCGCCCAGAGCAGACGAACCAGAATGGAGATTCCCAGCGCGGCGGCGGCCAGGCACGGGCGGCGGTTCACAGGACGCGTCGATTCACAGCACGAACTTTCGGGTCGGATGGATCACCGACCGGAGTTCACGGCTGGCGAGTGCGGGCTGCGGGCCACGGAAATCGTAGCCGCGCAGTCGAATATCGCGCCCTCCCCGAATATTCGGGGCACGGTTGACGCCGTCGTAACAGTTATTTCACCGACCGATGGGCTGCTGCTCGCTGGAGCGGTCGACCGGACGCCCATTGCGCAGGCGACCGGACCGGATGATCCAGATGTAGAGCGCCAGTACGCCGATGGCGTCCACCGCGCCCAGCCAGGACAGGACGCCCGGACGCGAGATGGTCCAGATGGAGTCCTGGAAGAACCCGAGCACCCACGGCACGCCGATGAGCGTCACCACGAGCCAGTAACCGGCCAGCACCCGCGCGCCGGCCGCCTGCCGCAGCGGGCCGTACACCAGCCACAGGATCACCGGGAGCAGCCAGATCCAGTGGTGAGACCAGGAGATCGGCGACACCATCAGGCCGAAGAGCTGCACGATGATCAGCGTGCCCAGCCGGTCGTCGGAAGCCAGTGCGCGCCAGGCGAAGAACGCGAGCACGGCCGTCACCAGCGCCGCCACGATCCACAGCGGCCCGGACACCACGTCGTGGCCGACGAAGCGGCTGAGCACCCCGCGCAGCGACTGGTTGGACGACGAGCCGACCGGTCCGATCCGATGCGCGTCACCGAGCAGCTCCCGGAAGTACTTGTTGGTCTCGCCCGGCGTGAGCAGGTACGTCAGGCCGATGGTCCCGAAGAAGACCGCGGCCGACCAGATCGCGGTGATCCACCGTTTGCGGGCCGCGAAGTACAGCCCGGTGACCGCCGGGGTCAGCTTGATCCCGGCCGCGACGCCGACCAGCGTGCCCGAGATCCACCAGACGCCGCTGCGGACCGCGACCATGGCCAGCAGCACCAGGAACACATTGACCTGGCCGTAGTCGAAGGTCGACCGCACCGGCTCCAGCCACATGCCCACCGCGGTCCACGCCAGCGCGGCCGTGCGCCAATTCGGTTCGCGCATGGCCGCGGTGCCGACCATGAGCTCCAGCGCCAGCCACACCACGCCGCACAGGGCCGCGACCGTGGCCAGCAGCCAACCGATGGCTACCACGGAGAACGGCAGGAAGTGCAGGGGATAGAAGACCAGCGCCGCGAACGGCGGATAGGTGAAGGGCAGCGGGAAGTCCGGGGTCTTGCTGGAGTCGGTGTAGTCGAAGAGGTGACCACTGCCGAAGTTCGCGGACCCGTCCACGTAGACGTGCAGGTCGACGAAGTTCATGCCGTTGGGGAGGAACAGCACCCACGCCAGCCGGGCCAGCACCGAGGTACCCAGCGCCGCGGCGGCCATCCGACGATAGTGATTCAAAGGACGTGTCGATTCACGGCACTGTCTTTCAGCTCGGGCGGTCACGACTGCGGCTATCGGTGTTCACGACCGCGGCTAACGGCCTCGACAAGCGTAGTCGTACGGTCGAATGTGCCGCGCACCGCGGACCCTTCGCTGTAACATTTGCATCACTGATCACATCCGTAACACGCTTTCTGGTCGCTCGTTCGATAGCGTCAGCTGATCTAGTTCGCCAAGATCGCGCTGTGGCTGTACAACAAGGCAGCCCGGTCCCTAGAGTGGCGCGGAGCGATGGCTCCATCGCCGCTAGATGTCCCTGAAGGTAAGGACGGCTACACCAGTGCTTCGCACCCGAGGATCGCGATTCGCTATGTCCGCGCTGGCCGTGGCGGCCTGCGCCACCGTCGCCGTGCCGACGGCCTATGCGAAGCCCGCACCGGTCCAGAACGTCGCGTCGATTCCGATGATCCCCGAAGGGGTTCCGGTCGATGCCCTGGCCTCGCTGGTCCCCGCCATCGTGGGCGCGGCCGCCGGTCCCGCCGATATCGCGGATCCCGGGCCCAAGAACGCCATCCTCGCCCAGGCCAAGCAGCTGCTGGAGAACAGCAACCTGCCCGCCCAGGTGAAGACGACGCTGCTCGCGGTCATCACCTTCCTCGACGGCAGCGGCGGTGGCGGCCCGGACATCCCGAAGGACGGCCCGGTCATCGCCCAGTTCCTGTGGCCGACCATCGGCAAGGGCTGCATCTCCTCCTCCGCCGACTCGGTGGGCACCGCGCTGGCCGTCCCCGGCCCCGCGCAGCTGCCCCCGCCCGGACCGGCGCAGGGCCAGGCCGGTTTCGTGTTCACCGCGCTGGGCACCAAGCAGCCCACCGATGTGCAGCCCACCCCGATGACGGTGCAGTGGCTGAACCTCGACACCCGCGCCACCGGCACCATGAACCTGACCAACGAACAGCACATCAACCCGGACGGCCCGGCCACCCTCTCGGCCATCGCCGACACCGGCACCGGCCGCGTGGTCGCCATCGTCTCGGGTTCGCTGACCACCCAGGCCGACCCGGAGTCGCAGCCGATCACCTGCTCGTTCCTGCCGACCATCGGTTTCTTCACCGTCACCTAGCGATCACTCGCCGGTAGCGGAGAATTTCGCCCCCGTTGCCCCCCGCACTCGCCAGGGGACGACGGGGGCGAAATCGTTTGCGGTGCCGGATTCCTGTGGTAGACCCGAGGGCATGGCCGCTGTGAATCAATCTGTGCGGAGTCTGCGTTCGCGCCGATCGTTCCTCTCGATAGGTTCCGAGGGATCGATCCTGTCGATCGGTTCGGCCTATTCGATCCTGTCCATCGGCAGTGTGGGTTCGGTGCTGTCGATCGGGTCGGCGGGCTCGTTCGGCTCGATCTTCTCCTCCGCGTCCTTCGTCAGCCTCAGCTCCGCGTTCTCAGGACTGTCCCGGGGTTCGCTGTTCTCCTGGAACGGCAACCGGCAGACCTTCTCGCGGGGCGACGACGAACACACCGATCCCCACTTCATGCTCCGGGTGGTCCCGGAGGAACCCGACCTGGCCGTCGACCCGACCTGCCACTGCCAGACGTAGAGAGCTACCACCACTGGCCGTATTGCGAGGCCAGCACCGAATTCACGTCCACCGCAATGCCACCCACCTCGCGCTTGTCGATCTCGAACTGGTGCAGGTTTGCGGCGGGGTGGACGTATCCCTTCGGCGTGCCCCAATTGTGTTGCCAGTAGAACGATCCCAGCCCGGCGTCGCGAATGTTGTCGATGGTCGGCGAGTTCGCGTAGACGCCGACGCGCCCGCGCCCGATGACCGTCTCCCAGCCGCGCAGGTACGGGTCGATCATCTTCTCGAATTCCTCGTCGGACGGGTTGTCGTCGATGGAGGCATAGATGGGTGCGGCATCGGGCCCACCGGCCGTCTTGTGCAGCACCAATCCCCGTGCGGCGTGCCGCACTCCGGCCTCGTAGCCGCCGCGCCAGTCGGCGGTCGGGCCCTTGCCGAACTGGTAGCAGGAGACCACGGACAGGCCCTCGGCGCGCAAGGAGTCGACCTCGCGGGCCAGTAGCGGCTTGCCCGCCATCCATTCCGCGCCGGGCCGCCGGTCCGAGACGTAACGGATGACGCCGAGATGGCCTTCGTCGCTGATGGATTGGGCGCTCGGGATGCCGCCCGCGTAGTCGAGCAGGGTGCCGAGGGACTGCTTCTTCGCGCTCGCGGTGGCGGGTGGGAGGGCCAGTCCGGCGGTGATCCCGGCGGCGAGAGCCGTTGCGCCGGATAGGAAGTTCCGTCGATTGACATGGGCAGAACGCATCGCGGGCTCCTTCGCACACACTCGCTGGTCGAACATGCCGGTCGCGAGAACGATGGAGGCCCTGCCTCACATCCGACCGGTTGGAACAACTACTGCGGCGTGCCCGGCGCACCTTCCCCGATGAACAACAAGATCATCCGTGCGCCGGGAGCCCTGAACGCGCCCTCATTTCACCATATTCACATTGGAATCGCCAGGCTCAATGAGCACAGAGGCATCATATGTCACATGCAGGGGAAACCGGGCAGGCTCGAGAAAACAGCGAATCTGTAGCTATCAGAACCTGGTGAGCCGTCAGACCCGGGTGGAGTTCAGCCGCGCGCCCACATCGATGGTCCGGCGTGACACGTCGGCCACCTCGGCCCGCACCACCTTGGCCACCTGCGCCGCGATCTGTTTGCGCATGCCCGCGAGCTTGCCCAGCGCGGCCGCCCGCCAGCCCTCCGCCGTCATATCCAGATCGATGTCGTCGGCGCGCGGCGGCACGGCGTCGATAACGATCAGCAACGGCTCGGCGGCGCGCGCGGTGAGCGCCACCGGCACCTGCACCTCGGCGCGATAGCGGTTGGTCTTGAGCACGTCCACCGAGATGTCGAGGCTCACCGGAATCATCAGGTCGAAGCGGACCAGCGCCGGATCGTGCGCGTGCGCGCCGTTCGCGGCGGCCTGCTCCGATTCGGCCGCGGCCTTGGGCAATTCGGCGATCCGCGGCGGGGGCGGGGGTGTGAGGGTGATGTTCGTGGCCTCGGCCACCTTGGGCAGCCGCACGCTGCCCTGCACCCACACCTCGGCCTTGTTGCCCGGCCCGGTGCGGATGGGCCCGACCTCGATGGGCTTGCCCGCCATGGACTCGACCACCTCCTGCACCCGTTCCGCGGTGACGATGCGGGTGAAGAAGCGACGGCCGAACTCGTCGTAGCCGATCCAGTCGTGAGTGGGCCGCCCGCGATAGGGCGAGCGGGTGTTGTTGAGGATGGCCTCCACGTCGAAGGTGCGGCTGCGCTGCGAATCCGGGTCGGCCAGAATCCCGTTGATGCGATTGGCGACCTCGCGCTGCACCAGCTGCGCGATCGGGTTGAGGAGCAGTTCCCAGGCGGTGCCGATGGCCTGCGCGCGCATGACGAAGCTGACGTCGCGACCGGTGACCGGGGGGATGTCGATGACGATGAGCAGCGGATCGGCGGTGCGGGCGTGCATGGTGAGGTCGATCTCCACCACCGCTTCCAGGCGCAGCCGCTGCCCGCCGAGGGTGACGTCGACCCGCAGTTTCACCGGGAGCATGACGTCGAAGTGCACGTGCGGCCCGCGCCGGATGATGCTGGGCTTGCCGATGCTGCCCTTGGCGACGAAGCGGGCGAGTCCGGCCGGGCCGATTCCGAAGGGGCCGATGGTGATCCCGCGCCCGGCCACGCCGGAGACCGCGGACTCGATCCGGGATTCCGTCACCGCCGCCGCCACGAAACGTTCGCCGAATTCGGCGTAATCGATCCAGGTCGGTTCGTCGGACGACGTCATCCAGCTTCTTTCGTCGGGCGGGGACCCCTGTCCTGCCGATGAGGGGGCAGCAGGACAGGGATCGATCGACGACGCTGCCGGGCGCCGCCGAAACCCATCGTAAGCGGAAGATGCGCCCAGGAGTACACCCCGCCCCGCGTGTTTCCAGAATGTGGAATCAGCGTGTTCCCAATCGTCCGAATCCGACCAGCCCCGAGGTGCCGGATGGACGGAATTTGTGGATGGCCACTCCGCCGGATTCTCCGGCCTCATTGCCACCCACCGTAGTGATGCTATCCGAATCTACCGCAATCACAATATTTGTGTGCTGATGGAAGACACTGGAATCCGAGTACATCACCACATCGCCCACCCGCGGTAGATATCCGTTGTTCGCCTGCTCGAAACGGTGCTGCCCCCGGAAGTACCCCTCCAGGGTGTACACGCCAGGGATTCGCCAGGAACCGGAATTCGGATTGCTCAAAGGTTGTCCGGCCGCGCGCATCACCCAGCTGACGAAGTCCGCACACCAGGGTTCGTCAATGCCCTCGGAGTATTTGTCCCGACCGCTCTGTTGATCGAATTGCTGTCGCAGTACATCCACGACTCCGGTCTGCGCCGGGCTCAGGCCCGTGGCGTCGACATCCGGAAAATCGTGCAGCAGGTGCCCGTCCATCGCGCGGGGGCCGTAGGGCTCGTCGTGGCGATGCTGCTGCCACCAGCGCACGCCGAGCGCTCCCCCGACGCTCAGCGCCGAAATCACCACCAGCGCAAGGACGCCCACCACCCAGCGGCGTCGGCGCGGCGCGCGGGCGGGCCCGTCGGCTGTTCGGTCGAGCTGGTCGGTCATTCGGTCTCCCCCGTCCCGGCCGAGTTTCGGCCCTACCGAATAGGACGTCCGGCCGGGCCGGGGAGTTCCCTCAGGTTCGGCGCACCAGGCGGCTGCGCCCGGCCGGGCCGAGGCGGCTGGCCTGCATCAGGCCCACGCCCGGGGGCGTGAGTTCGGCCAGGTCGGACTGCAATTCGGCCTGCAGATGCTCGGCGGCGGCACGGTGTTCGGCGGCTCGCTCGTGATCGCCGAGATAGGTGGCCAGATCCGCGAGGATGTAGTCCATCGGCCCCATGACCGACGCGCCGGTCTCCAATCCGCACACGGTGCCCGAATAGGGCAGCAGCTGCCGATAGATCACCAGCACCGCATCCGGCTCCTCCAGGGCGATGGCCAGTCTCGCCTTGACCGCGGTGAAGGTGGACCAGAACTGCGGGGCCAGTTCGGGCGCGCCGGCCAGCACCCGGCGCGCCTCCTCGGCCCGGCCCGAGTGCACCAGGGCCAGCGCGTAACCGTGCACGAACAGTTCGGGTTTGAGCGCGGTGCGCTCGCGCAGGTCGTTCAGGTACCCGGACATGTCGTTGCGCAGCCAGCCGATGGAGACGGCGATGCCGACGTGCAGGGCGTTGGGATCGCGGGTCGGTTCGGCCGCACCCTCGCCGGAGTGCGCGACCAGATCGTCCAGTCCCGCCGTGCCCTCGCCGAGCAGTCGCAGCACCTCGTCGATGTTGCCGCGCAACAGCTCCAGCACCATTCCGAACGGCGCGATGGCGTCGAGCAGATGCCGCAGCTGACCGTCGGTGGCGTAGGCGCCGGCATTGCGGGCGTGCCCGGCCGCGGCCACCAGCTCGGCGTCGGCGAGGGTGGCGCGGAACAGCAGATAGTGTGCCAGCGCACGGAATTCGGTGAGTTCGGCCGCGGTCGACACCTCCAGCAGCCGGGCCGCATGCCTTCTCAGGTCGTGGGCGCGCAGGAACCCGCCCGCCGCGAAGGCCGCGAACGCCTGCGCGTTGAGGACCGTGCACAGCAGGTCCGCGTCTCCCAACGGCTCGGCCAGCGCCATGGCCGAGGCCACGATGATCCGCGCCACCGAGGGATCCTCGACGGCCCGGTCGAAAACAGCGGTGACCTGCAAGTGAATTCGCGTCCGCACCGGCCGCCCGGCATCGGCCGACGCCATCCGCAGCGGTTCCCGCAGCCGCGGATCCGGCGAATGCCAATCGTGCACCGACCAGATCAGCGGCGTCGGCCAGCAGGTGGCGGCCCGCGCCAGCAATTCGCTCCCGCCGATCGATTCGGCCAGATCCAGCGCCTGTTCCCGGGCCGTCCGGGCCGCGATGTGCTGCCCGTCGTAGGCCAGCGCCACCACCAGCTCGCACCGCGCCTCCAGCAGCGCCAGCCGATCGCTCACCGGGGCCTCCTCGCCCGCGTGCCCGGCCAGATCGTGCAGTGTCAGCACCGACCGCCAGCGCCGCACGGCGTCGGCCCGCATCCGCCGCTCCACGCACCGTCGTGCCGCCGCCCGCACGTAAGGCAGGGCCACCGTGGCGTTTTCGGCATCCGCGCCCAGTGCCGCATGGTGCGCCAGCGCGTCGATATCCCGCCCGTGCGGGACGAAGAGCGCATCGTTCCCGGCACCCGGCGCGACAGCCGAATCCGGGCCGGATTCGGTTGTCGCGCCGTCGTTCACCGGTCCCGCGATTTCCGAGCCGGTTCGGTCCGGGGTCGATGCGTCCCCGCGCTTCGTGCCGACCGCCGCCACCTCGTCGGCCCCGCGCAGCGCCGCGAGCGCCCGGCTTTCGCGGCGGGTGGGCGCCGGACGCGGCGACCCGAGCAACGCCGCGACCAGATGATCGGCTCCCCACAGCGCGCTGAGCGCCCGATTCGCCACGCCCGGACCGTCTTCCGGCTCGCTTCCGGCACTCGGCGGAGTGTCGTTGCCGGCCGGAACGGTGTCCGGCCGCAGCGCCCCCGGTGCGACCGCCGTGGCCGGGCGCGGTTCGGGGCCGCGGCGCAGGTATTCGACGGCGGCCCAGTGCATTCGGGTGCGGCGGAGGGTGGGCAGGTCGTAGTAGACGGTCTCGCGGACCAGGGCGTGGTCGAAGGTGATGCGGCCGGCGCGGTCGGTGCGCAGCAGGCGGGCGGCTTCGGCGGTGGCGATCAGGTCGATGACGGTGTCGGTGGGCCGGTTCACCGAGGCGGCCAGGGTGGGCATGTCGCTGTCCTCGCCCCAGACCGAGAGGTGGCGCAGCAGATCCACCACATCGGGCGGGAGCTGGGCGATGCGGCGGCCGAGCAGGTCGCGGACGCTGTCGGGGAGGGCGTCGGTGCCGGCGGCCAGCGTGGCGCCCTGGGTGGCAACGAGTTTGGCGAGTTCGCGGACGAACAGCGGATTGCCGCCGGTGCGGCGGCGCAGCAGTTCGACGGTGCGGTCGTCGAGGTCGGTGAGTCCGGCGGCGGCCGCGGCGCGGCGGGTGCCCGCCATGTCGAGGCCGTCCAGGTCGACGCGGTCGGCGGTGAAAAGCGCCAGGGCGGCGGCGGTATCGCGGACGCCGGGGCCCGCCTCGGTGCCGCGCAGGGTGGCGACGATGAGGATGGGCCGGTCGCGCAGCCAGTTCACCACCTGCCGCAGCACCTGCAGGGTCGCGGTGTCCGCGCCGTGCACGTCCTCGAGCACGATGGCGACCGGTGCCGCGGCCGAGTGTTCGCGGCAGGACCGGACCACGCGCCGGGCCAGGGTGAAAGCGTCGGCGGCGGTGAAGGTCTCGGGGTCGGCGGCGTCGAGGCCGGTGAGCACCTCGGCCCAGGCCCAGGCGGGCGGCGCGGACTCGACCTCGGGGCAGCGACCGAAGACGGTGCGCCAGCCGCGCTCGCCCAGGTGCCGGGTGATGGCGGTGGCGAGGTTGGTCTTCCCGGCACCGGCCTCGCCGGAGAGCCAGACCAGCCGGACCTGCCCGGCGGCCACCGACTCGGCGGCGGCCAGCACCGCCGCGCGCTGGATCGCATATCCGTTGTCCGGCAAGGGCTCCGGGTCGGGCCTGGGTTCCGGGTCGGCGAGCGGCGGGGGCGGTGGCGGGGTGACGGTCTCGGCGTCCACCGAGTGGGTGAGGATGGCGGTCTCCAGATCCCGCAGTCCCGGACCGGGATCCACGCCGAATTCCAGGGTCAGGAATTCGCGGCTGCGCCGCACGGTGGCGAGCGCGTCCAGCGACTGTCCCAGCCGGTACTGCGCGACGGCCAGCAGCCGGGCGCACTCCTCACGGCCCGGATGCTCCTCCAGGATGGGCCGCAGCGCCAGCACCACCTCGGCGGGCCGGTTCAACTCCAGCGCCGCCTGCGCCCGCAGTTCGGCCGCGGTCAGCCGCAGGGCCTGCAGCCGGGCGGCTTCCTGTGCCGCCCAGGGCATTCCGGTGAAGGACTCGAAGGCGGTGCCGTGCCAGCAGTCCAGCGCGGCGTCCAGCACCCGCGCCTGGGCGAGCGGTTCGGGTCGCCCGGCCGGGTCGCGCATGGCGGCCTCGTGCCCGTGCAGCAGTTGTTCGAAGTGCCAGGAATCCACTTGGGACGGCTCGAGATTGAGCGCGTAGCCGTGGGATTCGGACACGATGGCGCGCGAGTGCGCCCGCCGCGGCCGGTCGGGTTCGAAGACCCGGCGCAGGTTGTGGATGTACACCTGCAGCGCGGCAACGGCTTTGGCGGGCGGGTCGCCGTGCCAGAGATCGTCGATGAGCCGCTCGGTCGGCACCACCCGGCCCCCGGCCGCGACCAGCCGTCCCAGTACCGCGCACTGCATGGGCGCGCCCGGAGGCACGCGCTGGCCGTCGATGCTGATGTGCAGTGGGCCCAGCACCCCGATGCGTATGAGTGCCATGTCGCCGTGCGACCCCCGTACCCACTTCGAATAAAAACAAACAGGATCCTCTCAATATGGCAGAAATTCTGCTAGATCGCCCTGTCTTGTGATCCGGCTTAACTCGATACGAAGTCGCTGTGAAGAGTTGTCCCGCACACTGCCCAGGGTGTTCGACTCCACTCCGCCGCCGGACGCCGATCTCACGGTGCTGCACAGCCTTCCGCATCCGGCCTGCCTGCATGACGGCGGCTACGACGTGGTCGCCGCGAACGAGGCCTTCCGCAAACTGTTCCCCGGCACCGGCCCCGGCGCGAATCTGATGACCGCCATCCTGCTCGAACCCATGGCCCGCTACCGGCTGGGCGACTGGGAAGCCGAAGCGCAGGTGATGGTTTCGGCCTTCCGGGCCGCCGCTCCGGAGTTGAATCCGGCGCGGGTCGAGGAGATCGTCAATCTGGCGCGGCGCTCCCCGGACTGGGATCGGCTGTGGGACAGCCAGGTCCCGCCGATCGATCCGCGGGAGCGCACGGTGCTCATGAACGATCCGGTCACCCGCAAGGAGCGCCGGATGTCGGTGCAGACCTGCGATTTCCAGTCACCGCGGCGGCCGTGGTGGCTGCTGACGGTGGTACCGATGGACTGAATCGGGTCGGCGCTCAGGCTTGCGCCGCGGGCACCTCGAACCAGCCGTCCTCGGGCTCGGCGTAGCCGTGGTACATGAGCGGGATGCGCCGATCCACCCCGAAGTGCCGGTAAACCGCGAGCATCGCGTCGCGCACGGCACGGTCGTGGAAGTCGTCGATGCGGCGCGGGCCGAGCCAGTGTTCGGGTAGCAACGCCAGCCGCGTCATCTCGTCCGGATCGTCCATGTCCAGTCCGATCGGGCCGGGATCGACGATGAAGTGATCGTGCAGCACCGCGTGCACCCGGCGCGGGTCGTGCTGCCCCGCCCCGAAGGCGTGGAAGCTGGTGCGGATGGCGGGTGAGCCGTGCGCCTGCAGCCACTGGACGAGACGCGGATCGGTGCGTGGAATCGATCTCGCGGACAAGGCCGTTTCGGCGGACAGGGGCGTCTGCTCGAGCAGGTGCAGCACGCTGGCGCCGCGGACGCGCGGTTCGGGGACGAGAAACAGGCTGAGCACCGGGGAGCCGGACATGCTGTCGCAGAGGCAGACCTTGGTGCGCATGGGATCGGGCATGCGCCGCTCCTAACGCGGGAGGGTTGCTCGCTTCTTCACCAACACCCGGAATTATAGTCGCCGAACACCAATCGGACCGACCGGTCTTCCGGTCGATCCGATTGCGGGTTCCGGCTTCCGCTACGCGCCGACCAGCCGCCCGCGCGTCCGCTGCCGCGTCGGCAGCGCCGCCAGCTGACCCTCGATGGTGGCCCGGACACCGGGCCACTCCTCGTCCAGGATCGAGTAGAAGGCGGTGCTGCGCACCTCGCCGTCCAGCCCGCGCGAATGCGCCCGGCGCACCCCGTCGCTGGTCGCGCCGAGCCGCTCGATCGCCATGCGGGAGCGCAGGTTTCGCACATCCGCCCGCATGGCGATGCGCCTGACCCGCCACACCTCGAAGGCGTGCTGCAACAACAGCAGCTTGGACTCCAGGTTGATGCCCGCGCCGCGGGCCTCCAGCGACAGCCAGGTGTTCCCGATCTCGGCGGCATCGGGCACCGCCAGCAGCGGATCGCCCGGCGGCATGCCGTGCACCAGCGGCCAGACCACCGGACCCTGCCAGTAGTCGAAGCGGCCGAACCGGGTCGAGCCCAGCACCCGGCCGCTGGCGACGGCGATGATGGCGAAGGCCAGCGAGGTGCCGGCGGCATGCCCCGACAGCGCCTGCGCGACATATTCCAGCGCCTCGTCCACTCCGTGCGGGACAGGTGTGAACGCGTAGTCGTCACGGTTCCCCGCTGCGGCCTCCGCAAGCCCCGTGGCATGCTGCGGCGCAAGGGGTTCCAGCCGTACCAGACGGCCGGTCAGAGTTACGGGTACGGGCACGTTCCCTCGATCTTTCAGAGACGGTCGGGGGCTCGCGTCAGGCATTGGCCGCCCCGGCCACACACTCCGGAATCGACGAACCAGCCCTGGCGCGCCAGTAGCAGCATCGGATAGTGGGATGAACGATAGCGGAACACCAGCGCACCGCGCCGCAGGCGGCATGTAAATTTCACGCGCTGTTCCGCGCGTCTTGCGGGGGATTTCAGGGGTGTCATTCGGCGACATCCGGAGGGCGCATCCGCTACCATCCGGCGACTCGGGCCGGAGGCTCCCGAAATGCGAATACCTATGCGCTGGAAGGTATTAGTACGCCACCGGCAACTCGGCCATCAGGCGCTCGGCGCATCACCGATCGATCATCGCGCGATCCAGCCGCCATCACGGGCGGCCCGCCCGGACCCCGCCCCGTCCTAGTAC
>NZ_BJWY01000043.1 GCF_007990715.1 Nocardia seriolae NBRC 15557 | reverse complement strand
GTTCGTCGTCGAAGACATAGGAATCGAGCGGATCATCAAGTATGAAGCGGTGCAACAGGTCTCGCGTTTCACCGTCGAAGACCTCGGAGACCCCGCCGGTGATGTTCTCGCGGCCCACCAGGTGGGCAGAACCCGCCAGCAGGCCGTCGCGGTGTATGCCCTCGGGCGCGGGCCTGCCGGGGGCCAGGATGCGAATGTAGTGGGCATCGACCAGACAGCTCGGGTTGCGCCGGGGGTCCAGCACGCGGGCCGACAGGAGCGAACGGGTCACGCCGTCCACGATCTTCGCGACCACGGCGGTGGCCGGATGAGCTTCCGGAATCAGGTGGAAGCGGCGTGCTATGCCGCCCAGCAGCGGATTCACCTCCGTCGACTGCCAATACGGCGGCGGGTCCGCCACGATCCGCAGATCGACACGGGGGATTGACAGTTCGAAGCATTGGTAGGCCCGGTGCCGGTAGTCCTCGCCCGGCGGCATCCAGGCGTCGGGCCGGGTGTCGTCGCGGAAGGCGGCGGCCAGGATGGCGTGTTCGGCCGCCGTGACGCCCAGATCGGCTCCCGTCATCAGCCAGTAGCCGTCCGCCCGGTGCCGCGGCTCGGTGCGCTCGATGACCCAATCCTGGTGGTCGAGAATGTCGACACCTCCGGTGACGAGGCCCGTTTCGAGCCGATAACCCGCGGACGCGGCTCAGCGTAGCGCCTGCGCAGCTAGGAAGCAGCTAACGCCGTCGGCGATTCCATCGCCCGGCTTGCGCGCGACGTTGCACGGACACGCCGAGGCCGCGCCCGCTGTCGGGCACGGCCTCGTCGACTCTAGAAGTGTCGAATTGCGGTCGAATTGCACCGAGATTGCGGCGATCTCCGCACCTGTTTCGACCGGGTAACCGCCCTCCCCCATCCGTTCTCGGGTGTGCCGGCGAACTCCCCTCCGGTTCGTCAGCGATCGTCGGTGGTCATCGAATCGATTCCCGCCCGGGCCGTTTCGGCTCTCGGGTCGGGGTGGTGGGGTGGCAGCGGCCGAGGGAACGGTGCCGGGAGCCGGTAGATTCGTCCTCCTCGTCGGGGCGGGGCTCGCGGTCGCGGCGGGCCTCGCGCAGGGCGAGCAGGCACATGGCGTCGGTGACGGTGAGGCCGATCATGCCGGCGT
The DNA here is from genome assembly GCF_007990715.1 of Nocardia seriolae NBRC 15557. Classification (GTDB taxonomy): domain Bacteria; phylum Actinomycetota; class Actinomycetes; order Mycobacteriales; family Mycobacteriaceae; genus Nocardia; species Nocardia seriolae. Next base: position 48,317 of record NZ_BJWY01000043.1, on the reverse strand, counting down.
GGAGGGCGGCTACCTCGGTGTCGAATTCGCCGCCGGGGCGGAGCAGGCCGATGAAGATCATTTCGGCGAGGACCAGGCCGGCGAAGGCCTCCTCCTTGGAAAGCCGGCGATACGTCGGCAGGTAGGAGAGGACCCAGCGGCCTCGGTGCTGTTCCGGGACATCGATCCGGAATGCGACCTCGCGTACCACGTCGCTGGTGAAGAGCCATTGGGAATCAGTGACAGCCATTGATTCGATCCTTACTGACGCGGACCCGTCCCCCGTGTCCGTGTTGGTTGATGAACCAATGATCGCGGGCGGGCGGGCGGCATTCGATCCCAGCGTTTTTCGTGGATTCTTGGCATGTCACGAGTCCTTGAACAGCCGAAACGGGCGCGGTACCAAGGAAATATTCACAACCGTGGGGGAGGGATCCGTGGCTGACGCCGGGGTCTGGAGGCGCATCGTGTCACAGAAGAGCACCGTCTCGCAGAAGAGCACCGTCTCACAGAAGAGCACCGTCTCCAGGAACGGGGACACCGATGTGGTGGGCGCGGAGGCGCGCAAGGAACTGCGCAGGATTCTACTCGGGATCGGGTTGCGGGAGAACGAACTTCTGGAGCCGCTGGTGGCGGAGTTGCGGTATCGGGGGTGTCGGCCGCGGCGGGCCTGGCGGCTGGCGAACGAGTTCATCCAGCAGCAGGTGGCGGACGAATTCAATCGGCTCACCGGGAAGGCCAGTGCGCCGATGAAGGCGGCGCGGATCTCGGAGTACGAGTCGTGGCCCGGGCCGCGCGGCGCGGCCGCCGAAGGGTCGAGGGCCCGGGCGCATCCGCGGCCGACGCTGGAGGTGCTGAAGAATCTGGCCGCCATCTACCGGACCAGTTGGGATCAACTGGTGGATACCGCGGATCTGGCGCACATGCCGGGGACGGAGGTGGCCGCCTACCGGGCCGTCGTGTCCCGGCGGACCACGGCGCTGCCCGCGGCCTCGGACACTGGATTCCCCAGCGGGCTGGTGCCTTTCGTCGGCCGCAGCGAACAGCAGCGGATGCTGCGGGAGCGGGTCGAGGCGCATCTGTCCGCGGGCGGCCCGCGCGTGCACGTGGTCAACGGGCTTGCGGGCGTGGGGAAGACGGCGCTGGCGCGCTGGCTGGTGGAGACCTTCGAGGACCGGTATCCGGACGGGGTGATCTGGGAGGACCTGCACGGTCACACCGACGGCCGCAAGGCCCGCGAGCCGGCGGGGGTGCTCGAACAGGTGCTGCTGAAGATCGGTGTCGCGCCGGAGACCATCGAGAACGACACTTCCCGCCGGGCCGCGCGCTGGCGGCTCGAGATGCGGGATCGGCGCTCGCTGGTCGTGCTCGACAATGCCCTCGATTCCAAACAGGTGCGGGCGCTGCTGCCGGAGGCGCGGGACGGCTTCGTGCTCATCACCAGCCGCCACAAGCTGACCGGACTGACCGGCGCGATGCCGCTGCAACTGGACGCCATGGGACCGGCCGAGGCGGAGCAACTGCTGGTCGAATTGGGCCATCTGCCAACGAATTACGATGTGGACGCGGCCCGGCTGGTGCTGCGGACGGCGGGCGGGCTGCCACTGGCGATCCGATTGATCGCGGGCCAGATCGCCTACCAGGGTCCGGATCTGCTGGGCACGGCGGCGGCCGAGTTCACCAAGCTGGCCGACCGGATGCGGGCGGGGCCGGGCGACGGCGCCGAGGACTCCCTGCCCGAGCGCGCCCTGGATCTGTTCTCCGCGGAGGGCGAGACGCTGAGCGCGGCCTTCGAGCTGTCGTATCAGCGGCTGCCGGATCCGGTGCTGCGGCGGGCGGTTCGGCTGCTGGGCTGGTTTCCCGGCACCGAGATCACCGCCGAGACCCTGGCTCCCATGGTGGATGTGCCGCAGGCGCAGGCGTTCGGGCTGATCCGGCAGATATTCGAGGTGGGGCTGCTGGATCCGGCCGAGGGCGGCCCGACCGGGCAGCGTTACCGAATCCACGATGTGACAAGGCTTTTCGCACGGGTGAAGGCCGATGCCGAGGATCCGCCCACCGAGCATCCGGCAGCGGTCGGCCGGCTGGTGCGGCAGTGCCTGCTGGTGGCGCGGCAGGCCGGAGTGCAGCGACCGTACGAGGCGGTGGGCGGCTTCTCGGCCCCGCCCGCGCCCGACCCGACCGGCGCGACGGAGCGGGCCCGGGACTGGCTCAATCGCGAACGCGAGCTGCTGCTGGGCTGTGTCAGCGTCACCGGCACCGACCCCGACACCGGTGAGCTGGCGCGGCTGCTCGGCGCGCACCTGTCCGAGCTGGGTCACCTCTCCGACGCGGAGGGATTGTTGTTCCGCGCCTTGGACATCGCCAAGGAGGGCGGTGATCGGCTCACCTGCTGCGACATCTACTTCGAACTGGGCACCCTGTACCGCCGGGCGTGCCGGTACGAGACCGCCTCCACGGCCTTCCAGGAGGCCCACGACATTGCCACCGCGCTGGGCGATTCCCGGCTCATCGCGGCCTCGCTGTGGGGTTTCGCCGAGGTCGTCAGGACCATCGGCGATTACGACCGCGCCCGGAGCGCGTACTCCGATGTGCTGGGCATGGCGCGGCAATTGGAGAACCCGAAATTCGAGGGCGACGCGCTGCGCGGCCTGGGCCACATGGAGCGCACCGGCGGCGACCGCGCCATCGCGCACCGCTGCTACCTCGATGCCCTGACCATCGCGAGCGAGATCGGCGACCGCTACAGCCTGGGCTGGTCGCTGTGGGGCCTGGGCAGCGTCTCCCGCGAATCCGGCCGGTTCGCCACGGCCCGAGGTCAATTGGACGAGGCCTACCGCATCGGCACCGAGATCGGCGACCACCTGCTGCGCGCGGACTGCCTGCGCGGCCTCGGCCATCTCGAACGCGACGCGGGCGACCTGGACGCCGCCCAGGAGTACTACGCCGACTCGCTCGAGATCACCCGCCGCACCCGCGACCCGCACGGCGAGGCCGACGTGCTGCGCGCCCTCGCCTATATCGCCATCCGCTCCGGCGGCGCGCACTGGCGGCCCTGCGACCTGCTGCACAAATCCCTGCTCCTCTATGAGGGCATGGGCATCAAACTCGCCGACCAGGTCCGCGCGGAGCTGACCCAGGCCCTGGACCGCTGCCGCCGCGAATCCGTCACCCTCCCCGACCGGGTCCAGGAAGACCTGCGCCGCCTCGGTTTCGACTGCTGACCCCGCGGCCCGGCCGGAGAGTGCACCGGGCGGCCGGGTCAGACACCCTTTCGGTCGCTTGATCAGCGAACCCTCGCGGGCGGGATTACCCTGCTCGCGTGAACCCCGAACGCTGCGACGGCATTCTGCTCGCGGCCGGTGCCGGTCGGCGCTATGGCATGCCGAAAGTGCTGGCCGAGGACGGCGTCTGGCTGCGGTCGGCGGTGGAGGCGCTGCGCGCCGGCGGGTGTTCGCGAATCTTCGTGGTACTCGGGGCAACCGGGCCCGCGCACCGGACCGCGGCGGGTGCGTGGCTGGTGTCGCAAACCTCCGGCATTCCGTTGCCGCCGGGGGTGCATCCGGTCTGGGCGGCGGACTGGAAGATCGGGGTGAGCGCTTCCATGCGGGCCGGATTGGCCGCGGCGGCGACCCCGCGGCTGAGTGCGGCGGGCCGGGAGTTCGCCGGTCGCACAGCGGATTCATCACTTGCGGCGCGGACCATCCCGGCGGGGAATATTGCCACCGGGAATTCCGGCCCGGGGAAAGTTGACGATGGTCCGGCCGGGTACGCGGCGATCATGCCGGTGGATACCCCCGATGTCGGCGGCGCGGTGGTGGCCCGGGTGATCGCGGCCGCGCAGGTAAGTGAGAGCAGGTTGGCGCGGGCAGTTTTCGGGGGTGTGCCGGGGCACCCGGTGGTGCTGGGGCGGGCGCACTGGGCGGGTGCGTGCGCGAGCGCGGCGGGAAATTCGGGGGCGGGCACTTATTTACGACAACGAGCGGATATGGTGTGCGTCACGTGCGACGACCTCGCTACGGGGATCGATCGGGATTATCCGGCGGGCGGCGCACGGTGAGCGGGAGCGTGTGATGCGGGAAATCATCGAGGACCTTCTTCGGGTATGGCACAGCGGGCGGACCGGAGGTCTGGCCACTCTCGTTCGGACACAGGGGGCTACGTCGGTGCCGGTGGGTTCGGCCATGGTGGTGGATGCCGACGGGCGGGCCTTCGGCTCGATCTCGGCGGGCTGCGCGGAGGCGGCCGCCTACGAGGCCGCGATGGAATCGGCACGCACCGGGCGGCGCGGGTTGCAGCGGTTCGGGCCGGGCAGCGGACTGGACGCGCAGATGGACTGCGTCGGCACCCTGGACGTGTTCACCGAACCGTTCTCGCGCCGGCATTTTCCCGAATTCCCGGATGTGGCAGCCGATATCGCCGCGCAGCGGCAGGTCACCGTGTTCACGGTGGTGTGGCATTCGGACCCGGACGTGATCGGGCAGCATCTGATCACCGACCGCAAGCACGGCACCGAGCTGGTGTCGCTGCCGGATTCGGACGTGTTCGTGTCCTCCTTCGCGCGCCCACCGCATCTGATCCTGGTGGGGGCCAATACCTTCGCGGGCGCGCTGGCCACCCAGGCCAAGCTGCTCGGCTACCGGATCACCATCGTGGACGCGCGCCCCACCTTCGCCAATGCCGCGGCCTACCCGGGCTGCGAGGTCGTGGTGGACTGGCCGCACCGCTACCTGAACACCCAGGCCTCGGCGGGCGCGATCGATTCGAATACCGCGATGGTGGTGCTCTCGCACGACCCGAAGTTCGAAATCCCCTTGCTCACAGTGGCTTTGCGACTACCCGAGCTGGGTTACCTGGCAGCCCTGGGTACCCCGGCGTCACACGCGCATCGGCTGGAGGCCCTGCAGGCGGGCGGCTTCACCGACGACACGCTGGCCCGCCTGCACTCCCCCGCCGGTCTGGACGTGGGCGCGCGCACCCCGGCCGAGACCGCCGTCGCCATCGCCGCCGAACTGCTGGCGGTGCGCAACGGGACCTCGGCCGAGCCGCTGTCCACCTCGCCGGGCAGGGGGAAGCGGCACGTGCAACTCGTGCGCTGAGGCCGAGAACCGCTGAGCCCGTTACGCCTTCAGTTCCGGATGCTCGGCGTAGACCTCCTTGAGCACCGACAGGTCGAACAGCTGGCTCGCCTTGATATCGATCTTGGCCTTGCCGAGCGCGGCGATGTTCTGCTCGATCAGCGCGTCGGTCATGGTGAACAGCCCGTTGGCCTTGGAGTCGGCCGAGACCACCAGCCCGTTCTGGGCGCTGGCCTCCATGGTCTGCTCCTTCAGCTCCAGCTGCTGATCCTTGCCGTACACCTCCACGGCCAGCCGCGCCGACTCCTCCGGACTGGCGACCGCGTCCTTCCAGCCCTTGATCTCCGCGACCAGGAACGCCTTGAGCTTGTCGCGCTCGGAATCGATGGTCTTCTGGCTCACCGTCAGCGTCTCCGCGACCAGCGGCAGCCCGTAGTCGGCGAATAGGAAGTTCATGTTCTGGAAGCCCTTGGAGGCCAGGGTGATCGGCTCGTTGGTGGCGTAGCTGACCCAGCCGTCCACCTCGCCGTTGGCCAGCGGGGTCGGATCGAATTGCGCGGGCACGATGGTGACGTCGCTGGGCGTCATGCCGTTGGCGGTCAGCAGCGCGTTGAAGATGAGCTGATTGGTGTCCTGCACACCGATCTTGCGGCCCTTCATGTCCTTCGGGTTGAGGATGGGCTTCTTGGCCGAGCTCACGATGCAGAAGGGGTTCTTCTGATACGTGGTCCCGACGATCTTGGCGTTCAGGCCCTCCAGCACGGCGGGCGCGGTGGTCTGCGGCGCGGACATGCCGATCCAGATCTTGCCGGTGCCCAGCCCGGCCTCCACCGAGGTGCTGGCCGCGCCGCCCGCGACCAGGTTCACCGAGCCGAATCCGGCGTTCTTGTAGTAGCCCTTGGAGTCGGCGAAGTACTCGCCCGCGAATTCGATGTTCTTGAGCCAGGACAGCTGCACCGCCACGGTCCCGAACTTGGAGCCGTCGGCCGAGCTGCCGCCGCCGCTCGAGGAGCTGCCGCCGCACGCGGCGAGCACCCCGGCCCCGCCGACCGCCACCCCGGCCAGCCCGGCGTAACGGAGGAAGGATCGCCGTCCCAGGGACGACTGCGACAACTGCGAGGCCGGACCCGGCCGGAACAAACCACTCATGCGGGAAATGTAGGCGTTTTCGATTTCCGATATTTTGCTTTTCCGCAGGTATTTGTGTGCGGCACGTTAACTCGCGTGCTCAGTCCCGGCTCTGCTCCGGTGCGAACCGCGCCAGCACCAGATTCGCCAGCACGCCGACCACCGCGTAGGCGAACACCGACACCACGGTGACCAGTGCGATCGAAGCCCACAGCCGGTTGTACTGGAAGGTGGGAATGGCGCGGATCAGCCCGGCGCCCAAACCCGTTCCGCTGCCCAGCCATTCGCCCAGCAGCGCACCGATCAGCGCGCCGGGCACCGACACGCGGGCGGCCGCGAAGACCGACGGCAGCGCCGCCGGAATCGCCACCATGCGCATGGCGGTCCAGTTCGAACCGCCGTAGGCCACAACCAGTTCCGTGGCCTGGCGCGGCGCGGAACGCAGACCGGTCATGATCATCACCAGGGCCGGGAAGAACACCACGATGGCCGCCATGACGGTGACGCCCAGCAGGCCGCGCCCGAAGACCAGCACGATGATCGGGGTGATGGCCACCAGCGGCACCGACCGCAGCAGCATTGCCACCGGCATGAACGCCTGCGCCACCGCGGGCACACCGATGAACAGCGCCGCCACCACCAGCGCCGCGCCCAGGCCCACGCCGAAGCCGATGAGCGCGTCCCGCAGGGTGATTCGCATTTCGTCGAAGATCACCCGGCGCGCGCCCTCGGAGGTCGGCCCGGTCACCAGGTAGTGCCAGACGTCGCCCGGGCTCTTGCCGACCAGGCCCACCTGCGGGTACAGCTTCAGGAAGCCGTACCACAGCGCCACCAGCAGGATCAGCGAAACCAGCAGCGGCAGTAGGAATTTCCCGATCGGCCGCAATACGTTCAGGGTCTTCATCACGCCTCCGCCCGAGTCCACGGCACCGCCACCCGCGCCACCAGCGCGACAATGGCGTAGCCCAGTCCCGCCAGCGCGGCCGCGGCCAGCGCCATGCCCCAGGTGCGCGGCACCAGGTAGGCGGTCTGCGCCGCCGTCAGCGCCACGCCGATGCCGCTGTCCACGCCGCCCAGGTACTCGCCGATGATCGCGCCCAGCACCGCCGACGGCGCGGCGATCTTCAAGGCGGCCAGGGTATTCGGCAGCGCGGCGATCAGCTGCACCCGCCGCAGCCGCTCCCACCGGCCGCCGCCGTAGGCGCGCACCAGATCCAGGCTGGTGCGATCGGCCGACCGCAGCCCGGACACGGTGCCGACCATGGTGGTGAAGAAGCAGTACATGGCCGCCAGGAACACCGTCGGCGTGCGGCCGCCGAACACCACCAGGATGATCGGGCCCAGCGCCAGCAGCGGCGTGCAGTAGCTAAGGATCGCCAGCTGCGTGACCAGCATTTCGATCGGCGGAATCAGCACCACCAGCACCGCGAGCGCGATGGCCAGGCCATTGCCCCACGCGAAGCCTTGCAGCGCACCCCAGGCCGTGACCCGGAAGTTCGGGCCGTAGAGCGCCCAGCCGTCGGTGTACATGGTGTGCACGACGGTCCACGGGCTGGGCACGGTGCCGTTCGCGACGCGGATTTCGGCCAGCACCGTCCACAGCGCCAGCAGCGCGAGAATGCCCGCCGCCCCGCCGAGCCGGGTGATCCGGAAGCGCTCTCTCATTCGGCGGCACCGCCTTCGGAGACACCGGCGATTTCCGAGGGCCCACCGATTTCGGCGGCACCACCGCTGTCGGACGCGACACCGCCCTGGCCGCTGCGACCGAAGAGCAGCTCCTGCAAGTAGTCGTGCAGTTTGTGGAATTCGGGTGAGCGCATCATCTCCGGGGTGCGCGGCCGGGGCAGGTCGATGTTCACCACCTCCACCACCCGGCCCGGTCGCGGGCTCATCACCGCCACCACGTCGGACAGGAACACCGCCTCGGCGATGCCGTGGGTGACCATCAGGGTGGTGGCGGGCTTCTCGGTCCAGATGCGCAGCAGCTCCAGGTTCAGCCGCTGCCGGGTCATGTCGTCGAGCGCGCCGAAGGGTTCGTCCAGCAGCAGCACCGTCGGCTTGACCACCAGCGCGCGGGCGATCGAAACCCGTTGCCGCATACCGCCGGACAGCTGCGCGGGCTTGGCCTTCTCGAAGCCCTCCAGCCCGACCAGCCGGATCAGATCGGTGATCAGCTCCTTGTCCACCGGCAGGCCCGCGACCTGCAGCGGCAGCCGGATATTGGATTCCACACTGCGCCAGGGCAGCAGCGCCGAATCCTGGAAGGCGATGCCGAACTCATGACGGCGGCGCAGCTCGGCCGGGGTCTCGCCATTGATCTTCGCGGTGCCCGCGGACGGCGAATCCAGATCCGCCAGGATGCGCAGGATGGTGGACTTGCCGCAGCCCGAGGGCCCGAGCAGGGACAGGAACGCCCCCTGCGCGGTGTGCAGGTCGACCGCATCGAGGGCCTGCACCACACGCCGCCCGGAGCGGAAGGTCTTGCTCAGCCCGCTGATATGAATGCCCGTTCCCGCGGCGACTTCCGAACTCATAGGGCAACCGTAAGGGCCGGGAATTGCACGCAGATTGCAAATGGGCAGACGAGATTTCGGAGTTGTTACCACCAGGCGTCGGGCTCGAACCAGTCCCGGGCCTCTTTGCGGAACAGCAGCACGATCACCGCGAGCGACACCAGCGGGCCCAAGGGACCGGGCGGGCGGCCCTCGGTGATGGACGGAACCGTCCAGAGCATGTTCATGACCGCCACCAGAATCGCCCCGATCCGTACCCCTTGCCCCTCGGAATTGAAGGTCAGCGCGATCAACCCGAGCACGAAGGCGGGAACGAAGGGCACCACCGTCGGTATCGCGGCCCTCGCCCCGAGCAGCCAGCCCGACGAGGCCACGCAGGCGATCCCCAGCCCGGCCAGTCCGAGCGCCAGCACTTGCGCCGCGCGCACGACCCGCGGCATCCGAAATCTGTCGCCCACACCCGACCCCGGATCGGGTTGAGTATCCAGGTCCGACACTCCCCCAACCTAGCCCCGAATCACCCCCTAACCGTGTCAACCACGCCGCCGTGCGACCCGGTTCACAGCGATCACGGCCGCACGGCCACCGATTCCAGTTCGCGGACCTGCACCGTGGGCAGCAGCCGATCGCGCAGTACCCGGTCGATCTCCCCGGCGACCGGAATGACCACGGCGGCAGCCGAAGTCGCCACCGCGTCGGCCAGGATGGCGGGCCAGTCCGGCACCGGTTCGGTGGCGAAGGCGGCGATGATGGCCGCCACGGCGGCATCGCCCGCGCCGGTGGGATTGCCTGCCAGCGGTTTCGGCAGCGAGGCCGTCCAGGCCCGGGTCGCGGTGACCGCGACCATGCCCGCTCCGCCCCGGGTCACCACCACCGCGCCGACCCCGTCGGCGATGAGCGGCTCGACCGCGGCCAGGATCTCCGCGATCGTGCCCGCCGGACGGCCGGTGAGCCGTTCCAGCTCATCGGTATTGGGGGTGAGCACGACGCCGGGCACGCGCGCCGCCAGTTCCAGCGCCTGGCCGTCGAAGTCGCAGATGGTGGGCACGCCCGCGGCAATGGCGGTGCGCGCCAGTTCGGCGGGCAGCCCGGGACTCACCCCGCCGGGCAGCGAGCCCGCGATGACCAGTCCGTTCATGTCCGAGAGCAGTCCCGCGACCCGCACCCGCAGCTGGTCGACCGCGTGCGGTTCGGTGACCCGCGGCCCGGGCTCCCACAGCGCGGTGGCGGTGCCGTCGTCGGATTCGCTGATCACCACCGTGCGCCGCACCCAGGGCAGCGCGTGCACGAAATCCACCGGGATCTCGAGTTCGGCGGCGGCCGCGAAGGAATGATCGGCGAATCCGGTGGCGCGCGCGTACTTGCCGAGCTGGTTCAGAACCCGGGTCACATTGATGCCGCGCCCGCCGAGTCGCTGATCCACCGAGCGCACCCGCTGTGCCCGCCCACGCTCGAAATGCTCGACCCGATAGGTCATGTCGTAGGCCGGATTCATGGTCACGGTGAGGATCACCCCACCATCACGGCACGTCACGGCACCGGATGCAACCCCTGGGACGCATTGTGGCACCGAATGTCGTTGCCATTCGGAGACATTCGAGGGGCAGGATGTCGGCCGTGCATCCGCTCCCACCGAAACACCTGCTGCTGCAGGCCTGCCGCGGCCTGCCCCCCGACGATCATCCGGTGCTGCGCTGCGCCGGGTTACTCGCGGACCTGCACGAACAGCGGCTCACCAGCCCGGCGGGCACCGACCGGATCGACCACGACCGGGCCCGGCTGGTGCACGATATCGACAGCTGGGTGGCGGCCGAGTTGCCCAAGGCCGCCCGCGACGCGCACCTGCACACCGAGACGGTGGGGACCGTGGTGGACCGGCTGGCGCAGCTCTCCGCACTGGCCTACCTGACCCTGGCCATGTCGCCCGACGACGCCATGCACGAGGCCGCGCAGCGGCTCACCGAATTGGCCATCGCCTACGAGGATCTCGCGGGTGAACTGGCCGCGGGCCGCCGCAGACTGCCGAATCTGACCGGCACGCCCGACTACGACTCGTGACCGCGGACCACGCGAAATGACCGCGGCCGGCGGTGCCCGGCGAGGGGGCGGGGCACCACCGGCCACAAAGGTGGACCATGCGCAATCCACCGTCGACATCCGAGCGGACGGCACGAGTTCAGCAGGGGATCCGCGTGGGAGATGCGGTGGCAGTTCCTGCGACCTCGTCACCTGACAACCGTCCGGTCGACTTCGACACCCGAATCATGTCCCCCGAAACTCGGAGCGTCCCCTGTTCCAGCTGTGAATCCGCTGTGAAGAGAGTCGGTTTCGGAAGTTACCTCGCGCCGGGTAGCAGGGCGCGGATGGTGTCGATGGTGTCGGCCTGGGCGGGTTCCTTGTCGGGGCGATACCGGACCACCCGGGCGAAACGCAGGGCAGCGCCACCGGGGTAGCGGGGGCTGACCTGAACGCCGTCGAGGGCGATCTCGACGACCAGTTCGGGATAGAGGTAGACGGTCGAGGCGTCCCGGTCGCGTTCGTGGCGGGGGAATTCGGCGGTCTGCCATTGCAGCAGGGCATCGGTGAGGCCCTTGAAGGTCTTGCCGACCATGATGGGCTCGCCGCCCTCGGGATCGCGCGCGCCCAGGTGCAGGTTGGACAGGTAGCCGGTGCGGCGGCCGTAGCCCCACTCCGCGCCGAGCACGATGAGGTCCAGGGTGTGGGTGGGTTTGATCTTCTGCCAGGCGCGCCCGCGCCGACCGGCCGCGTAGGGCGCGGCCAGGGATTTGATCATGATGCCCTCGTGGCCCGCGGCCAGCGCGCCGTCGAAGTATTCGGCGGCGGCCTCGGCGTCCGGTGCGATCAGGGCCGGAATGCTCAGGCCCCCGGCCACGCCGGTGAGCGCGGCCCGGCGCTCGCGCAGCGGCCGATCGAGCAGGTCGACACCGTCGAGGTGCAGGCAGTCGAAGAAGTACGGGTGCAGCAGCAGTTCCTGAGCGGTGGCCGCGCCGAAGCGGCTCATGGTCTCCTGGAACGGGCGCGGGCGGCCGGAATCGTTGAGCGCCAGGGTTTCTCCGTCCAGGACCAGGCTCGTGCAGGCCAGCTTCCGCACCAGGTCCACCAACTCGGGCACGCTCGCGGTGATGTCGCGCAGCGTCCGGGTGAACACCCACACCCGGTCGCCGTCCCGGTGCACCTGGATCCGCGCACCGTCCATCTTGTGCTCGACGGTCGCCTCCCCGTCGAATTCGTCCAGCGCCTCGTCCAGGCTCGCGCCGGGAGAGGCCAGCATGGGCTGGATCGGCCGCCCGACCTCGAGCCGGAACTCCGCCAGTGCCTCCGCCCCGCCGGTCAGCGCGGCCAGGGCGGTGACCGGGAGCTGCCCGGACAGCATGTGCGCCCGCCGGACCGCCGCGATCGGCACGTCGAAGGCGACGGCCACCGCCTCGGCGACGATCGCGGTGAGCGCGCCCTGGCGCATCTCCCCGGTGAGCAGCCGGAGCAGGAACTCGTGTTCCGCCTCGGTGGCCGCCGCGAACAGGGCGGTCAGCAATTGCTGCCGCCGCGCGGTGGATCCGGCACCGCCGACCGCGGCGAGCTCGTCGAAGACCCGGTCCACCTCGGCCACGGTCAAGGTCGGCTCGGTCGCGGATTCCACCTCGAGCGACATGAGCGTGCGCCAGCCGGTACCGATCCGCCCCTGCACCGGATCACCCGACAGCCACGCCACGACCTGGGCCAGCTGCGGTGGCCCGGCCGTTTTCAGCAGCTCGGCAAAGATATTGATCTTGTTCTTGCGCGACGATGTCGCCCGCACACCCCGTGACGCCTCAACCACATCGGACAAGAGCACCCTTCGACCGTAACCCGGTGCACCGACAAGAATGTGACTCAAAGCTCAGCAGGTGTGTTAATCCCGGCGTTGGCAACCGTGCTAAGACGCCAATAAACTCGGTCATATGGCCAAGACTTACGTCGGGGCGCGGCTCCGCCAGCTGCGTACCGAACGCGGGCTGAGTCAGGTGTCCCTGGCCAAGAAGCTCGAGATCTCCGCGAGCTATCTGAATCAGATCGAACACGACGTGCGCCCGCTCACCGTACCGGTTCTGCTGCGCATCAGTGAAGTCTTCGGCGTCGACGCCGGCTTCTTCTCCTCCCAGGACGACACCCGGCTCATCGCCGAGCTCCAGGAGGTGGTGATGGACCAGGAACTGGGCGTGGAGGCCGACGCCCAGGAGATCGCCGAAATGGTGTCCGCGCACCCGGGTCTGGCGCGCGCCATGGTGAATATGCATCGCCGCTACCGGAATACGACCGCGCAGCTGGCCGCCGCCACCGAGGACCGCTTCGCCGACGGCAGCGGCTCGGCGGCCATCTCCAAACCGCACGAGGAAGTACGCGACTACTTCTATCAGCGGCAGAACTACATTCACGAATTGGATACCGCCGCCGAGGAACTCACCCACCGGATGCGATTCCACGGCGGTGACCTGAAACGCGAGATCCCGCGCCGCCTGGCCGATGCCCACGGGGTGCAGATCGTCGAGCGCATCGACCTGGGCGACGGCTTGCTGCACCGCTTCGATCCCGAACAGCGCCGTCTGGAAATCGCACCGCATCTCTCCGGCGGGCAGCGGGTTTTCAAACTGGCGGCCGAGCTCGCCTATCTGGAATGCGGCGACCTGATCGAAAAGCTGGTCGCCGAGGGCAATTTCAGCGGCCACGATTCGGTGGTGCTGGCGAAACTGGGCCTGGCCAACTATTTCGCCGCCGCCACGGTGCTGCCGTACAGCCATTTCCACGAGGTGGCCGAGGACTTCCGCTACGACATCGAACGGCTGTCGGCCTTCTTCACCCAGAGCTACGAGACCATCTGCCATCGCCTGTCCACGCTGCAGCGGCCCAAACTGCGCGGCGTCCCGTTCTCCTTCGTCCGGGTGGATCGCGCGGGCAATATGTCGAAGCGCCAGTCCGCCACCGGTTTCCACTTCTCCTCCAGCGGCGGCACCTGCCCGCTGTGGAACGTCTACGAGACCTTCGCCTATCCCGCGAAGATCATGACCCAGATCGCGCAGATGCCCGACGGCCGCAAATACCTGTGGGTGGCCCGCACCGTGGAACGCCGCGCCACCCGCTACGGCGAGCCCAGCAAGACCTTCGCCATCGGGCTGGGCTGCGAGCTGCGGCACGCCGGACGCACCGTCTACGCCGACGGCCTGGACCTCAACGAGCCCAAGGCCACCCCGATCGGCGCGGGCTGCCGGGTCTGCGAGCGGTCGAGCTGCCCGCAGCGGGCCTTCCCGCCGCTGGGCAAGACCCTCGACATCAGCGAGCACCGAAGTTCCATCTCGCCGTATGTGATTCAGTGACCGTCCACGCTCAGAACGGGGCGGGCTGCCACCACTGGTCGCGCACGTCCTCGAAGGTGTGCCCCGGCCAGGACACCTCGACCAGCGACTCGCTCAATCCCGGTGAGATCCAGCCGTAGGTCGCCAGCGTGAAGGGGGCGGCCGGATCCTTCGGCCGTTGCAGCACCATCTCGCCGAAGCTGTTCGCGATCTCGTGCTCACCCTCGACCCGCACGGTGTGGGCCGCGAGATAGTTCTTCACGTCATCGGCGCGGTCGTACTGGGTGTACCAAATGGTGATGCCGTCGGGCTGATTGCAGATGATCTGCCGGACGGGCGCCGGGTCGCCCGCCAGCGCCGCCACCGTGCCGACGGCCGAGCAGCGGGCATCGCGCCAGCCGGTTCCCGCCGGATCGACGGGAACGAGCCGCGGGTAGTTCACCGCCAGCGCGTGGTGCGCGCCCCACGGCAGCGGCCGAGGGCCCGTGGGGCGCAGGAACTTCCAGTACACCCCCGCCGCACCGATCCCCGCGACGGCCACCAGCCCCGCCACCATGAGCAGCACCGACGCGGTCCGCCAGCGCGAGGACACCTGTCCCGCACCAGGATTCACGGGTGGGACGGCCGGATTCCAGCGCACGGTCGGCGGCGGCGCGGGCGCCGGGGGCTGCGGAATGCGGACGACCGTGGGCGGCACCGGCCGCGCCCCGGCCAGGGCGCGCCGTGCGGCAGCGGCGAATTCCGCGCAGGTGGCGAATCTGCCCGCCGGGTCCTTCGCCATCGCCCGGGCGATCACGGCGTCGAGCTCCGGTGGCACGCCGGGCGCGGCGGTGCTCGCCGAGGGCACCGGCCGGGTCAGGTGCGCGGCCACCATGGCCCCGGCATTGCTCGCGGTGAAGGGCGCGTGCCCGGTGAGCAGTGCGAACAGGGTGCAGCCGAGCGCGTATTGGTCGGCCCGATGATCCACCGGCTGGTCCGAGACCTGTTCGGGCGCGGCGTAAGCCAGGGTGGCGAGCAATTCACCCAATTGCCGCCCTGGCGATCACGGGGGTACGTCCTACGCCGCACCGGCACCGGATCCGGCCGCCGTGCAGTCGATCCGGTACTCCGCGCAGACGCCGAACGACCTCGGCTACAGCATCGTTCGCTCGGATGCGGACAAGACCGTCACCACGACGCTGACCGGCGGTACCTTCCAGCTCGCCGCGGACTCGGTGCACATCCTCGACGCTTCCGGCGCGGTCGTTTCGAGCCCGCCCCTGGCCATGAGCGCCGAGGGCACCGATCTGGTGGTCTCGATGAACCCGAGCATCGAGGACAACGGCGCCAAGCTGGTCGCGCACCCGGCGGCCGCCGAGGCTTCGGCTTCATCGCGCTGCCGTTCGCGGCCATGATCGGCGCGATGATCGGCGGCGGCACCGGCAGCGCGGCGGGCGCTGGCACCACCAACGACGACCGCCAGGACGGGTGGACGTGGCAGCAGGACTGCCACACCGACTACTACACCCACACCCAGTACTGCTACTGACCGCTCACCCCCGGCTCGGGCCGGTGTCAGCTCTCGCTGGCACCGGCCCGAGCCGTTTCATGCCCCTCCACCTGCGGAAACACCTCCGTCCATGGAACCGAAACCGGTTGCGGTGAGCGGAAATTCACGTCGCGGAAACAGTGGACATCGGAGATTAATCGAGAGTCATTCCGGCGCAACACTTCCGGTTTACCGTTCCGTCTCACGAATACAACCGTTGTATACGCGGCGGTATTCGCAAGCGGCGCAGGTGGCGTCGCGGCACCCCGTGAAGTGAAGGATCCGCCCCATGCACGACTCTCCCCGCCGGGACCGGGCTACCCGCCTGATGAAGGCGATCACCATTCCGACCGCGCTGGCGCTGTCCGCGGTCATGCTCGCCGGCTGCGGCTCGCGCGACAGCGATACCGCCTCGGGCTCCAATGCCAAGTCCTGCGTGGACACTTCGAAGGACACCATCAAGATCGGCTCCCTACACTCGCTGACCGGCACCATGGCCATCAGTGAGGTCACCGTCGCCAATGCCACCAAGCTGGCCGTGGATCAGATCAATGCCGCGGGCGGCGTCATGGGCAAGAAGCTCGAGGTGGTGCTCGAGGACGGCGCGTCGGATCCGAAGACCTTCGCGGAGAAGGCCGAGAAGCTGATCAGCTCCGACTGTGTCGCGGCGGTCTTCGGCGGCTGGACCTCGGCGTCGCGAAAGGCCATGAAGCCCAAGTGCGAATCGCTGAACTCGCTGCTCTACTACCCGGTCCAGTACGAGGGCCTGGAGGACTCCAAGAACATCTTCTACACCGGCGCCACCACCAACCAGCAGATCATCCCGGCGCTGGACTACCTGAAGCAGAAGGGCGTCACCTCCCTCTACCTGGTGGGCTCGGACTACGTCTTCCCGCAGACCGCCAACCGTGAGATCAAGGCCTACGCCAAGGCCAACGGCATCGAGATCAAGGGCGAGGACTACGCGCCGCTCGGCTCGACCGACTTCTCCACCATCGTGAACAAGGTCCGCAGCTCCAAGGCGGGCGCGGTGTTCAACACCCTCAACGGCGACTCGAATGTCGCGTTCTTCCGCGAGTACGCCAACGCGGGCCTGAAGGCCGCTGATATGCCGGTGGTTTCGGTGTCCATCGCCGAGGAAGAGGTCGGCGGCGTCGGCGTGCAGAACGTCGCGGGCCAGCTCACCGCGTGGAACTACTACCAGACCGTGGACAGCCCGGCCAACAAGGCGTTCGTCTCCGCCTACAAAGCCGCCTACGGGGCTGGCAAGCCCACCTCCGACCCGATGGAGGCCGCCTACGCCTCGGTCTTCCTGTGGAAGAACACCGTCGAGAAGGCGAAGTCCTTCGCGGTGGCCGACATTCAGGCCTCCGCCGACGGCGTCAGCTTCGACGCGCCGGAGGGCACCGTCGTCATCGACGGCTCCAACCACCACATCACCAAGACCGCCCGCATCGGTGAGATCCACCCGGACGGCCTCATCTACACGGTGTGGGACAGCGGCAAGCCGGTGTCGCCGGACCCGTACCTGAAGAACTACGACTGGGCCAAGGGCCTCAAGTAATTCGGCGGCCGCCGATGAGGGGCGGCTGGTGCGGGGTTCCCGCACCAGCCGTACGGCGTTCTCCACCAATAGAACTCAAGAGGTACTGATCATGGATGTGGCTGTCGGACAGCTCTTCACGGGCTTGAGCCTGGGCTCGATCCTGCTGCTCGCCGCGCTGGGGTTGTCATTGACCTTCGGTCAGATGGGCGTCATCAATATGGCGCACGGCGAATTCATCATGGCCGGTTGCTACACCACCTACGTTGTGGAGCAACTGATCTCGGCGACGGGGGTGGCGCTGATCGTGTCGCTGCTCGTCGGCTTCCTGGTCGGCGGCCTGCTGGGCGCGGCCCTGGAAATGGGGCTCATCCGCTGGATGTACGACCGCCCGCTGGACACCCTGCTGGTCACCTTCGGTGTCGGGCTGGTGTTGCAGCAGGCGGTGCGCGACATCTTCGGTGCGCCCGCCAAGAACGTGGTCGCGCCGGACTGGCTGACCGGCGGCATCACCATCGCGGGCACCGTGGTGCCCAAGACCCGCATCTTCATCATGGTGCTGGCCGTGGTCGCGGTCATCGCGCTGGCCACCGCGCTCAAGACGACGCCGCTGGGCCGTCGCATCCGGGCGGTGGTGCAGAACCGCAGCCTGGCCGAAACCTCCGGCGTCTCTTCCCGTCTCACCGACGTCAGCACCTTCTTCATCGGCTCCGGGCTGGCGGCCGTGGCGGGTGTCGCGCTCACCCTGATCGGTTCCACCAGCCCCACCATCGGGCAGTCGTATCTGGTGGACGCCTTCCTGGTGGTCGTCATCGGCGGCCTCGGGCAGATCAAGGGCACCGTCATCGCGGCCTTCGCCATGGGCCTGCTGAATTCGTTCGTCGAGTACTCGACCACCGCGACGGTCGCCAAGGTGATCGTCTTCATCGTGGTCGTGATCTTCCTGCAGGTGCGCCCGCAGGGTCTGTTCACCGTCCGCACCAGGAGCCTGGCATGACCATCGTCCAGCGTCTGCGCGCCAACTCGTCCCTGAAAGCCCTGGGCGGCTTCGCCATTGCCGCCATCGTGCTGTTCGGCATCGCGCCCGCCATGCTCACCGATTTCCGGTTGAGCCTGCTGGCCAAGTTCCTCTGCTTCGCCATCGTCGCCGTCGGCATCGGCCTGGCCTGGGGGCGCGGCGGCATGCTCACCCTCGGCCAGGGCGTGTTCTTCGGCATCGGCGCGTACATCATGGCCATGCACATGCAGATGGCCGACACCGCCAAGGCTCACGAGGACGTGCCGGAGTTCATGACCATCGCGGGCGTCGACAAATTGCCCTCGTACTGGCAGCCTTTCGAGTCCGCGCCGGTGGCGATCCTGGCGATTCTGGTGCTGCCCGCGTTGATCGCGGCGGTGCTGGGTTTCGGTGTCTTCAAGCGCCGCGTCAAGGGCGCGTACTTCGCCATCCTGAGCCAGGCGCTGGCCGCGGCGCTGGCCATTCTGCTCACCGGGCAGCAGACCATCGGCGGCTTCACCGGATTGAGCGACTTCCGCTCGTTCTTCGGCTTCCGCCTGGACGATCCGGTGAACCGGCGCATGCTGTTCTTCATCGCGGCGGCCACGCTGCTGATCGTGGTGGCGGTGGCGCGCCAGCTGATGCGCAGCCGCTACGGCGAACTGCTTGTGGCCGTGCGTGATCAGGAGGAGCGGGTCCGCTTCCTGGGTTACGACCCGGCCAATATCAAGATCGTCGCCTACGTGGTGGCCGCCTTCTTCGCGGGCATCGCGGGCGCGCTGTTCACCCCGATCGTCGGCATCATCTCCCCCGCCGACATCGGTGTCGTCCCGTCCATCGCCTTCCTGATCGGCGTCGCCATCGGCGGCCGCACCACCCTGCTCGGGCCGGTGCTGGGCGCGGTCGGCGTGGCCTGGGCGCAGACCACGTTCTCCGAGCACTTCCCGTCGGCGTGGACCTACTTCCAGGGCGCGCTGTTCATCGTGGTGGTCGGCTTCATTCCGGCCGGGCTGGCCGGATTCGGGCCCATGGCAAAGCAATTGCTGGAGCGGTTGCGGCCCGCACCGACGGCGGTGGTCGAGCCCGCGCCGGTCGTCCCGGCCGAACCGGTCGAGACCGCTGCCTCCGCTGTCGAGGAGAATGCCCCCGCCGTCGAGGAGAAGGTGGAAGCCTGATGGCCGAATATCTCGAAATCAGCAAGCTGTCGGTGAGTTTCGACGGCTTCAAGGCCGTCTCCGACGTGGATCTCACCGTCCTGCAAGGCGATCTGCGCTTCCTCATCGGACCCAACGGCGCGGGCAAGACCACCCTCATCGACGCCATCACCGGCCTCACCCCGGCCACCGGCTCGGCGCGCAAGAGCGGTACCGAGCTCGTCGGCCGCAAGGTGCACCAGATCGCCCGGCTCGGCGTGGGCCGGACGTTCCAGACGGCGAGCGTGTTCGAACAGCTCACCGTCTTGCAGAACCTCGATATCGCCGCGGGCGCAGGGCGTTCCGCGCTCACCCTGCTGCGCCGCCGCAAGTCCGTGCTCCCCGCCATCGACGAGGCCCTCGAGATCACCGGCCTCACCGAGCTGCGCGACAAACCCGCCGGGGTGCTCGCGCACGGCCAGAAGCAGTGGCTCGAGATCGGCATGCTGCTGGTGCAGAACGCCTCGGTGCTGCTGCTCGACGAACCCGTCGCGGGCATGAGCGCCGAGGAGCGCGAGGAGACCGGAAACCTGTTGCGCCGCATCGGCGACAACCGCGTGATCATCGTCGTCGAGCACGACATGGACTTCATGCGCGCCTTCGCCAACTCGGTCACCGTGCTAGCCGGGGGCCGGGTGCTCAGCGAAGGCAGCGTCGAAGCCGTCCAGGCCGATCCCAAGGTGCAGGAGGTCTACCTCGGCACCGCCGCGGCGGGTGAACTGCCGCCGACCACCGACCAGGAAGCAGAGGCCGCCGATGCTGGAGCTCACTGACCTACACACCGGCTACGGCCGCACCGAAGTCATTCACGGTGTCTCCCTGACGGTTCCGGAGAACGGCGTCGCGGCCATCATGGGCCACAACGGGGCCGGGCAGACCTCGCTGCTGCGCGCGGCGGTCGGCCTGCTGCCCGCCAAGTCCGGGAAGATCCACTTCGACGGCGAGGACATCACCAAGATGTCGCCCTCGCGCCGGGTCAAGCGCGGCCTGGCCTACGTGCCGCAGGGGCAGCAGAGTTTTCCACAGCTGTCCACAATGGAGAACCTCCAGGTGGTGGCCGACGGCCGGGCCCGCGGCAAGGAACTCATCGCCGAATCGCTGGACCTGTTCCCGGCGCTGCGGGAACTGCTGTCCCGCAAGGCCGGACTGCTCTCCGGCGGCCAGCGTCAGCAGCTGGCCATCGCCCGCGCCCTCATCACCGAACCGAAGCTGCTGATCCTCGACGAGCCGACCGAGGGCATCCAGCCGTCGGTGGTGGCCGAGATCGAACGCACCATTATCGAGCTCACCAATCGCGGCGGCTTGAGTGTGTTGCTGGTGGAACAGCACATCGGATTCGCGTTGCAGGCCGCCCAGCAGTTCTACGTCCTGCGCTCGGGCCGCGTGACCTCCTCGGGGGCCGGCGGCGCGGGCGCGGAATCCGCGGTGCGCCTGGCCATGGCGATCTGATCGGGCGCACCCGTGAACGCGCGCAGGGGGCGTATTCCGTTGTCCGAGCGGGTCTATCGAGCGCTCCAGCGCGATCTCGCGGCCGGAGTGCTGGTGCCGACCGAACGGCTCGGCGAGGAACGCCTCGCCGAGACCTACGGCGTCTCCCGCACCCCCGTCCGCGAGGCGCTGGCCCGCCTCTACGCCGACGGACTGCTGGAACGCCACACCGACGGCCTCTACCCGTACCGCCCCCGGGTCGATGAGCTCGGCGACCTCTATGAACTCCGAATCGTGCTGGAGGCCAGGGGCATCCAGCGCCTCCAGACCACCCCGTCCAGCCCGCCGGAATCGCCGACCACGGCGACGCGGGAAGCACCCGCGACCTCGATCGCGGCCGCCCTCCCCAGGGGCGGCGCGCCGGACACCACCGCGGTGCGCGAAGAACTCGAGGCGTGGCGGCGCATCCGCGAACATCCGCCCGAGCCCGGGGCCGCCCTCATCGCGGCCGACGAGCAGTTCCACACCACGCTGCTGCGGGCCGCCGGAAACACGGCGCTGGCCGATGCACTCTCGACCGTGCACGCCCGGGTGCGCCCGGTGCGCGCCCTGGACATGCCCACCCCGGGCCGCATCGCCGCCATGGCCGACGACCACATCGCGATCGCCGAGCACCTGCTCACGGGTGATCTCGATACCGCCCTGCGCACCCTGCTGGCCCACCTCACCAGCTCCCGGGCGCACGTCCTGACCCGGGCGCGGCGGGCGCTGGAACTGACGAAACTGGCTCAGGCGGTGCGGGAATGAGCGAGCCGCCGCGTTTGCTCTGGCGGGTGACTGGGACAGGGTGTTGACTAGAGGGATGGTGTCGACGAGGCCACGCATCGCTCCCGGCCGGCTGCGGGAGCTCGGACCGGTGAACTGGGTTGTCTGGCAGGCGCTTTCCCGCGCCGCCGGTACCGAGGACGCCCATCTGTTCAGCACCCTGGGACGGACCGGCGGCCTGTTCCGGGGCTGGCTGCACTTCTCCGGCCGCCTCATGCCGGGCGGCAAACTCCGCCGCTACGAGTCGGAACTGGTCATCCTGCGGGTCGCCCACCTGCGGCAATGCGACTACGAGATGGACCATCACATCCGCCTGGGCCGCCGCGCGGGCGTCACCGCCGAAATCCTGGACCGCCTGCGCGAGGGCCCGGCCGCCGAAGGCTGGACCGACAAGGAGCGCGCCCTGCTCACCGCGGTCGACCAGCTCGTCACCACCCGCGACCTCGACGACCCCACCTGGCAGGCGCTGGCGAGCCACTACGACGAACGCCACCTCATCGAAATCGTCCTGCTCACCAACCAATACGAGGGCCTGGCCAGCACCATCACCGCGCTGCGCATCCAGACAGATCACTGATCAACGGCGGAGCCGGTAGACCGGCTGGGTGGCGGCCTCGGGGATGGCCTCGGCCGGGAGCCGGTGGGAGTGGACCGGTTCGACGGGATGGGCCACCCGGGCGTGCAGGTGCATGTCGTGCCAGCCGTCGGCGTGCAGGCCCGCGCTGCGGTTGATGCCTTCCAGGACGAAGCCGGATTTGTGGGCGACTCGGCAGGATTGGCCGTTGTGGATGGAGTGTCGCAGTTCCAGCCGATGGAAACCGGCCACCTCGAAGGCCCAGCCGACCAGGGCGTCCACCGCGCGCGGCGCGATACCGCAGCCGCGGGCGGCCGGGACCACCCAGTAGGCCACCTCGGCCTCGCCGTGCCAGAGCTCCATGTGGTGCAGCGAGGCGCGGCCCATCAGGCGGCCGGTACAGCTGTCGGCCACAGCCCAATTGGCGGCGGTGCCGCCGTGCCAGGAGCGGGCCCAGGAGTCGACCCAGTCCCCGGCCTCCTCCACGGTGTCTGCGGTGCGCACATGCCAGCGACGGATGGCCGGGTCCTGGAAGGCGGAGTACACCTCGGGGCCGTCGCGGCGCAGCCACGGGCGCAACACCAGGCGATCGCCCACCGGGAGCACGGGCTGCGCTGCCCGCGTGAAAGTTTCGGCGGCAACGATTGCCGGGGTTGCGCGCGGCATAGCTGGAATTCTGCCCGCGATCGGCCGATCCGCGCGGCGAAATTGAGACCATCGTCCCGATCGGTCTGTGCCGGGTGAATTGTCCGCACGGTCAAAGAACGGTCAGGGCCTGCGGTTTTCGATCAGGACGGCCAACCCGTCCAGGACCCTCGCCAACCCGAATTCGTAGGCGTGGTCCGCGCTGTAGGCGCTGTCGTGCGCCTGCCCGGCCACCGTGCCGACGCGGGCCGCCAAGGGGTAGCGGTCGGTATCGAAGACGCGCTCGAGCAAGGGCGCGGCGCGCTCCCACCACTCGTGGTCGGACTGTCCGCTGGCCGCCGCGGCCGCGGCGGTGTCGATGGCGAGCTGCGCGGTCGAGGTCACGAAGCCGAGCAGGTAGGTGAGCGCGGCGTCCATCTCGAGGTCGCCGAGCCCGAGTCCGTCGAAGGCGCGCAGCTCGTGGTCGTATTTCGCGACCACCCCCGGGCCCAGCGGCGGGCGCGTGGTGGGCAGGTACGCCACCCAGGGATGCTCGGCCAGCAGCGCGCGGTTCTCGGCGGCGATCGCGGAAACCCGCTCCCGCCAGGGCATTCCATCCAGATCGTGGCGCGGCATGTGCTGGTAGACGGTATCGAGCATGAGGTCGACCAGCTCGGCCTTGCCCGGAACATATGTATAGGTGGCCATGGGCGTGATGCCCAGCTTCGCGGCCACCGACCGCATGGTGAGCGCGCCGATCCCCTCGGCGTCGGCGATCTCCAGCGCGGCCGCGATGACCGCGTCCAGGGTGGTGCGCTGCTTGGGCCCGCGCGTGGACCCGCCCGATCCGGGCTCGCGCCACAGCAATTCGAGCGTGCGCACCGGGTCGCCCGCGCTGCTGCGCTCGCCACCTTTTCCGGCCATTCGCCTCACCTCCGCCGCCGATCGTATCGATGTGACGGTCATCACTTTGCATGCGTCCGGGAATTTACGTACAAAGTACAGCGTACATAGTACAGAGTTAATCGGCACCACCTAGGAGGACCCTTGAACATCACCGCTTCCGTCATCTCCCTGAACGTGCCCGACCCGATCGCCTCCGCGAAGTTCCTCGTCGACCACTTCGGTTTCACCGAGAAGATGTCGGCGGACGGCTTCGTGAACGTGACCCGCGACGACGCCGGATTCGATGTCGTCTACCTGCGCACCGGCCTGGGCAGCTTCAAACCCGAGCGCATCGCGGGCAGCGCGGGCGAAGGCCTGCTGGTCGCCTTCGTCGTCGACGACATCGATGCCGAGTACGACCGGGTGCGAAACGAAGGCGTCCCGATCGTGACGCCGATCGAGACCGAGCCCTGGGGCGAGCGCTACTTCCAGGCCCTCGACCCCAACGGCATCGTCATCCAACTGGTGCAGTGGGTCTGATCCCACGCCCGCCGCGACACGTCCCGAATTCTTTTTTCGGGACGTGTCGATTCCGGCGTCGCCCGTTCGAGGAGTAGGCAGGGACCGGAACGCGGTCCGCCCTCTCGACGGAAGGATCCCGGATGCGAAAAGTAGTCGCTTTCGAGCACATGACCCTCGACGGCTTCGCGGCCTCGAACACCGAACTCGGGCTGGAGTGGACCTTCCGCTCCTACAGCCCGGAGCTCGCGGCGTTCCACGACGAGCACATCCGCGCCGACGTCGGGACGGTGATCTACGGCCGCAAGACCTTCGTGGGCATGCGCGACCACTGGTCGTCGGTGTCCGACAGTCCGGAGGCCACCGCGCACGACCTCGAGCACGCGCAATGGGTCACCGCCATCGACAAGCTCGCCTTCTCGACCACGCTGGAGTCGCCGGAGTGGAACAACACCCGGATCATCGGGACCGACGGGGCCGCGCGGATCAACGAACTGAAGTCGGAAGACGGTGGCGCGCTGGTCATCTACGGCAGCCCCACGCTGGTGCACTGGTTCGCCGAGGCCGGGCTCATCGACGAGTACCGCATCGTCATCCACCCGGTGACGATCGGCGCGGGTACCCCGCTGTTCCGCGACAAGACCGAGTTGAATCTGAACCTGCTGGAGTCGAAGGTCTTCGACAACGGCGTGCTCTACACCCGCTACGGCATCGCCTGAGAGTAAGGATCGAACCATGCGACACCTCATGCTGATTCGCCTCGACCCGGCCAAGGCCCCCGAGGGCGGCCCGGACGAAAAGATGATCGCCGACATCAACGAGGTCATCGAGGAGATGACCAAGGCGGGCGTGCTGCTCGACACCGCCGGGCTGCGACCCCTCGAAGAGGGTGTGCGCCTGCGTCAGTCGGGCGGCGTGCAGTCCGTGGTGGACGGGCCCTACACCGAATCCAAGGAGATCGTGGGCGGCTACTGTCTGCTGCAGACCCGCACGACCGAGGAGGCGGTGGAATGGTCCCGGCGATTCCTGAACGTGCACGGCCCGGAGTGGGAACTCGAACTGGAGATCCGTCCCCTCGACGGCCAGAACTGAGCCGCCCCGTCCGACCGATCGGCCTCCACCGTGCCTGATCCCTCGGCCGCGGCGACACCCGATCCGTCGGCAATGCCCGATCCGCTGGCGGTGTCCGAGCCGTCGATGGTGCCGGAGCCGTCGGCCGTGTCCGAACGGTCGACGGTGCCTGAACCATCGGCGGCAGCAAGGCCCGAGCGGGCGCGCCGAGCGATCGAGGCGGCGTGGCGGATCGAGTGGCCGCGGCTGGTGGCCGGGCTGACCCGGCTGGTCGGGGATATCGCGACGGCCGAGGAGCTCGCGCAGGATGCCCACGTGGCGGCGCTGGAGCAGTGGCCGCGCGCGGGCGTCCCGCCGAATCCGGGCGGCTGGCTCATGTTGACCGCGAAACATCGTGCGGTGGATCGGATTCGGCGTGATGCGAACTTCGCGCGCAAGCTGGAGCTGCTCGGGCGGCAGACGCCGCTGGAGGAGCAGCCGGTGTTCGACGAGCCGGGGGCGGAGCAGCCGGTCATCGCCGACGATCTGCTGCGCATGATCTTCACCGCCTGCCATCCGGTGCTGACCCCGCCCGCGCGCACCGCGCTCACCCTGCGCATGGTGGGCGGGCTCAGCACGGCCGAGATCGCCCGCGCCTATCTGGTGCCGGAATCGACGGTGGCGCAACGCATCGTGCGCGCCAAACGCACCATCGCCGACAAGAAGGTTCCCTACGAGGTGCCCGAGGGGCCCGAGCTGGCCGAGCGGCTGGACTCGGTGCTCGAGGTCATCTACCTGATCTTCAACGAGGGCTATGCCGCCACCTCCGGCGACAGCTGGATGCGCGCCGAATTGTGCGACGACGCACTGCGTCTGGCTCGCATCCTGACCGGCCTGCTGCCCGGCGAGCCGGAGGCGCACAGCCTGGCCGCGCTGCTCGAACTCCAGGCCTCGCGCACCCGGGCCCGCACCGGACCGGACGGCGGACTGATCCTGCTCGCCGATCAGGACCGCTCGCGCTGGAACGGTCTCTACATTCGACGCGGCTTCGCCGCCCTGGCCCGCGCACACCTTGAACCGCACGCTCGGCCGCGAACCCGGACGGTATGCCTTGCAAGCCGCGATCGCCACCGTGCACGCCATGTCCACGACCACCGAGGACACCGACTGGCGGCGCATCGCCGGACTCTATGCCGTACTGGCCCAGCGCTTTCCGTCGCCGATCGTGGAACTGAACCGCGCGGTCGCGGTGTCCCGGCTGCACGGCCCGGCCGCCGGCCTGGAGCTGGCCGACGCCGTCGCCGCGACCGGCGCGCTCGCCGATTACCACCTGCTGCACGCGGTTCGGGGCGACCTGCTTGCCCGGCTGGGCAATGCGGAACAGGCCCGCGCGGCCTTTACTCGAGCGGCCGAACTCACCGGCAATGCGACCGAGCGCGAATTGCTGCTCGACCGCGCCCGGCAATCCGGCAATCCACTCTGATCAGGCATTTCGCCGCGTGTCGCCCGCATTCATGAACTGAAAGGGCGTACGGTCAGTTTCGTTCGAAGACAAGTTGTGTCTGTTTTTCGTGGCATTTGTGACGACTAGGCGTTGCGGTGAACGACACGGAAGGACCAGGCGTTGCCCGTTTTCGATGACCCCGAAATCAGAAAGCGTTCGCTGCGATTCACTCTGCTCGGACTGCTGCTCGCGGCCCTCACCCCGCTGACCGTCGCCGTCGGGACCGCCGACGCGCGCACCGCGGTGGCCGACCCGATCGCGCGATCCGCCGAGATCCCGGTCGCGCTCCCGGTCGACCCCGCGAGTCTGATCCAGATGATCGGCTCGGCCCAGCGCTACTCCAAACCGACCCTGCAAACCCTGTCCCGCTTCATGGTCCCCGGCGAGCAGTGGGAATCCTTCAACCAGATCATCAGCCACGAGAGCGACTGGCAGGTCTTCGCCATCAACCCGACCTCCGGCGCCTACGGCCTGGCCCAGGCCCTCCCCGCGCACAAGATGTTCAGCGAGGGCCCGGACTGGATGTTCAACCCGCTCACCCAGCTTCGCTGGGCCTACCGCTACATGGTCGCCCGCTACGGCAGCCCGAACGCCGCCTGGGATTTCTGGCAGGCCCACAACTGGTACTGAGGGCCTGCCCGTCCCCGATCCTCAGCTCAGCGCGGCGCGGAAGACCTCGGCCACCGGGGTCGACGGGCGGCCGAGCAGCCGCTGCAGATCACCGGAGTCGACGGTCAGGATGCCGTTCGCGATACCGGCGTCGGCATCGGCCAGAACCGCGGCGTACCCGGCTTCCAGGCCCGCGCCCTCGAGGGCGGCGGCGTAATCGGCCTGCGGCAGATCCTGATACCGCACCGGCTTGCCGGACACCTCCGAGATGACCTGCGCCAGTTCGTCGTAGCTGAGCGCCTCGTCGCCGCCGAGCTCGTAGACCTTGCCCTCGTGACCGTCGGTGGTGAGCACGCGGGCCGCGGCCTCGGCATAGTCGGCGCGGGACGCACCCGATACCTTGCCGTCGCGGGCCGCACCGTAGAGCGTGCCGGTCTCGACCGCGTGCGCCAGCCCGCCGGTGTAGTTCTCCCAGTACCAGCTGTTGCGCAGCAGGGTGGTCGGGATGCTCGCCCCGGCCAGCGCGGCCTCGGTGCCGATGTGCTCCTGAGCCAGGATCAACGGGTTGACCTCGGCCTTCGGAATGCTGGTGTAGGCCAGCAGCTTCACGCCCGCGTTCTCGGCCGCGCGAATCACATTGGTGTGCTGGGCGACCCGCTTGCTGAACTCGTTGCCCGAGACCAGCAGCACCCGATCGACACCCTGGAAAGCGCGCTCCAGCGCCTCCGGATCGTCATAGCTCGCCACCCGCACCTCGGCGCCGCGCTCGGCCAGATCGGCCACCTTCGCGGCATCGCGAACCACGGCCACGACGGGCTGCGACCCGTCCTTCAACAGCGCCTCGACAACCAGACGGCCCAGCTGACCACTTGCTCCGGTGACTGCGACGGTCATGACTACCTCCATGGGTTTCAGGGAATGAACTGCACGTCTGACATGTACTAACTAATAGTAAGCACATCCCATTCCCAAACCGCTACCCGAATCGAAGGTAATCT
This sequence comes from Nocardia seriolae NBRC 15557, assembly GCF_007990715.1. GTDB lineage: Bacteria > Actinomycetota > Actinomycetes > Mycobacteriales > Mycobacteriaceae > Nocardia > Nocardia seriolae. The sequence goes on along the minus strand of NZ_BJWY01000043.1, from coordinate 19,994 downwards.
GAATCCCATGACCTCCCAGCCCCCCGACCAGGCGTTTGTGGTCGACCCCACGCTGGAGGCCGACGTCTTCGCCCGCAACTGCTCCTCCCGCCCCGTCCTCCAGGACGTGGCCAGCCGCTGGGGCGTCCTCACCCTGGCCGCCCTCCGCGAGGGCCCCTACCGCTTCTCAGCCCTGCGCCGCCGCGTAGACGGCATCTCCGAGCGCATGCTCTCCCAAACCCTGCAAACCCTGGAACGCGACGGCATGGTCAATCGCGAAGTCCAGCAAGCCATCCCCCCGGTCGTCGAATACACCCTCACCGACCTGGGCGCGCAGGTAGCCGACCAACTCGTCGGCCTCATCGAGATCCTCGAATCCAACATCACCGCGATCACCGAGGCGCAGAACGCCTATCACCGCCAATAAGCCACGAGCCCAAGGAGTCGCATGCCCGCCGACACAGATCTGCACTACCTCGAGCGCTGCGTGGAGCTCGCCGAGGAGGCGCTGAATTCGGGCGACGAGCCCTTCGGATCGCTGCTGGTCGACGCGAACGGAAAAGTGCTGGCCGAGGACCGCAATCGAGTGTCGGGCGGCGATCAGACCCGCCACCCCGAATTCGACCTGGCCCGTTGGGCGGGCGAAAACCTCACCCCCGAAGAGCGTGCCGCCGCGACCGTCTACACCTCCGGCGAGCACTGCCCGATGTGCTCCGCGGCCCATGCCTGGGTCGGCCTCGGCCGCATCGTCTACGCCGCCTCCACCGCCCAACTCCTGGAGTGGCTCAACGAATTCGGCGTTCCCGCGGGACCCGTCCGCCCCCTCTCCATCCGGGAAGTCGCCCCGAGCATCCCGACCTCCGGCCCCTTTCCGGAACTGAGCGACCGCGTCTACGCGCTCCACCGCCGCCTGCACCTGGCGGACTGAAGCCCGATATCTACGAAAACGGCCCGGTGCCGGCGATTTTCGCCGATACCGGGCCGTCGTACGAGGGTGATGTCCTCAGGGCAGGGTTTGCAGGGTGCCCTCGGATTTGTAGGTGGTGTGACCGGATCCGGCGCTGTCGCATTCCCAGAGCACCATCGTGTTGGGCGGGAACTGGAGATCCACCGATGCCGTCCAGGGCACCGAGTCCGCCATCGCGGAGCCTGTCGAGGTCCTGTGCTTGGCCACCTGGGTCGTCAGCGAGACGAACGGGACCAGGCTCATGCCCTTGCAGGTCCAGGCCGAACCGTCCGCGGGGGCATCGACGTGAATCACGCCGCCCGGCATGAGCGTAATTTCGGCGGCTTCGGCGCGGGCGATCCCGCACTACCCGAATCCACCGCGAATCCCGTTCCCGAAGCGGCAACCCCCAGCGACACCAGCGTCGCCGCCAGTAGACCCACCCGGAAAACATTCCGTACCAAAGCAACTCCCCAATTCAAGTTCATCACGCCGAACACGGCGTGCGGCAGCAAATGTACCCGAACTCGAATCTCGTTTCCCACATACGAATTGGCGATGAAAGCGGTGTCCCCCGGAAATGGCCGCGGGCGCTTCCGGTTCGGAAGCGCCCGCGGTCAACGGTGGTGCGGCGATCAGAAGTTGATCATGTGGCCGGCGAGGCCGTGGATCGCTTCCTGGATGGCTTCCGACAGGGTCGGGTGGGTGTGGACGTTGCGGGCCACCTCGTTGACCGTGAGATCCCACTTCTGGGCCAGGGTCAGTTCCGGCAGCAGCTCGGAGACGTCCGGGCCGATCAGGTGGCCGCCGAGCAGTTCTCCGTACTTGGCGTCGGAGATGAGCTTGACGAAGCCCTGGGCGTCGCCGAGGCCGTGGGCCTTGCCGTTCGCCGTGAAGGGGAAGTTCGCGACCTTGACGTCGTAGCCCTCGGCGCGGGCCTGCTCCTCGGTGAGGCCGAAGGAGGCGACCTGGGGCTGGCAGAAGGTGGCGCGGGGCATCATGCGGTAGTCGCCCAGGGCCTGGGTTTCGGCGCCGGCGATGGTCTCGGCGGCGACGACGCCCTGGGCCTCGGCCACGTGGGCGAGCTGGAGCTTGGCGGTGACGTCGCCGATGGCGTAGATGCCGGGGACGTTGGTGCGCATGAAGTCGTCGATGGCGATGGCGCCGCGGTCGGTCAGCGCGACGCCGGTGTTCTCCAGGCCGTAGCCCTGCACGCGCGGCGCGAAACCGACGGCCTGCAGCACCTTGTCGACGGTGACGGTCTCGATGGCGCCGGACTTGTTGTCCTTGATGGCGACGGTGACCTTCGACCCGTCGTCATCGATAGACTGCACGGCCGCACCGGTGGTGATGGTGACGCCGAGCTTCTTGTACGCCTTGGTGATCTCCTTGGAGACGTCGGCGTCCTCGTTCGGCAGTGCGCGGTCGAGGAATTCGACGATGCGCACGTCCACGCCGTAGTTCTTGAGGACGTAGCCGAACTCCATGCCGATGGCGCCCGCACCCACGATGAGGATGGAACCCGGCAGGTCGCGGGTGAGGATCTGCTCCTCGTAGGTGACCACGTTGGCCGAGAGCGAGGTGCCCGGCAGCAGCTTGGTCTCGGTGCCCGCGGCGATGATCACGTTGTCGAACGTGATGTCCTCGGTGCCGCCCTTGGTGAGCGCGACCGAGAGCGACTTCGGACCCGTGAAGGTGCCCTTCCCGTCGAACTCGTCGATCTTGTTCTTCTTCATCAGGAAGTGGACGCCCTTGACCCGGCCGTCCGCGACCTTGCGGCTGCGATCGAAGGCCGCGCCGAAATCGAAGCTAGCGGTACCGGAGATACCGAACGTCTTCGCTTCCTTGGTGAAGATATGGGCCAGCTCCGCGTTCCGCAGCAGTGCCTTGGACGGAATGCAGCCCACGTTCAGGCACACGCCACCCCAGTATTTCTGCTCGACAATCGCTGTTCGCAGGCCGAGTTGAGCGGCACGGATCGCGGCGACGTAACCGCCGGGACCAGCGCCGAGAACAACGACATCGTAGTGGGAAGTCACGACACCGAGACTAGACTCCCCTGCCTCCCCGCGCCTCAGCGCCCGGCTAAGAGCCGCCGCCTATTGGCGATGCGGGCCGGCGGCTGGGAGCCGTAACCCATTTTGGGGGTACCCCAGGAGTTACCCGGATCCTCACGAAATCAGTTGTCGCCTTCGCAACCCTTTACGCCTGACCCGTCTCGAAGCGACTGATCAGTCCGTCACGCAGGGTGAACCGCCACGCCGTCCGCATGGCTCCCCACCGGTCGTTCGAGTAATCGGCCACGAATTCGGTCGGGCCGCCGACGGATTCGACCTTCATCCGCCCATTGGTCGCGAAGATCTCCGATTCGGTCCACTGCGCGAGATTCCGCTCCTGACCGTCGTCGGTCATGCTGGCGTCGGGGGTCAGGGTCGCGAAGAAGGCGTTCGCGTCACCGGCGTTCACGGCGTCGACGAATTTCCGCACGGTCGGGTCGAGCTCTGTCATCGCTGCATCCCTCTCGGTCGGCGAGCATTGATCGAGCAGACTTCGGGCCGAGTCTAATCCCGCCAGACCTGCCGGGCCACGCGCGCGAAATTGCCGCCGAACACCGCGGCCCGGTCGGATTCGCTGAATCCGCGCGCGGCCAGCTCCGCGTCCAGCCCCGGCGTCCCCGAGACACCGAGCAGATCCTCCGGCGGCGTCCACTGCAGCGGCCCGTAGCGGGTGTACTCCGGCGAGAAGGTCTCCGGGCTGGCGGCGATGACCTCGTTGAATTCATCACCGTCGAAAGAGAAGTCGGACCCGACGCCGACGTGCTCGATGCCCAGCAGCTGCGCGCCGTACGCGAGGTGATCGGCCATGGCCGCCACCCGCTCCGCCCGCGCCGGGGCGTCGTTGTGGCCGAGGAAGATTCCCACCCCGTTGATGCCGATCACCCCGCCGGTGGCCGCGCACGCCTTGGCCTGATCGTCGGTGATATTGCGCGGATGCGCCCACAGCGCAGCGAAATTCGAGTGGCTGTAGATCATCGGGACACTCGTGGTCTCGGCGATGTCGAGCCCGGTGCGCCGCGAGCAGTGCGACCCGTCGGCGAACACCCCGACCTCGTTGAGCTTGCGGATCAGATCCCGCCCGTGCCCGGTGAGCCCGGTGTCCTCGGTGTCGAGGCACCCGCACCCCGCCGCATTGGCGTAGTTGTAGCTGGGCAGCAGCGACCGCAACCCGAGTTCGTAGAACAGCTCGACATTGTCGAGATCGCCCTCCAGCGGCCCGGAGTCCTCCAGATCGAAGGCCAGCGCGAGCGTCTCCTCGGTCTCCGCCGTCGGCGTCTCGGGCCAGGCGTCCTCGATGCTGTGCACCAGCCGGAACCGCCCGTCGGTCAAGGCATCCCGCCGGAACTGGGTCACCAGCTCCAGCGACTCCCGCGTGGATTGCGGCGAATATCCGATATTCACCGAAAGATACGAACCGGCCGGATACCGAAGCAGCTCGGTCAGATCCGCGGTCGGCAGCAGCGGCAGGCAGCAGTGCTGTTCCCACAGCCGGGGCGGGGCGGTCTGCGAACGTTGTTGCGGCGACACCGAACCTCCTCGCGGATGGGCTTGGAAGCCGCAATCCTACCGATCGGTGTGAGCCCGGCCATCACTAGTGTGGAACAAGTGGATCCGCTCGACCGTACGGTTTCGACACCGCTCGTCCGGCTGGTGCGCGACGCCGCCCGGCGGGCCGGGGCCACGCCGGAACAACAGGCCGGCCTCCACGGCCTCGACGAGCACACGCTCTCCGACGAGCTGAACCGGATTCCGCTGGACGCCCTGATTCGCCTGTGGGAGTTCATCGCCCACCTGCGCCCGGGCCCGGGCGCGGGCCTCGCCGTGGCGACGGCAGCGCCCTTGGGCACCCTCACCCCCTGGGACTATCTGGTGACCACGGGATCCACCCTCGCCGAATCACTGCGCGCCGCACAGCCGTACCACCGGGTGGTGACCGCCGCGGGCGAGGTCTTCGACCTGGACGCCGGGGACGATCTCACCGTCGGCTACCGGACCACGGCGGGCGACCCGGCCGTGTCCGCCGTGGTCAACGAATACGTGCTCGCCTACTACCTGCGCCGGGCCCGCGAGGCCACCGGGCGTCCGGTCCGCACCGCGCGCGTCACCTTCGGACATCCCGCACCGCAACGACATTCGATCCTGACCGAGGCGTTCGGCACCGACCGCATCGAATTCGGCGCACCCGCCGACAGCATCACCTTCCACGCCGCGGACGCCGCCGCGCCGCTGCGGCGCGCCGATCCGGCGCTGGGCGCGCTGCTGCGCGGTCACGCGGATCTGGTGCTGGCGAATTCGCGCGCGCGGTTCCCGGTCCGCTGGAGTCGTTCCGGACCGCCCTCGACGCGGCCCTCACCGACGGGGACCTCAGCCTCGACGGCGTGGCCCGGCGGCTGCCGATGAGCCGCCGCACGCTGCAGCGCCACCTCGCCGAACACGGCACCACCTGGCGGAACGAGGTCGATCTGCGGCGGGCCGAGCGCGCCGAAACCCTGCTCGCGCAGGGCCGTTCGACGGCGGCGGTGGCCGCCCGGCTCGGCTTCGCCGACGATCGCGCGCTGCGCAAGGCATACCGGCGCTGGCACGGCACCTCCCCGACCGGCCTGGCGCACGCGGACCGGTCGGTGGCATCACGGGACCTGGGAGCGGACCCGCACCGCCCATAGCGTTGTCGGCAGCGGATCGGAAATCCGGTCCACCGGCAACGACAAGGATTGTGCGCCATGACAACTCAGCTTCGCACCGGCCGAGAGATCCGACTGGCCGCCCGGCCGCAAGGGGTGCCGACCACCGCGGACTTCGTGGCGGCGGAGCGTCCGCTCCCCGAACTCCGCGACGGTCAACTCCTGGTCCGCAACACCTGGATGTCGGTGGACCCGTACATGCGCGGCCGGATGGACGACAAGCCGTCCTACGTCCCGCCGTTCCGGCTGGGCGAGCCCCTGGAGGGCGCGGCGGTCGGCGAGGTGATCGAGTCCCGCTCGGCCGCGATTCCGTTGGGCGCCACCGTGACTCATTTCCGGGGCTGGCGGGATCTCGCGGTGGTGGACGCCGACACCGCCACCGTCGTGGACACCACGCTGGCCGACCCGCGGCATTACCTCGGCGCGCTGGGCACCACCGGGCTGACCGCCTACGCCGCGCTGACCTCGATCGCCCCGGTCCGCCCCGGCGATGTCGTGTTCGTGTCGGCGGCCGCGGGCGCGGTGGGCAGCGTCGCCGGGCAGATCGCCCGCAAACCGGGTGCGAGCCGGGTGGTCGGCTCGGCGGGCGGGCCCGCGAAGAACCGCGTCCTGCTCGACGAGTTCGGCTTCGACGCGGCCATCGACCACCGGGCGGGCGATCTGCGCGGACAGCTGGCGGCCGCCGCGCCCGAGGGCATCGACGTCTATCTCGACGGCGTCGGGTCCGAACACCTGGCGGCGGCGATCGAGGCCATGCGCCCCGGCGGGCGCATCGCCATGGTCGGCGCGATCAGCGGATATGACGGCGCGCCGCCGGAATTCACGCCCGACCTGTACCTGGCCGCCACCAAGGAGATCACCCTGCGGGGCATGCTGGTCACCAGTCGCTTCCCGGTCTTCGGCGAATACATCGGGCGGGCCGCGGGCTGGCTGGCCGACGGCAGCCTGCGCACCCGGGAGACCGTGTACGAGGGTCTCGACCGGGCCCCCGCCGCGTTCCTGGGTGTGCTGTCCGGCGCGAACACCGGGAAGATGCTGGTCCGACTCGCCTGAAGCGGCCGCCCGCAACACGTTCGCGACCGGCGAACGCGACACTCGGCAACAATGAGGGCATGAGTGGTGTTGGAGAGGGCGTGACGGATCAGTTCCTGTGGCTCGAAGAGGTCGAGGGTGAGCGGGCCCTCGGGTGGGCGGAAGCGCGCAATGCGGTGGCGAAGGAGAGGTTCGCGTCGTCGGAGCGTTTCGCGGAGCTCGAGGCCCGGGTGCTCGCCATGCTCGATACCGATACGCGCATCGCCTATCCCGGCCGGCGCGGCCCCTGGCTCTACAACTACTGGCGCGATCGCGACCACCCGAAGGGGCTGTGGCGGCGCACCACTTTCGCCGAGTACGCCAAGGACGAGCCGGACTGGGAGATCCTCATCGACCTGGACGCGCTGGCCGCGGCCGAGGACGAGAACTGGGTGTGGGGCAGCGCGGCGGTGCTGCGGCCCGCGCAGCAGCGGGCGCTGATCAGCCTCTCGCGTGGCGGTGCGGACGCGAAGGTGGTGCGCGAGTTCGACATCGAGGCCAAGGCGTTCATCGCGCCGGAGGACGGCGGCTTCCGGCTGCCCGAGGCCAAGTCCGACTTCGCCTGGATCGACGACGACACCCTGTACGTGGGAACCGATTTCGGCCCGGGCTCGCTCACCGACTCCGGCTATCCGCGGGTGGTGAAGCGCTGGCGGCGCGGAACCCCCTTGGCGGCGGCGGAATTCGTCTACGAGGGCGAGGTCACCGACGTGGCGGTCTCGGCCGGTTACGACCGCACGCCGGGCTACGAACGCCACTTCCTGGGCCGCGCCACCGACTTCTTCAACGAGGAGGTCTACCTCCTCGAGGACGACGGCGCCCTGCGCTTCATCGACGTCCCCAGCGACGCCTCCGAATCCTGGTACAAGGAGCTGCTGCTGGTGCGCCTGAAGTCGCCGTGGGAGGTGAACGGCACCACCTACCCGGCGGGCTCGCTGCTGGCCACCAACTTCGAGGAATTCCTCTCCGGCGCACGTGATTTCGAGGTCCTGTTCACCCCCGACCGGCACACGGCGCTGCACGGCTACGGCTGGACCGAGAACCACCTGCTGCTGATCACCCTGCGCGACGTGCAGACCGACCTGCACGTGCTGACCCCCGGCCCGGACGGCTGGACCCGCGAGCCGCTGGCCGACACCCCGCGCATGGCCACCACCAGCGTCATGAACCTCGACCGCCTGGAGGGCGGCGACGAATTCATGCTCTCCACCAGTGGTTTCACCCGCCCGACCACGCTCATGGCCGGTTCGGTGGGCGGCCCCATCGAGGTGCTCAAGAAGGAACCGGAGTTCTTCGACGCCGACGGCGTGGAGACCGAGCAGTTCTTCGCCACCTCCGACGACGGCACCGAAATCCCGTATTTCGTCATCCGCCACCGTGATCGCCGCGGCGTCCCCGGCCCGACCGTCATGTCCGGCTACGGCGGTTTCGAAGTCTCGCGCACCCCCGGCTATTTCGGCGCGGTCGGCATGGGCTGGCTCGAGCGCGGCGGCACCTACGTCATGACCAATATCCGCGGCGGCGGCGAGTACGGCCCGGAATGGCACACCGCGGTCCTGAAGGCCAACCGGCACAAGGCCTACGAGGATTTCGCGGCCGTGGCCCGGGATCTGGTGGCCCGCGGCATCACCACCCACGAGCAGCTGGGCGCGGTAGGCGGCAGCAATGGCGGCCTGCTCATGGGCGTCATGCTGACCCGCTACCCGGAACTGTTCGGGGCCATCGTGTGCCAGGTGCCGCTGCTGGACATGAAGCGCTACCACCTGCTGCTGGCGGGCGCGTCGTGGATCGCGGAGTACGGCGACCCGGACAAGCCCGAGGAGTGGGAGTACATCTCGAAGTACTCGCCGTACCAGAACACCAGCGCGGACCGGCGGTACCCGCCGATCCTGCTCACCACCTCCACCCGCGACGACCGCGTGCACCCCGGCCACGCCCGGAAGATGGCCGCGCTCTTGGAATCCGAGGGCCACGACGTCTGGTACTACGAGAACATCGAGGGCGGCCACGGCGGCGCGGCGGACAACAAGCAGTCCGCCTTCCAGGCCGGGCTCATCTACGAGTTCTTCGCCCAGCAGCTGATGGAGCGGTGACGCTCAGCCGATGATCGCCGCCAGCCCGTAGCCGATGGCGATCGAAGCCACCAGGGTGACCAGACCGGGACGCATGAACGAGTGGTTGAGCACGTACTTGCCGAAGTGGGTCGTCCCGCTCAGGTCGAAGTTCACCGCGGCGATGCTGGTCGGATAGACCGGCAGGATGAACAGCGCCGCGACCGCGGGCAGCATGGCCACCAGCTGCGCCGAGGGAATGCCCAGCGCCATGCCCAGCGGCATCATCGTCTTCGTGGTCGCGGCCTGACTCAGAATGAGCGCCGCGACCACGGTCACGATGATCGCGAACGTCCACGGATAGTCCTTGGCGACATTGCCGAGTTTGTCCACGATCAGCGTCTTGTTGGCCTCGACGAAAGAGTCACCCAGCCAGGCCAATCCGAACACCCCGACCAGCGCGACCAACCCCGCCTTGGCGACCGGCGTGCCCGGCACCACCGCGGCGTTCACCTTGCACACCACCATGATCAGGGCCGCCGTCGCGAGCATGAGCACCTCGATGGCATAGGGCATGGCCAGCGCGTCGACCTTGCCGTCCGCTCCGTGCACATCCGGGCGCAGGCTCGGGAACGCCCCCGAGATCACGATGGCGAGCACGCCGAGCAGGAAGATGCCCGCCGACCAGGAGGCGCGCGGCGGCAGCGGCGGCCGGTCGGCGTGACTGGGATCGATGGGCGGGATCTCCCCCGCGGCCAGCCGGCGCTGGTACTCCGGATCGTCGTCGAGGTCCTTGCCGAGCTTGAGCACCGACAGCGCGCCGACCATGGACCCGATGAGCGTGGAGGGCACGGTGATGGCCAGGATCTTCACGATCGACCACCCGTCGGGCCCGAAGATGACCACCGCCGCCGCGGTCGACGCCGAGACCGGGCTGGCCACGATGGCGATCTGATTGGCGATGGTGGCAATGGAAATCGGCCGCTCCGGGCGGATCCCGCCCTCGCGCGCCACCTCGTGGATGACCGGCAGCAGCGGGTAGAGCAGATGCCCGGTGCCCGCGCCGACGGTGAACGCGTAGGTCACCAGGGGTGCGACGAAGGTGATCCGTTTGGGATTGCTGCGAATTATCCGCTCGGCGATCCGGACCATGTAGTCGACGCCGCCCGCGGCCTCCATGGTCGCCGCGGCCACCACCACCGACAGGATGATGAGCAGCACGTCCACCGGCGGCACGGTCGGCTCGACCCCGAATATGGTGGCCAGCGCGAAGACGCCGATCCCGCCCCAGACGCCCAGTCCGATGCCGCCGACCCGGGATCCGATCATGATGATGGCCAGCATGACCGCCAGCTCGAGCAGCATCTTTACCATCGTCGACCCGCCGATCGGCTAGTAGGTGGTGGTGCTGTTACCGCGTCGCTCTTGAAACATATCCGGACCATTCGGAAAGATTGCGATTTGTTTGCCAGCGTTGTGAGTCCCTCATCCGAGCAAGGAGCAGACGTGGGCCAACTGGACGAGCTGATCAAGTCAACCGCCGCGGCCACCGGACTCGATCCGGATGACGTCCGCGCCCTCACCGCCACCGCCGAACGCCGCGAATACCCGGCCGGCACCATCCTTTTCCACGAGTCCACGCCCCGGGAATGGGCGGGCATCGTGGTCGAGGGCGAGGTCCAGATCATCTCCGGGCTCACCGGCCACGAGACCGAGCTGGCCCGCCTCGGCCCCGGCAGCCTGGTCTCGGAGATCTCCCTGATCGACGACACCCCGCACACCGCGACCGGCCGCACCCCCAAGGGCGCGGTGGTATTGACCGTGCCGCGCGCCACGCTGCGGGAAATGGCCGTGCTGCACCCGGATCGCTACTACCGCATGGTCTCCCGCGTCGCGCAGCTCATCGCGCACCGCATGCGCAGCGTCTCCGAACAGCTCTCGGCCGCGATCAGCGCGCAGCAGCAGCTGGGCGGCATTCGCACCGAACACGATTCGCTGGGCACCCGCGAGATCCCGTCCGAGGCCTACTACGGCGTGCAGACCCTGCGCGCCATCGAGAATTTCCAGATCTCGGGCATCAAGCTGCGCAAGTTCGGGCACCTGGTGCACGCGCTGGCCTACGTGAAAAAGGCGGCGGCGCTGGCCAATGCGGAACTCGGGTCGATCACGGCGGCCAAGCGCGATGCCATCGTCGGAGCCTGCGACGAGATCCTGGACGGCAAGCTGCGCGACGACTTCGTCGTCGACATGGTGCAGGGCGGCGCGGGCACCTCGACCAATATGAACGCCAACGAGGTCATCGCCAATCGCGGCCTGGAGCTCATGGGCCACGAGAAGGGCGAATACCAGTACCTGCACCCCAATGACGACGTGAACTGCTCGCAGTCCACCAATGACGTCTACCCCACCTCGGTGAAGCTGGGCGTCTACCTGTCCCTCATGGACGCCACCGCGGCCCTGGGCGAGCTGCGGAATGCCCTGAAGGCCAAGGCCCTCGAGTTCAGCGATGTCATCAAGATGGGCCGCACCCAGCTGCAGGACGCCGTGCCCATGACGCTGGGCCAGGAGTTCGGTGCGTACGCGGTCATGATCGGCGAGGCCATCGCCCACCTGCAGCGCATCTCCACCGACCTGCTCGCCATGAACATGGGCGCGACCGCCATCGGCACCGGCATCACCAGCCCGCCCGGCTACGCCGAACTGGTCAGCAAGAAACTGGTCGAGGTCACCGGACTGCCCATCTGTCAGGCCGAGAACCTGGTCGAGGCCACCCAGGACTCAGGCGATTTCGTGGCCATCTCGGCCACCCTCAAGCGCGCCGCCGTGCAGCTGTCCAAGATCTGCAACGATCTGCGCCTGCTCTCCAGCGGTCCGCGCGCCGGGCTCGGTGAGATCAACCTGCCCGCCATGCAGCCGGGTTCGTCGATCATGCCCGGCAAGGTCAATCCGGTTATCCCGGAGGTCGTTTCGCAGGTCTGCTTCCAGCTCATCGGCTACGACATGACCGTCACCATGGCCGCCGAGGCCAGCCAGCTCGAACTGAACATGGCCGAGCCGATCATGGCCTACGACCTCATGATGGGCACCATGATGCTGCGCAATGCGGCCATCACCCTGACCAGCCGCTGTGTCACCGGCATCACCGCCAATCGCGAGCACTGCCGGGAACTGGTCAACCACAGCATCGGCCTGGTCACCGCGCTGGTGCCGAAGCTGGGGTACGAACAGTCCGCGTCGATCGCCAAGGAGGCGCTGAAGACCGGTGGCAGCGTCTATGACCTGGTGCTGGAGCGCGGGGCCATGACCAAGGACGAACTCGACGAACTGCTCAGCCCGGAGAAGATGACCGCCCCGCGGTCGCGTTCGATCTAGCCGTGAATCAGCGGTCCCGCAGCCACTTTTCGACCCGGTCGAGGGTGGACGCGGGATCGCTGATCCAGCCGTTGTGCCCCAGCGGGTCCGGGTTGTGCCAGATGGTGATGTCGGCATTGGGCAGCTTGGCCAGCAGTTGCCGCGCCGAACCGCGCGGGGTCAGCTCATCGCCGGTCATGGTGATCGACAGCACCGGCAATTTCAGCCGCCCGATGCGCTCCTCGTAGTCGATATCGGCTCCGGCGGGCTGGAATCGGCCCGTGCGCGCCAGCCGCGCCCAGTCGGCGATCAGCAGCTTCGACTGCCGCCCGAACCCGCCCGCGGTCACGGTGTCGCCCGGCCAGAACCCGGCCAGATTGGCGGTCAGCGAGAGCGCGGTGCTGCCCAGCGCCGCCAGCCCCGAATATCCGCGCCGATGCGGCGTTCCGGACGCGACCAGAATCAGCCCGCCCAGCCGCCCCCGGATCCGGGACGCGTACATGACCCCGAGCTGCCCACCCATGCTGTGCCCGAGCAGATACGGCGTGCTGTCGGGAAACCGTTCCCGCACTGCCTCGAACATGGCGGGGAAGTCCACGGCCACCAGTTCCTGATAGCCGTACTGGCTCGCCGCGCCGGGTTTGGGCCGGCAAGCGCGGGGAGGCGGAGCGGCGCCGTTTCCACGGATCTCCAGCAGCGCCACGTCGAAACCCCGGTCCGCCAGGGGCTTCCCGAACAGCGAGTAGAACTCCCCCGGCACCCCCAGTCCCGGCACGACAACCACCACCGGCCTCGGCGTGTCGGCCGTAATCGGGTGCCGGTGTGGACCTTTGGCCGGGATCATCCGCACCGGCACCGTCGTCCCGTCGGGCATCTGGATGGGCACGGTCTCCATGCGCCGCAGGCTACCCGTAAACGTCGCGCCCGTCCGCAAGGCAGCGGACGGGCGCGAATACGAGTCGGACGGGGGAAGGTTCAGGCGGTGACGGCACCCATGATGACGCGGCGCAGCACGCGGATGACGTCGTCGAGCGGCTGGCGCGGTTCCGAACCGCTCCAGGCGTCGACCACGTAGTTCACCGCGCCGATAATGGCCAGCACGCGCATTTCGTAGTCACCGGGCGGGATTTCGCCGTGCAGGGCGGCGTCCTCGGCGGCGCTGGCCAGCAGTGCGCCCCAGGCGCGCCGCAGTTCCAGCCGGAACTTCTCCACCTTGGGCCCCGCCCCGACGACTTCGACGAGGGCGACTCTGGCCTTGCGCGGATCTCGCCCGATGGACTCGATCTAGGCGCGGACGGCGGCGTCGATGATGTCGATGGCGCTGGCGTCGGAGTGCTCGGCGATGGTGGCCGCCACCGCTTCCCGGGATTCTCGATCGATCTGCTCGTAGAGTTCGAGCAGCAGCGATTCGCGTCCGGTGAACTCCTCGTAGAACTGCCTCGAGGAGAGACCGGCGTCCTTGCAGATGGCCCCGACGGAACTATTGGCATAGCCGTCGCGCGCGAACACCGTGAGCCCGGACTCCAGAAAACGCGCACGACGCTGCCGCTGCCGGTCTTCTACGGGCTGCCCGGCGTACATTCTTCCCGCGTTCGTTTCCTGTGACATTGCGCCAGACAATACCGAAGGGCCCGATCCCCTCGTCATGGATCGGGCCCTTCGTTTGTACCTTCGACTTACCGCGCGATAGCCGAAAGTTGGCTCAGCAACTTCGGGCAATGCGGCGCACCCGGGACGGCGGGTATAGGCAGGGGAACCGTCCCGGGTTCGGGACGCGGGTCCGGGGGGAGACTCGCGGCCCGATGTCGCATTGACCCGAAAGTCACTGATCGTTTGCCGTTCAACACGATACAGAGCGGGTGAACTGGACGGAATACTTTTCGAGGAGATTTTTAGTATTAATTTCGCGGGCCGTCGCGGCGCGCCGCGCACCCGGACGCGAGACCCTTCCGACCACCCGCCTGCAGCGGGTACGAGAAAGGGCCCGATCCCCTCGTCAAAGATCGGGCCCTTCGTCATCGAATCGGCTTCCGCGCAGTAGCCGAAAGATGGCGCTCGCTCGGCTACTTGGCGGAAAGACTGGATGAGCCGGTCTGCAGCAGCTTGATGATGGTCTGAACGAGAACATCCGAAAGGAAGTTCGCCATAGTGGTGCTCCGATCCGACAGATTGCCAGTACCTTCACTGGCTGTTTGCCATCGGGACGATACCCAGCCGGTACTCACCCGGGGAAGATTTCGGATGAACTTTCTAGAACTTTTTCGAGAGCCCCCTAGACTTCACCGGCCACCGCCGGAACGTCGGGCTCACCCGGGGTGACCGCGCGTCGATCCGCACCGCAATTGCCTTCGCCCAGCAACCGCCGAACATCCCGGCCGCGCCCGGACGACGCCGATGTGAAACGAGAATGGACGGGGGCGCGGTATTCACGGCCGTTGCGCCGGGAGGTAACGGTCGCCGTGAGTTCGCGCCCGGCCCGGGCCGGACCCGCGCGGCCGTCGGAGATCGCTTTGTCATCGACGCCACGGCGCGCCGGCACCGCCGCGTTGCGCGCGAATAGCGGAAATCGGGTCCGATCGCCCAACCACCCTGCCGCCGAAGGTAATTCGCCGAACTATCCGGCGATGTGCGCGGCCAGCCAGTCCGGAAACTCGGTCAGATCGCGCAGCACCACGTCCGCGCCCGCGGCCGAGAGTTCCTCGGCCGCATAGGGTCCGGTGGTCACCGCAACCGACACCGCCGCGGCCACCCGCGCCGCGCGCACATCGCCCAGATGATCGCCGACATAGATCGCGGCCCCGCGCTCGCGCAGCACCTCGCCCTTCTCCTCCGCCCAGGCCCCGCCGACCAGCTCGTCGACCTCGAGTCCGAGATGGTCGAGATGCAACCGGGCGTGCGGACCGTTCTTGGCGGTGATCACCAGCACCCGGCCGCCCGCCCGGTGCACCGCCGCCAGCGCATCGATCACGCCGGGCAGATGTTCCGAAGGATGCACGGCCAGATCCGGATACAGCTCCCGATACAGATCGACGATCCTCGGCACCTCGTGCTCCGGGAACCATTGGGCCGCCTCGTGCGCCAGCGGCGGCCCGAGCCGCGACACCACCAACTCGGAATCGATCGCCACCCCGGTCCGCGCGGCGACCGCATCCCACACCGCGGCGATCCCCGGCCGCGAGTCGATCAAGGTCATATCCAGGTCGAACCCGACCACGAGCCCGCCGTCCGGTCCGGTCGCATGATCAAAAGCCACACCCAGACCCTACGTCCCACCGAAAACCGGGGGCGGCGCCGCCGGTCGCCGAATTGGGCTCGGCCATATGCGGAGCGAACAGGAAACGTTTTTCTGCGGGACGGAACTGGCCGCGCGACTCGAGCGGGTCGAGGCCGAGCTGATCACCAGGAGCAGTGGGGCCGCCGCGGCGCGGCTCGGGGCCGGGGCCGGATTCGTGATCCCGATCGCGGGCGGGGTGGCCTCGTTCGCGGAGGTCGGATCGCCGCTGAACAAGGTGGCCGGGCTCGGGTTCGCGGGCATCCCCGACATCGCGGAACTCGATGAGATCGAGCGGTTGTTCACGGAACGGAAGACGCCGGTGCAGGCCGAGGTCTCCCAGCTCGGCGACCCCGGCATCGGGGAACTGCTCACCGCGCGCGGATACCGGCTGGTGTCTTTCGAAAACGTCCTCGGCCTGGAACTGGATGACGAACGGCCCGCGGTCGTCGCCGACGGCGTGGACGTAGGGCACAGCACCGACGACGAATTCGCCCCCTGGCTCGACGTGGTCGCCGAGGGCTTCGCGCATCCCGACGCTCAGGGCGTCGCGTCGCACGAGGAATTCCCGGCCGACGTCATCGCCGCGGCCGTGCGCGATATGGCGGTCGCGGCGGGCGTGCGCCGCTATATCGCCCGGCGCGGGGACACGGTCGCGGGCGGGGCGAGCATGCGTATGTCGCAGGGGATCGCCCAATTGACCGGCGCGGCAACCCATCCCGCGCACCGGCGGCACGGCGTGCAGTCCTCGCTGCTGTCGGTGCGGCTCGCCGAGGCGACCGAGGCGGGCTGCGATATCGCGGTGGTCACCACCCAGCCCGGCTCCAAGTCCCAGCAGAACGTGCAGCGCCGGGGATTTTCGCTGCTCTACACCCGCGCGATTCTGATCAAAGGCTGATCAGCGGCGTTCCGATCCGAACCGATCAACCCGGCAGCCGGTGTGCGGCAATCGGTTTCAGATGTTCGCGCAGCAGATCGCCGTCCGCGCCGAAGAGCTGGGCGTCGGTGTCGACCGCGGTCCGCACGCCCTTGCTCGCCAATTCCCTTCCGGCGGCCGTCAGTTCGACGCGCAAGACGCGGGCGTCGGCGGGATCGGGACGGCGGATGAGCAAGCCGCGCTCCTCCAGTCCGCGAATCACCTTGGAGGCCATCATGCGATCCGAACCGGACATGTCCGCCACCTGCTGCTGAGTGGGCAGTTCCCCCGCCCGGCCCAGCCACCCGGCCGAGGCCAGCAGGTTGAACTGGGTCGGGGTGAGCCCGAGCGGACGCAGGTTGCGTTCCAGCGTCGCCCGCCACTCCAGGGCGGCATTGTGCAACCAGAACCCTGGACTCATGAGCGGTCCCCGTGGTTTTTCAGCCACGCCGTAGCGCCTCCTCTTCCAATGCCGCGAAGGTCAGCGGCATGTCCGCGCGCATGGCCTTCTCCCAGACGAGCTTGAACAGGGGCCCGAAAACCCCGTGGATCTCCACATTCTCCGCCACCCGCACGGTGCCGTCGCCGAGCGCCTCGTAGGTGCGGTGGCCGCGCAGTTTCCCGAACGGAATGCCCGCCTCACTGGTCCACGATTTCCCGGGCTCCACGGCCACGATGGTGAAAGGCCCGGCCGGCGCGCCCTTCGGCTTGACCCAGACCTTGGTCCCGGCCGCGAATTCGCCGTCGATGCGGGACTTCTCCTCGTGCGGGTCCCATTCGGACCAGCGTGCGACGTCGGTGGCGACCGCCCAGATCTTGTCGATATCGCCCTTGATCACAGCCTCTTCGGTGAACGAGTACATCATCGGGGTCATCTCCCATCGGGTAAATCTGTTGTTGCGACAACAGTAACTATAGTCGCGACAACAATCAACCGCGAACGCGAAACCGCACCGGGATCCGGCGGCGGACGACAGCATGGCGTCGCCGCCACCGGACCCCGATCACCGAGTACTACGGGGCGGGCGCGTAGCCGAGCGGGCGCGTGGTGAACGTGCCCCGGCCCTGGGTTCGGCTGCGCAAACGGGTTGCGTAGCCGAACAATTCGGCCAGCGGGACCGTGGCGGTCAGGACCACGGTTCCGGTACGGGTCAGCGAACCCGTGACCCGGCCGCGCCGGGCGGCGAGATCACCGAGCACCGCGCCGACATGGTCCTCCGGGACCGTGACCGTCAGCTCGACCAGCGGTTCCAGGATCGCCATGGCACTGGCCCGCAACGCATCCCGCATTCCGAGCCGTCCCGCGGTGCGGAAGGCCAGGTCCGACGAATCCTTCGAATGCGTCGCACCATCGGTGAGCGTGACCCGCACGCCGGTCACCGGATGGCCCGCCAGCGGGCCCTCGGCCAGGGCATCCCGGCAGCCCGCTTCCACCGCGCGCACGAACTCCGCGGGCACCCGGCCGCCGACCACCGTGGACTCGAACTCGAAACCGGTTGCCCCAGTATCGGATTCGTTCACCGGTTGCACATCGAGCACGATGTGCGCCCACTGCCCGGCCCCGCCGTCCTGCTTGACGTGCCGATAGACCAGGCCCCGCACGCCGCGCACCACGGTCTCGCGATACGCCACCTGCGGCTTGCCGACCGTCACGCTCAGCCCGCGGTCGCGGCGCAGCTTCTCCACCACGACCTCCAGATGCAGCTCGCCCAGACCGGCCAGCAGCGTCTGCCCGGTCTCCGGATCGGTCCGCACCGACAGCGACGGGTCCTCGTCGGCCAGCCGGGCCAGGGCCACGGCCAGCTTCTCGGTCTCCGCGCTGGATCGCGCCTCGACCGCCACCGAGACCACCGGCTCGGTCGGGGCCGGGGGCTCCAGCTGGACCGGGGCGTCCGGCGCGCACAGCGTCGCGCCGACCCGGACCGCCTTGGGCCCGACCAGCGCCACGATATCGCCCGCCACCGCGGCCGCCACCTCCTCGTGCCGATCCGCCTGCACCCGCAGGATGCGCGCCACCCGCTCGCGACGGCCGCCGCCCGCGTCGAGCACGGTGTCGCCATTGGCCAGGACGCCCGCGTAGACGCGCACGAAGGTGAGCCGTCCGGTCGGCGTGGCGTGCACCTTGAACGCCAGTGCCGCAAGCGGTTCCGCCGGATCCGCGGCGCGGCACCCGTCCTGCGCACCCACCGGCGGCCGGTCCAACGGCGACGGCAGGTAAGCGACCACGGCGTCGAGCAGCGGCTCGATGCCGATGTCGCGGTAGGCCGCGCCGCACAGCACCGGCACCACCTCACCGGCGAGAGTCAGCTCCCGCAGTGCGGCGGCCAGGGTGTCGTCGGACAGTCCGGAGGCTTCGACGAACTCTTCGAGCGCCGCCGAATTCCGTTCCGCCACCGCTTCTTCCAGCTCGCGCCGCGCCCGCGTCACCTCCGCGGCGAGATGCTCGGGCACCGCGCCCTCGACCAGGCCGCCGTCCCAGTGCAGGGCGCGCAGGCGGACCAGGTCGACCACACCGGCGAACGTCTCACCGGAGTACACCGGCAGCGGAACCGGATGCAGCCGTACACGAATCGAGGCGACGGCGGCCGTCAGGTCGGCCCCGGCACGGTCCATCTTGTTGACGAACGCGATACGCGGCACGCCGTAACGGTCGGCCCGCCGCCACACGGATTCGCTCTGCGGCTCGACACCGGCGACGGCGTCGAAAACCGCTACGGCACCGTCCAATACGCGCAGGGAACGCTCGACCTCGTCGGAGAAGTCGACGTGCCCGGGGGTATCGATGACGGTCAGCCGGTGCCCGGCCCAGCGGCAGCTCACCGCCGCCGCGAAAATGGTGATGCCCCGATCCCGTTCCTGCGGATCGAAATCGGTGACGGTGGTGCCGTCGTGCACCTCGCCGCGCTTGTGGGTGATACCGGTGAGGAACAGCATGCGCTCGGTCACCGTGGTCTTCCCGGCATCCACATGCGCGAGAATTCCGAGGTTGCGAACGACAGCCAGATCTTGTCGGGAAACATTGGTACGCACGGTCATACGTCCTTCGTGCTGATCTTGGACAGAACAGCGCGATTCCCCGGGACGCCCAGGAGCGTCGGGGGGTACGCAGTACCGGCCGCGCAGCCGGCACCGAGCCGGCGTGGACACCAGGATCACCTCGAAGCGCGGACGGGCCACGACGGTGGTGCGGCAATCGCGCATGACCGGCCCCTTCCTGCTTCCGAGAATCAGCGGGACCTCCCGTCCCGCCGTGCGAAACTAACAGTTCAACGTCCGCGCTGTCGCGTGAATTTCCGCGCGACTCAGGCGATCACATCGACAGGTGCCCGAGGTGGATCACGGCCAGATTCGCGACCACCAGGAGCGGGAACCCGATGGCGGCCGTGCGATGGCCCAGCTGCCACAGCCCGGCGGAGGCACCACCGAACACCAGGATCTTCGTGCCCACCGCAGCCACGGGGATGGAGAAACTCGCCTGCGGCGCGGCGAACAGACCCCAGAGCACCATGGCGGCGACCGCCATGCCGACCCCGAGCAGAACCTTCGCCATGCGCCCGCGTCCGGTACGCACACCCCAATAGGCCAGCGCGCCAACGGCGACGAGTTCCAGTACGAATGCGAGGGTGAGATTGAGGGTCGCCCAGGCGGTGCTGATCATCGAAATACTCCCA
>NZ_BJWY01000042.1 GCF_007990715.1 Nocardia seriolae NBRC 15557 | reverse complement strand
AACTGCGGTGAGGGTGACATGTACCTGTGTGCGATCCGGGACGGGCACACGCGGCGGGTACTCGGGCACGTGGTCGCCGACCACATCGGCTCGGACGTGGTCGAGGCCGCGATCGAGGCGGCCGTCGCCGTGCGCGGTGGAGGGGTGCGCGGCACGATCCTGCATTCGGACCGCGGCGGCGAGTTCACCGCCGGACTGACCACGAAAGCCTGCGCCCGCCACGGCCTGCGCCGGTCGATGGGTGCCACCGGCATATGCTGGGACAACAGCCCCGCCGAATCGTTGTGGTCGACCTTCAAGCACGAGTTCTACTACCGACACACCTTCACCTGCAAGGCCGAACTCGTTGCCGCAGTTGACAAATGGGTCGACCGCTACAACACTACCCGCAGGCACTCCGCCATCGGTGGAATCAGCCCCATCCGCTACGAGCGGTCTCTGGAGACAGACGCAGCGAACGCTGCGTAAACATCTGTCCACCGTTCGGGGGGAACCTCAGACGGCGAGCCGACCACCGCGGCGAATCGGATACACGAAATCCTCACCCGCTACGGCCGTGACACCACAGTCGGTCGGTTCATGCAGTGCGCTGCAACGAACATCCTCGAGGCCGTTTTCCGCACCGAGGAAGCAATGGGCGCTCACCCCAGGTAGGGGTAGCTCCCTGAAAGGAAGTCGCCAATCTGCTGACGCATGCTCGGGTGGATGTCGTATCGGTCCAGGTCTTCAGTGCGGACGAAGGTCACCCCGTCGGCTTCCTCGTTGATGGTCGGTGTTCCGCTGACCGGTCGGCCGATGTAGCAGTTCTCGTACTGCTGACGAATCTCGCCATCGGTGTAGGCGACGATGTGATTCGGGTTGCTGTACACGCCAAGGAATCCGGTGATCTCGGCCGTTATCCCGGTCTCCTCCCGGCACTCCCGGATCGCGCACTCCGCAGCAGTCTCCCCCAAGTCCATGGCTCCACCTGGTAACGCCCATTGGCCGGTGTCGCGGCGACGCTGAAGGAGGATCGCCCCGGAGTCATCAGTAACAAGTAGATTGCACGCCACCACAAGGGAATTCGGCTTCGGGGCCTTCGGGTCGTGGTAGTACTCGATCCTGCCCATGAGCAACCTTTCATTGGGGTAACCACGGCTGGGCGGTAGCCCAGATGGTTTCGAAGCTTTGGGCGTAGCTGTCGAACCACGCGGCGTCGTTGACGCGTTTGAGTTGGAACACCGGGTTGGCGCTCGCGGGCTGCCCCCAGATATGTGGGTTGACCAGCATGTTTTCGTCGTACCGGAACAGCGAGCGGTACAGCGTCGTGTTATGCAGCCGAATTTCGCAGCGTTCCTCGGACAGTAGCGGCCGATAGTAGGTAAGCGAGGCACGGACTTTCGCGGAAAGGGTGTCGCCGATACCTTCCTCATGGCCGCGAGTGGCAACCGCTTCGCCGTTGGGGTTCCCGAAGCACAGACGGATGCGAACGCCCTGGGCTGCCTGCGCGGACAGCATCTTCACGACCATCGGGTTCGACTGCACGATGAGTGTTCCGGAGAAGACGAGTACATCGATCTGCTCGGTTGCGCTGCGCAGCAGGGACAACCACACATCCCGAGGAACATCAGCGCGGTTCGGGTAGGTGGCGACCAACTCGGCATTCCTGGGAACCGGTGTTGCCTCCGGAACCGGCGGCCACAGGAACTCCTCCCCTATACGAAGGTGCTGGGCAACGCTCCTGCGGTGCTTCGGATACGGCACCCTGCCGCCGAGCCATCGGCTGACTGTTTTCGGGTCCACTTCGCACACCTCGGCCAGCACCTCGGGACGGATACCCCGCTGGAGCAGCACGTTTTGCAGCCGGATGTTCACAGTCTCCATGGAAACCGACGCACCGACCGTCGGCAAGGAAATCGCTACGGGACGCCGAAAACGTCCCAGGACGTCCATGGGCCGGTTCCAAACGCGGTTACAAGATCCCGCTCTTTGCCGCCACGATGGCTCTGACCAGCGACGGAACAGGGGTCGTGATGAAGCGCACTCGGATCTACCAGTTCCCCGGCGGTGTGTTCGAACTCCAGGCCACCGAGGACGATGCGGACGACTACGCGGGGTTTTACCTGGAATTCCCCGGACGCGGCGCGCTGATCGGATCGGACGACAAAGGGGCAGTCATGCGGTACAGGCCAGCGGCACTCGGGTACCTGCGATGCAATGTGTCCGGCATCTCCCAACTGTGGGACGAAACCCAAGTGCGAAGGCTCGCTGAACGATTCGGGTACGACTTCTGCGGATTGATCGTCTTCGATCCCAAATCCGGACGACCGCCGCTGGCCCGCCTGAAGGCACAAGCGACTCGGTTGGATGCCGAGGCAGTCATAGTCCCCGGTCCGAACCACTTCGAGGGCGGACAGATACCCGGCTCGCTGGTGAAGCAACTCGACGTAATCACGGTCCATCCCGAAGAGACGTACGCCCGGGGCTCCATGCTCCCGCTGCGGGACCTGCCGCCCGTCCAAGCTGACGGGGCATAGACCACTCCGAAGGCTCGGGAAGCCCGAACGGGGGTGATCATCACCGACTTCAGGACAACATAGGCGTTGCTTCACAACGCATTTCGCGAGAGGACTCGGCCCCGAATGCAACCGTGCGGAGTCCTCGCCCCGTAGAGACCCCCAGCCGCAGGAGAGGGCTGGGGTTCTCCGTTGAGTACCCGATGGCGTGAAGCACAGCACCCGGAAACCGAAACATGCACCACAACAACGTCTTACGCTCGATGAGCAGTATCGAGACGGATACCCACACGAAGGGGACTCCGATGCAGTACCGCACATGGCAACACGATTGCTCATCCGGGCTCGCGCCTCTGCAACGATCCATCCTGGGGGAAGAAGCGCGCACACGTCTGATCCGCGACTGGCAGCCTGAGGTCATCATCGGACTGCTCCGGACAGAGCCGTACGCGCGAGCGATCCTGCGCGCCTGCATCGATGTCCTCGGCATACCGAGTGATCTCGAGACCGTCGTGGCGACGCGGATGCAGCGGCAGCAGATCCTCACCCAAGACGGCCACGAGTTCCGGTTCCTGATCGGGGAATGGGTGCTCTATCGCACGGTCGACACACACGACGTCATGACCGAACAACTGGAGCACCTGGTGAACGCGGCCGACAACCCTCGGCTCAGTCTCGGGATCGTGCCGATGGACGCCCGATTCCTGGCACCGACAACAGGATTCCTCATCCATGACGACACGAAAGCTTCCACCGAAGCTGTCGGCGGAGAGATCATCGTCACCGAACCGGAAGGGATCGCCCTGCACGCCAAGACCTTCGACATCCTGACCAGGCAAGCAGTCTTCGGCAACGCGGCCCGGCAATTGATCGAAGCAGCCGCCGAAACACACCGATCCGGCCACCGCCCACGACGAATCGAAACCAAGCCCTGAATACGACGCAAGCCCCCTGCGCCAGGACCGGAGTGGTGCCAGCGCAGGGGCTCGGTGTTGGAGCAGTTACTGATTCAGGCGGCGGTGTCGAGAACGTTGACGCGGCATGCGGGGTGGGCGACGCAGCGCACCTGCGGTGGCAGCGGGTTGTGGCACACCATGCACTCGGTCGGCCATCTGCCCGCGTGCTGGCACGCCAAGCAGATCAGCCAGTGCTCACCCGGTGCGGACGAACCACCACACTTCGGGCATTGGCCCGCCCTGCCGGGAAGCCGTCCCAAGCCGTCCGGAAGCGTCTGTACCGAGTTTGAACTGCGGTGATCCTTGGACACCTTTGCCTCGGCGGACGTGTCTTCGAGGGGCAAGGTGTCCGGGAGTTCGCGCATGTCAGCGAGGTTCTGGCCGGGTTGGACGGGTTCGGACGCCTTTCGGGGAGCGGGGGCAGGTAATGGGCGAAGGCGTTGAGGAAATCGACCAGCCGGTACCCGCGTTCGGTCCTGTCGAGGTTGTGCCCGGTCTCGAGCCCGTATTCCTCGAGCCGATGGCCGAGCCGCGATGGGGTCAATTCCCACGTCTCCCAGGGTGATTCCTCCATGCTCCGCAGGTAGGCGCACAGGGTTTGGGATTTGATGAACGAGGACCCCCTAGCGTTGAACACCTCGCGGATGTCCGCGAGCAGCTTCACATGCGGTGAGGTGGCCTCGTTGTCGTCCACGACGTCGGACACTGTGAACGCAGCGGCAGCACGCGGTGTGCGACCATTGCCCGCCGGCCTTGTCTGCCACCGCGCAGTACTCGGTGATGAGTCCGCGTACCTCGTCCAGAACGGCCGCGCAACACTCATGACTCGGCCGCATTCCTACAACGGGTGGTTCATCGGGGCGGTCCAAGAGATCACTCCGCACGATCTGCGGCACACGTGCGCCTCGCTGGCGATCTCGGCTGGGGCTAATGTGATGGCGCTGTCCAGGATGCTGGGCCACAAGGACAAGTCGGAGACGCTGAATACCTATGCGGACCTGTTCGACGACGACCTCGATCGGGTCGCGAACGCGATGCGCAAGCTGTACGAAGCGGTCACTCCTTGTCAAAATCTTGTCACCGAACCCGACAAGATCGACAAGGCGGCCTGAAATGTGGCGCTGACCTGCCAGTAACCAAGCAAGACCCCCTCTACAACGGATCGTCCGGCACGTTCCTGCCGGTGAAGGGAAGTGTTCAACCGTGGCAACGGTGACTTTCGACAAGGCCACCCGGCTTTATCCGGGCGGGAACAAGCCCGCTGTGGATGCGCTGGATCTGGAGATCGCGGATGGCGAATTTCTGGTTTTGGTCGGGCCTTCCGGGTGTGGGAAATCCACATCGTTGCGCATGCTTGCGGGGCTCGAGGAGGTGAGTCACGGGCGGATCCTGATCGGGGACAACGACGTTACTCATGCGGAGCCCAAGGAACGCGATATCGCGATGGTGTTCCAGAACTATGCGCTGTATCCGCATATGAGCGTGGCCGAGAACATGGGCTTCGCGTTGAAGATGGCGAAGGTGTCCAAGGAGGAGCGTCGGCAGCGGGTGCTGGAGGCGGCCAAGCTGCTGGATCTGGAGCCGTATCTGGATCGGAAGCCCAAGGCGTTGTCCGGTGGTCAGCGGCAGCGTGTCGCCATGGGGCGGGCGATCGTGCGGCAGCCGCAGGTGTTCCTGATGGACGAGCCGCTGTCGAACCTGGATGCGAAGTTGCGGGTGCAGACCCGTACGCAGATCGCGCAGTTGCAGCGGCGGTTGGGGACCACGACCGTGTATGTCACCCACGATCAGGTCGAGGCCATGACCATGGGTGATCGGGTGGCGGTGCTCAAGGACGGCCTGTTGCAGCAGTGTGCGTCACCGCGTGACCTGTACCGCGATCCGGCCAACCTGTTCGTGGCCGGGTTCATGGGCTCGCCCGCGATGAATCTGTTCACCCTGCCGGTCACCAATGGGTCGGTCACCCTGGGTGGTTGCCCGCTGCCGCTGCCCCGGGCGGTCGCCGCCGTCACCGGCGAGCGCGTGGTCGTGGGCATCCGGCCCGAGCACCTGGAGCCGGTCGGCGACGGGGCGGGGATCGCCATGGAGGTCGATGTGGTCGAGGAGCTCGGTTCCGACGCCTACATCTACGGCCGCACCCTCGGCGACGGGGAAACCATTGTGGCGCGGGTGGATTGGCGGCACCCGCCGGCCAAGGGCGCCCGCCTCGCGCTGGTGTCGGATGCGGACCACACCTACTTCTTCCACCCGGAGGACGGACGCCGCCTGCACTGACGGGCGAGACTCAGGAATGGCGGCGGCGTTTGCGCCGCCATTCCTCGTTCACCCGGACGCGCAGATTCTCCAGTGGGACTTGGTTTCCCGAGGCGCTGCGCAGTTCGGCGCGCACCGGCTCGCCGGTGGAATCCTCCAGCCGTTCCAGTGGCGCGGTGCCGTCCTGGAGGTACTTGTCACCCCACTGCCACAGCGCGACGACCGCGGGCAGCAGATCCAGCCCCATCGGGGTGAGGATGTATTCGTTGCGGGTGCGCTTGCCCTCTTCCTGATACGGCCGCTTCTCCAGCAGCCCGGCCTCGACCAGCTTGCGCAACGCGGTCGAGGCCGCCGCGTCGGTGATCCCCACGCGGGCCGCGAACCCGTCGAACCTGGTCGTGCCGTAATACGACTCGCGCAGGATGAGGATCGCCGAGCGGGTGCCCACGATGTCCATCGCCTTGGCGATCGAGCAGCCCTCGGGCTTCCACGAGCCGAGGTCGCTGAGTTTTCCTTCCATTACGGCCGACATGGCGTACATCATACCTTGCTGACTTGCCCTAACTATGGCCAGCCCCTAATCTGACTATAGAACGATCAAGTCAGACGCCGTTGTCGGATTCCATTCCGGGGCGGCGCGCCTGGAAGGAACGTCATGAGAGACGCAGTCATCGTCGAAGCGGTCCGCACCCCGATCGGCACGGGCAAGGCCGCCGGTGGCCTGCACGGTGTCCACCCGGCCGACCTGCTCGCCCACAGCCTGCGCGAAGTGGTGCGGCGCAGCGAGATCGATCCGGTCCTGATCGACGACGTGATCGGCGGCGTGGTCACCCAGGTCGGCGAGCAGGGCTCGAACCTGACCCGCCGCGCGGCCCTGGCCGCCGGATACCCCGAATCCGTCCCCGCCACCACGGTGGACCGCCAGTGCGGCAGCAGCCAGCAGGCCATCCACTTCGCCGCCCAGGGCGTCATCGCCGGGGCCTACGACATCGTGGTCGCCGCGGGCGTGGAATCCATGAGCCGGGTTCCCAGGGGGGCCAACCTGATCGGCGCCGAGGACATCGCCGGGGTGGGCTTCGCCGAACGCTACCCCGAGGGCCTGGTCCCGCAGGGCATCAGCGCCGAACTCATCGCCGCCAAGTGGGGCCTGACCCGCACCCAACTCGACGAGTTCGCCCTGACCAGCCACGAAAAGGCCGCCACCGCAACCAAGAACGGCTCCTTCGAGGCCCAGCTCACCCCCTACGGTGGCCTGACCGACGACGAGGGCATCCGCCTCGGCAGCACCCTCGACACCCTGGGAGCCCTGCGCCCCGCCTTCTACAGCGAGGAAATGGCCGCCCGCTTCCCCCAGATCGATTGGAGCATCACGGCCGCCAACTCCAGCCCCATCAACGACGGCAGCGCCGCCACCCTCATCATGACCAGCGAACGCGCCGCCCGACTCGGCCTGCGCCCCCTGGCCCGCCTGCACAGCTTCGCGGTGGCCGGCGACGACCCGCTGCTCATGCTCACCGCCGTCATCCCCGCCACCCGAAAGGTCTTGACCCGAGCCGGACTCGACCTCTCCGACATCGACCTGTTCGAAGTCAACGAGGCCTTCTCCTCGGTGGTCCTGGCCTGGGCTCACGACACCGGCGCCGACCTGTCCAAGGTCAACGTCAACGGCGGCGCCATCGCCCTCGGCCACCCCCTGGGAGCCTCCGGCGCCCGCCTGGCCACCACCCTCGTCCACGCCATGCACGACCGCGGCGCCCGCTACGGCCTCCAAACCATGTGCGAGGCAGGCGGCCTGGCCAACGCCACCATCTACGAACGCCTCTGAGCAACTCACAACCCTGCGCGGAGGCAGGTCCGGCATCGTGCGTCTCGGCCGCCATCGCGGCAGGTCCGAGACGTACGATGGCGAGGATCCCCGAGCCGAAGGATGACCACTGTGTCGGAAGCGTTCGATTGGTCTTCGCCGAAGACCTACATCATGACCGTCGACATGGACGACTACCTGGCGATGCCCGAGGACATGTCCAGATCGGTCGAGATCAAGGACGGGATGATCGTCTTCTGCGAATCGCCGTCGCCGAATCACAACGTCATCTCCTACAACATCCGACGGGCGCTCGCCGAGGGCGAGTCACGGCGGGCGGATCGACAACCATGTCTACGCGTGAATCACGACGTCGACATGCTGGTTTCCGAGGTTCCATTTCATTACAAGCGGCCCGACGCAATTGTCTATCGGTGCGTCGAACAGCCTCGGCCCCGCTGGAAGACCAAGCCCACGATTGCCGACACGGTCCTGGTCGTAGAGGTGGTATCCCCCAGTACGATCACTGCCGACACCATCGACAAACGGGCCGAGTACGCCCGGTACGGTATTCAGCACTATTGGATCGTTCGAATGGCCAACGACGACGGCCCGGCGGTCTCCGTCGAAATGCTGACACTCAATTCCGCGGGCCGATATGCGGTGGATGAACGTCGAACCAGGGCCGACCATTTCGGCGTGGCCATCGATACTCTCGTCCCCTTCCCGGTCCGGTTGACGTGGGAGGAGCTCGACGACGGGCTCGATTGATCAGGGTGGAACCGCGACGATGGCGGTAAGCAAGCCCAGTACCCATGCCTCGGCCAGGAGTGGAAAGGCCACTATGGCGGTGGTCCAGGCTCTTCGGCGGAGGCGGATGGCGTGGATCATCCAGAGCGGAATGATCAAGAGCGTCAATCCGATTCCCAGCCATGCCACGGCGTAGGCCAGGGGTAGGTAGCGGGTGTCGGCGTCGGGCGGGAACAGGGTGCGGTAGTCGGGCACGAGTCCGGCCAGCGTCCAGGCCGCGAGGCAGGCCACCGTGTAGATCAACACGGTGGCAACGAAATCCGCGACTGTGATCGGCGGTCGCCGCCATTCGGCCACCGTTTCAGGGTGCCCGGTTCGCACGCGCCGGGTGGTGAATCACTTGATGGCGGTGGCCACCAGCACGTGTCCGGCGCCACCGGCCAGCAGGATGACCGGGAGGGCGATGGCGGTGTAGGTCCAGGCGCGGCGGCCGGTCATGGCGGCGACCGCGGTGAGGACCAGCGCGGCGACCAGGGCCATGAACATGCCGCCACCGCCGATCAGCAAGCCCCACAGGGCCGATGCGGGTGGGCGGATCACGTCGCACTGCACCGTGAAGTCCTTCTTCTGTAGGGCGCAGCGGTTGTGGACCAGGTCGAAGAGCTTGGCGAACAGGTCATAGGCGAAGCCGAAGGCGGCGGCGACCCCGACCACGTAGAGCAGCCCGGCCACCGCGATATCCCTGCGGCGCACCGGTTTACGCGCCTGGGCGGCCTCGGGCGGAGCCGCGGCGGCCTCCGCAGTGGGTAGCTTGGCGGGCATGGTCTGGTCGTTCTCACCGAGGACGGGGCCGGGAGCGCCCGGCCCGTACGGCCCACCGGCCGGGGCCCACGCCTCCGGCGAAACAGCCTCACCGGCAGGACGATTCGGCGCGCTGACCACCTCGGTCGGCGTGCCCACGACGTACGGGGGGACGCCGGGACCCATGGGTGCGCCCCGGTCCACGTAACCCGGCCCGCCACCGTAGGCCGGGTTGGCGGGACCGCCGGGCATGGGTTGGCGCGAACCACGCGGCGGCCCGGCGGGCGGCTGCGGCCGTACCGGCACGGCCGAACGCGTTGGGCCACCGGCATTTCGGCCGGGAGCACCGCTGGGCGGCTGCGGCGGCACGGGTGGCGGCGGGGCCTGCCGGCCGCCCTTGGGCAGGGTCGGCCCGGCCGGATCGAGCGGAAGCGGCCGCGGCGCGCCGGGTACCCCGCTCGGTGGCTGCGGCGGCACGGGTGGCGGTGGAGTCTGCCGACCGCCCTTGGGCACGGTCGGTCCTGCCGGGTCGCGCGGGCCGGCCGTGGGACCGCCCGGGGCGCGGGGCGGCGGCGGGGGAAATCCCTGGTCGGAGGCGGGCCCATTGTCCGCGGCGGCGCGGCGGGGCTCATTGGGCGGATTCATGTGCTGCGGTCTCCCCCAAGTGCAGGTCTGCGAAACCGGGCATCGGTTTCACCCGAAATTCTGACGGGCTGTGAGCCACACCGCCACCATTGCAGCTCCACCGCCACCCTTGCCGGGTGCGGCCGATCGGTAGGGTCGGGGCGTGAGCGACAGCGGCGATGCGGTGGATTTCGAGTCGGCGGTGGTCTACGCGATCCCCATGCGAACCCGGTTCCGGGGGATCACCGTTCGCGAGGGGATGCTGATTCCCGGGCCGAACGGGTGGGGCGAGTTCTGCGCATTTCCCGAATACGACGACCGCGAGGCGGCCGCCTGGCTGGCCACGGCCGTGGAACAGGCGACGCTGGGCTGGCCGGAACCGGTACGGGATCGGGTGCCGGTCAACTGCATCGTTCCCGCGGTCGGGCCGGAGCGCGCCCGCGAGATTGTGATCGCGTCGGGCTGCCGCACCGCGAAGGTGAAGGGCGCCGACCATCCGGACTCGCGGCGCGAGGATCTGGACCGGGTGGCGACCGTGCGCGACGCGCTCGGGCCCGGCGGCGCGGTGCGCGTCGACGCCAATGCGGTGTGGGATGCGGACACGGCGGTCGCCCGGATCCGGGAAATCGACCGCGCGGCGGGTGGTTTGGAATATGTCGAGCAGCCTTGCCGGACGATCGAGGAACTGGCGCGGGTGCGCAAGCAGGTCGACGTCCGCATCGCCGCCGACGAATCCATCCGCCGCGCCGAGGATCCGCTGCGCGTGGCGGTGGCGGGCGCGGCCGATGTGGCGGTGCTGAAATGCACTCCGCTGGGCGGTGTCCGGCGTGCCCTCGAGGTCGCCGACGCCGCCGGACTGCCCTGTCTGGTGTCCTCGGCCTTGGAGACCAGCGTCGGCCTGGCCGCCCAGATCGCCCTCGCCGGTGCGCTGCCCCATCTCGACTTCGCCTGCGGCCTGGACACCTTGTCCCTGCTCACCGGCGACGTCGTGACCGAACCGCTGCGCCCGATCGACGGCTACCTCCAGGTTCCCCGCAGCGCGCCGACCCCGGACCCGGAATTGCTGGAGCGCTACCGCCACCCCGACTCCGAACGAGTCGACTGGTGGCGGCAGCGCCTGGCCCGGGTCAGGAAACTGCTGCCCTGACCTTCGTCCGATCCCGCACGAGGATCCCGCTCCGAGCGAAAACCTCTGCCCCGTCGGCATATTCGACCGCAGGACCGTCGAACCGGTGCAGCCGCAGTTGCCCGTACAACGCGCCCGGCTGCGGTTCGACGTGCACAGCGGTGGGCCGTTCGGCCATGACGCACCGCCGCTGTCCCGGCCACCACCATCCGGTCGTGCGGGCCAGGCGCACCCATTGATCCAGGTGGCGGGCGTCATTGTCGCGATACTCGACGAATCCGACCGTCCGGCACAGATCGTGGAATGCGGCGGCCCAGGTGTCGTACTGCTCGTACCCGGCGGCATCGACACACCGGCCCTCCGGCCCCAGCAGGGCCGCACGCGCGGGGTGATAGACGTTGTCTCGCAGGGTTTCCTGCAAGGGTTCGCGCACCATCACCTCGAGGATCCAGTCGTGCCGGACACCCTTGGCCAACAGTTCGGGCAGCCTCGAGACGGGCCATTCCCGTTTCGTTTTTCCCGGCGGCGGCTCCCACGGCATACGCCGCGGATCGAGTTGCGCGGCCAGCCGATGCCGCAACTCGAATTTCAGTGCGGTGAGTCTTTGTGAAAATGGCCAGCGCCGGAAGGGAATTCCGGACGGGGGAAGTTTTCCATGGCCGCGGACGGATTCATCGGGCTCCGCCCGCACCAGCCCCGCGGCCGCCGCCGGTGAATCCACCCAGATGAATTCGGGTGGTGGTTCGTCGAGTAATCGGTATATCTCGATGACCGCGCGTTGTGCGGTATCCCGGTCCGCGGGTTCGGTACTCGTGCCGATCCGCAACCAGTCATCACGCAGCCGAAATGCTGCTTCGAGACGTTCTACCAGGGGAATCCCGCGGTCGGTCGAATGCCGCGGGGAGAGTGCGCGGTTCACCGCGCCGAGGCGCGCAGCGCCTTTCTGGAGATGGAGATCATGTACTCGATCATGACACCGTCGCGGCGATCAGGCAATACGGATTCCGCAGGAATACATTGTGGTGCGCAACACCAGGGCCGCTTCCGGCCCGATGACACCGTCCACCAATTCGATATAGCGGCCACAGAATTCGGGCCCGTGCGCCGCCACCTCGTCCGATTCGGGTTCCAGGTGATGGGCCAGCTCGTGCAGGATCACCAGTTCGCGTAGCGCCCAGGCATTTCCACGCACATGCAACGGAATCGCGAGCACCGCGTGCCCGGTTTCGTAGTGCGCCGCCTTCGCACCGGCCCGAGCCCGCACGGTGACCGCAACGGTAGCCCGATCCCACTGCGCGCGAACCCAATTCAACCCCAGCACCCGGTCCACGTAGGTCTGCACCGACTCCACCGACGCGAACCGCCGCTCGATCGGCAGCGTGATCCGCGACCCGTGCAACTCGACGGTCCGCACCCCGAATTCGTCGGCGCGGTCGAACATTCCGCGCACCAGCCCCTCGGCGTCGTACACCCGGGACCGCTGCGCATCCCGCTCCGCCATGCGCGCCCGCGCTATTCGCCCGTGCCGCGCGGCAGCTGCCCGCGCGCCCCGCCCAGCTCCGGCGAGTTACCGAGCCGCGCGGCCTTGCCCGCCCGGTCCCCGGCCCGCCGCGCGGCCGCCGAGTATCCGGCCGAGGCCTGCGGGCCGCGCCAGGTGCCGCGCGCCTCGGAGGTGCGGGAGTAGAAGTCGGTGAGCTCGAGTTCCTTGTTCCGCAGCGCGAGCGCCGTTCCGGTGGGCGTGGATTCGGCGGCGTCGGCCTCGACCGCCGCGGTCTCCACGTCCGCCTTGACCTCGGCCAGGCGGCGGCCGATGCGGGAGGCGAAGGCCATCTGGAAGTTCAGCCGCGCCGTCACCGCGGCCACCGGCACCTCCACGGGACGGTGGAAGGTCCGGCCGTACCGGCGCTCGATCACGACCTTCTCGGTGGTGGCCGTCTTGTAGGCCCCCGACTTGATGTACTGGTCCGAGGCCCGCACCATCTGGATCAGCAGGCTCGTGTACAGCGCCTCGCAGGTGTCGATATCGGTATCGAATCCGTAGGCGTACAGCGTCGTCGAGGTGCGCGCCACATCGCAGCGCACGTCATTGGCGGCGGCGATGGCCACGAACAGCTGCACATAGGTTCGCAACCCGCGTTTTCCGGCCTCGCCGATGGGAATCACCCGCTGGGTCGGCGTGGGCCGCCGCTCCCGATTCGCGATATGCGCCCGCGCCACGGCCAGATCCACCGAGGAACCGGTCGCAAGCCGCTGCGCAGCGGCCAGAAACGCTTCGGCTTCATGCTCGTTGTCGGTCGATTCGGCCTGCCGCAGCAACCCGCCGATCCGAGTGAGCATCTTGTCCTGAGAAGACATCGCGACACAGCCTAGCGGCACCGGCCATCGCGTGGTCATCGCCCGAGTGACCAGGTAGTCCCCGCGCGTGGAACCTCCACCATGTATCTTCCCTTGTGCAACCGGCTGGGTGTGCCGCCGCTCACGTCTCGACCCTGGAGTATTCGCGATGGCTTTGAAGAAGGTGTCGTCCCTACGATCGACGTTGGTGCCGCGTGCCGTTTTGGCCGTGACATCGGCGGCCTTGCTGACGGCGACGCTCGCCACCGGATGTTCCAGCGGCAGCGGCGGTTCGGGCTCCACCACCGAGAACCTCACCGGCCGTGGCCCGATCACCTACGTGGAGGGCAAGGACACCACCGAGACCGGTGCGGTCAAGCAGCTCATCGACCGCTGGAACGCCGCCCACCCCGATGAGAAGGTGACGTTCAAGGAGCAGTCCAGCGACGCCTCCCAGCAGTACGACGACCTCAAGCAGCACATGCAGGCCAAGGCGTCGGACTACGACGTGGTCGCACTGGACGTGCCGTGGACCGCGGAGTTCGCCGCCAAGGGCTGGATCCAGCCGCTGAAGGACTCCTTCGCCATCGACACCTCCACCCTGCTCTCGCCGCCGGTGGCCTCGGCCACCTACAACGGCACCCTCTACGCGGCCCCGCGCAACACCAACGGCGGCCTGCTGTTCTACCGCAAGGACCTGGCGGCCGAGGCCCCCAAGACCTGGGCCGAGATGATCTCCATGTGCCCGAAGGCCAAGGAAGCCGGAATCGGCTGCTACGCAGGCCAGTTGGCCCCCTACGAGGGTCTGACCGTGAACACCGCCGAGGTCATCAACGCCTTCGGCGGCAGCTTCGTGGGCCCCGACGGCAAGACCCCGACCGTCAACACCCCGCAGGCCAAGCAGGGCCTGCAGACCCTGGTCGACGCCTACAAGAACGACGACATGCCCAAGGAGGCCCTCTCCTTCAAGGAGACGGAGTCCCAGAACGCGTTCGTCAGCGGCAAGCTCATGTTCATGCGCGGCTGGCCGTCCTCCTTCGGTGACGCCGGCTCGGACACCTCCGCGGTGAAGGACAAGTTCGGGGTCGCCCCGCTGCCCGGCAAGGACGGCATCGGCACCTCCACCCTGGGTGGCTACAACGCCGCCATCAGCGCCTTCTCCAAGAACAAGGCCACCGCGCTGGACTTCCTGCGCTACCTGATCAGCGAGGACGCCCAGCACATCGTGGCCCAGGGCGCCCTGCCGTCGGTGCGCGCCTCGGTGTACGACGACCCGGCCCTGATCGCCAAGATGCCGTACCTGCCCGCGCTCAAGGACTCCATCGCCTCCGCGGTGCCGCGCCCGGTGACCCCGTTCTACCCGGCCGTCTCGAAGGCCATCCAGGAGAACGCCTTCGCCGCCCTGCAGGGCACCAAGTCGGTCGACGACGCGATTACCGGGATGCAGAAGGGCATCGAGACCGCCGGATCGTAAGGTGTACTCGCAAGCCGAGCCCACCCCCGTAGGAGAAGAGTAAAGGTGTCACGTCCTCCGGGAGCGACCGTGGAATCCGAAGTGTCCCAACCGAACATCACGCCCGAGCCGCGAAAGGTCGCACCGAAGCGGCGCGAGCCGTTCCTCGGCCTGACCGCCCGGGCGTGGCTGTTCGTCACGCCGGTGCTGCTGGCACTGGCCGTGGTGGTCGGATACCCGGTGGTTCGCGCCGTGATCATGTCCTTCCAGAAGGACGCCGGCATCGACAAGTCCACGGGCATGTTCGTGGAGGGCGGCGGCGCCGGATTCAGCAACTACACGCACTGGCTGCTGCAGCAGTGCACCAACTCGCTCGGCGAGACGGTGTCCTGCCCCACCGGCAACGGCGGCTCCGAATTCTGGGCCGCCGTGGGCGTGACGCTGTTCTTCACGGTCATCACCGTCACTCTCGAGGCCACCATCGGCCTGGGCATGGCCATGATCATGGGCAAGACCTTCAAGGGCCGGGCCCTGCT
The DNA here is from genome assembly GCF_007990715.1 of Nocardia seriolae NBRC 15557. Classification (GTDB taxonomy): domain Bacteria; phylum Actinomycetota; class Actinomycetes; order Mycobacteriales; family Mycobacteriaceae; genus Nocardia; species Nocardia seriolae. The sequence continues at coordinate 34,513 of NZ_BJWY01000042.1, read as the reverse complement.
GCGCGCGGCCGTGCTGATCCCGTGGGCCATTCCCACCGCGGTCACGGCGCGGTTGTGGGAGTTCATGTTCCAGTACGACGGCGTGGTGAACCGGGTGTTCGGCACCCACATCGTGTGGACCACCGACGGCTGGCCCGCCCGCTTCGCGGTCATCATCGCCGACGTCTGGAAGACCACGCCGTTCATGGCGCTGCTGATTCTGGCCGGGCTGCAGGTGATTCCGGGCGACGTGTACGAGGCCGCCCGGGTGGACGGCGCGTCCGCCTGGCAGCGGTTCCGGCACATCACCATGCCGCTGCTCAAGCCCGCGCTGCTGGTCGCGGTGCTGTTCCGCACCATGGACGCGCTGCGCCTGTACGACCTGCCCGCCATCATGACCCAGAACCTCGGGGCCACCCGCACCATCTCGATGCTGGTGGTGGAGCAGTCCCGCTCCGGCGCCAACAGCGCGTCGGCGCTGTCGGTGATCACCTTCCTGCTCATCTTCGCGGTCGCGTTCGTGCTGGTGAAGGGATTGGGCGCCAACGCCGTTCGCACCCAGGAAGAACAGCGGGAGGCGCACTGATGAGCACGAACGCCATCGACGAAACGGCGAACAAGCCGGTGCGGCAAGCGGTCTCGTGGGGCAAGCGGCTCACCTCGGGCAAGGTCTACCTGGGCGCGCTGATCGTGCTGGTCTGGGGTCTGGCGCCGTTCTACTGGATGGTCGTCACCGCGCTGCGCAGCCCGGCCTACATCTTCGACAACACCCCGTGGCCGACCCATCTGACGCTGGAGAACTTCCGCACCGCCTTCGACACCAGCCGCGGCACCAATTTCGCTCGCGCACTGGGCAACAGCGTCATCATCGGCGCGGCCACCACGGCGATCGCGCTGCTGCTCGGCGTCATGGCCGCGTACGCATTGGCCCGCCTGACCTTCCGCGGCAAGTACCTGGTGTCGGGGCTGATCCTGTCGGCGTCGATGTTCCCGGTCGTGGTGCTGGCGACGCCGCTGTTCCAGCTGTTCACCGACCTCGGCTGGTACGGGCACTACCAGGCGATGATCATTCCGAACATCTCGTTCGTGCTGCCGATGACGGTCTACATCCTGTCCTCGTTCTTCAGCGAACTGCCGTGGGAGCTGGAGGAAGCCGCCCGCATCGACGGCGCGTCCCGCTTCCAGGCCTTCCGGCTGATCATGCTGCCGCTGGCCGCGCCGGCCGTTTTCACCACCGCCATCCTGGCCTTCATCGCGGCGGTCAACGAATTCCTGCTGGCCAACCTGCTGTCCTCGGACGCCACCGCGCCGGTGACAGTGGCGGTCGCGCACTTCGGCGGCAACAACGGGTCGAAGGTGCCGCCCTACGGCGCGATCATGGCCGCGGGCACCATCGTCACCATCCCGCTGGTCATCATGGTGCTGCTGTTCCAGCGCCGCATCATCTCCGGCCTCACCGCGGGCGGCGTGAAGAGCTAGGGGCACCCGGTAACGTCGATTAGCATGGGTCGCGCCGCGGGTCGGTCCCCGGCGATCGTCCCCTGACACCAGCTTTTTCGACGCTCCGGAAGGAGATGCTCGTGAGCTCGTCCCGTAAGCGACGTCGCGGCGAACCGGCACCGTACGGGACCGAGGCGGGGTGGAACGAGCTCGCGAACGCGGCCGCCCGGCGGCAGGCACACCCATCGCACAGCCGCCCGCGGCGACGCGCCAAGCCGCCCAAGGCCCCCAGGCAGCCCGAGCCGTCCCTGCGCCCGCGCCGCACCCGCGGCCAGCGCATCCGGCGGCTGATCCTGGCGCTGTTCCTGGTGCTGGTGGTCATGCCGACCACGCTCATGGGCATCGCCTACTGGAGCGCGGAGATCCCCGACCCGAATACGGTGCAGACCAACCAGATCGCCACCATCCTCACCTCCGATGGCAATACCGTCATCGCGAAGGTCGTTCCGCCCGAAGGCAATCGGGTGCCGGTGCCGCTGGCCGACGTGCCCGAGCCGGTGCGGCTGGCGGTGCTCTCGGCCGAGGACCGCGACTTCTACACCAACCCCGGCTATTCCACCTCCGCGTTCCTGCGCGCGGCCCGCGACAACCTGCTCGGCCGCGACGACGCGGGCGGCGGCTCCACGATCACCCAGCAGTACGTGAAGAACGCCTTCCTCAGTTCCGAACGCACGCTCAGCCGCAAGATGCGCGAGCTCATCATCTCCGCCAAGATGGCCCGCGAATGGAGCAAGGACGACATTCTCGCCGCCTACCTCAACACCATCTACTACGGTCGCGGCGCGTACGGCATCTCGGCCGCGGCCAAGGCGTACTTCGGCAAGGCCACCCCCGAACTGACGCTGGCCGAGGGCGCGGTGCTGGCCTCGGTGATCCGCACCCCGTCCCTGCTGGACCCGGAGAACCATCTCGACCAGCTGCGGGCCCGCTGGGCCTACGTGCTCGACGGCATGGTGGGGATGCGCGTGCTGAACCGTAATGAGCGCGCGGCCACCGTATTCCCGAACATCGTGCCGGTCACCGAGGTGGACGACAGCACCCCGCGCGGTCCCGAGGGGCTGATCCGCGCCCAGGTGCTGCGCGAGCTGCGCGCCTCCGGCATCAGCGAGCACGAGCTGAACACCGGTGCGCTGCAGATCATCACGACCATCGACGCCAAGGCCCAGCAGGGCGCGCTGAACGCGGTCGGGAACGTGCTGGGCGGGCAGCCCGGCGAATTGCGCACCGCCGTGGTGTCGATCGACCCGCGCTCGGGCGCGGTGCGCGCCTACTACGGCGGCCCCGACGGCATCGGCTTCGACTTCGCGCAGGCCCCGCTGCAAACCGGTTCCGCCTTCAAGACTTTCGCGGTGCTGGCCGCGCTGGAGCAGGGTATTCCGCTGTCCTACAAGCTCGACAGCGAACCGCTCACGGTGAACGGCGAGAAGATCCAGAACGTGGGCGGCGAGTCCTGCGGCACCTGCTCGCTGGGCGAGGCGTTCAAACGCTCGCTCAACACCAGCTTCTACCGCCTGTCGCAAAGCCTGTTCGAGGGCCCGAAAGCCATTGCCAATGCGGCACATCAGGCCGGTATCCCCGATCAGATCCCGGGCGTGCCGGGCAAGACGCTCACCGAGGACGGCGGCCCGCCGCTGCCCGCCATCGTGCTGGGCGCGTACTCGGTGCGGCCCATCGACATGGCCTCGGCCTACGCCACCCTGGCTGCCTCCGGCGCCTACCGCGCTCCGTACTTCGTGCAGAAGGTGCTCACCGGCGACGGCCGCGTGCTGCTCGACCGCGGCAAGGACCCGCGCAAGTCCGAGCAGCGCATCCAAACCGTGGTCGCCGACACTGTGACCCAGGCCATGCTGCCCATCGCCGCCTACTCCAACGGTCACAATCTGGCCGGCGGCCGCCCGTCGGCCGCCAAGACCGGCACCACCCAGCTCGGCAGCACCGGCCAGAACAAGGACGCCTGGATGGTCGGCTTCACCCCCGCGCTCTCGACCGCGGTCTGGGTGGGAACCGAACAGTCCCAACCCATCCGCACCGCCCGCGGCGCGGCCATCTACGGTTCCGGCCTGCCCGCCGACCTGTGGAAACAAACCATGGACACCGCCCTCGAAGCCACCCCCGTGGACCAATTCCCCAACCCCGAACAAATCGCCGGAATGCCGCCCGGCAACGGCAATTACGACATCCTCAACCCCGGCCCCGCGGCCCCCCAACAAGAGCCGGTCCTCGTCATCCCCCCTGCCCCCACTCCAAAGGAGGTGGAAATCTTCCCCGGCCTCAGTATCCCTGTGCCCGGATAGGGTTGCGTATGCCAAGGCGGCAACTGATTTCGCGACGGTCGGGGTAACTCCCCGGGTACGTCCAAAATGGATTCGGCTCCCGACCGTCGGCACGCGTGCACGACTCCGACGGCTCTCAGCCGGGCGCTGAAGGCCCGGGGAGGCGGCATTGTGATGTCCTGTTGATCATGTTTCGTGGCTACTGTGCCCACTTATGGTCGGCCACGGATATTGTGGAGACCGCTACCGGCTTCAATGACTCCGGGGGTCGGTGGCAGGATGCGGGTTGGGAGCAGGGTGGGGTCGGAGACAGCACGAGACATAGGGGCGACGCCGGTGGATTTCAATGTCGTTGAACGCCACGAAACGCTGGTAGCCGGAACGGTGCTACGCAGCCCGGCACTCGCGGTCGAAGGACCGCGCCGCGCGAAGGTCCAGGAGGCCTGGAAGCACAATATGGCACGCGATCTGCCCGGTCCGCCCGCGACCGCGTATGTGGATCACGCACCCGAGATCGGTTCGTATCTGACGCATATCGTCGGCTACGAATGCAAGAAGCTGGACGACCTATTGCCCGGGGATGTACTCGCTCGTATCCCGGCCGGTAAATTCGCCCGCTTCATTCGCACCGGCGACAATCTCGGCGATATCATCGTGTCGATCTGGCGCACGGTCTGGGACCTCGAGGCGGCCGGTACCTTGGTGCGCGCGTACACCGGAGATTTCGAGCACTATCCGGACAACCGGACGGTAGAGGTTTTCGTCGCGCTGGATCCCAGCGCCGAGGGGTAGGGGAGCTGCTGTGGACTTCGAGATCATCACCCTGGAGGAGTTCCTGGTCGGCGGCCTGACCATCCCCCTGGCGGGCCGCGAGGTCACCGCCCGCGACCTGGATCTGGTCAACTTCACCTGGGACCGCTACCTGGCCCGCGAGAAGAAGGCCGAGCGCGTGGCCGCCTACATCGGCCAGAACGATCACGCGGTAGCCGTTCTGGGATACCAGCTTTCGGGCCTGGCCGACCTCGACACCGGCGATGTGGTGACCCGCATCCCGGCGGGCCGCTACGCGAAATTCGTTGTGTCGGACAAGCCTTACGATCTTTTGCGCACCGCGTGGGCCAAGGTCGCCAAGGCCGAGAACGCGGGGACGATCACCCGCTCGCACACCGCGGAGATCGAGCGCTACACCGGACCGACCTCGGTCGAGGTGTACGTCTCCCTCGACTGAGATCGAACGACAAAGGGCGGCATCGCTATTCGCGATGCCGCCCTTCACGTTCCGGGAGTCTTACTCGGCCCCGATGATGAACGCTTCCAGCTGAGCGCGGGCGACGTCGTCCGCGAGCTGCTTCGGCGGGGACTTCATCAGGTAGGCCGAGGCCGGGATGACGGGTCCGCCGATGCCGCGATCCTTGGCGATCTTGGCCGCGCGCACCGCGTCGATGATGATGCCCGCCGAGTTCGGCGAGTCCCACACCTCAAGCTTGTACTCCAGGTTCAGCGGCACGTCGCCGAAGGCACGGCCCTCGAGCCGGACGTAGGCCCACTTGCGGTCGTCGAGCCACTCCACGTAGTCCGACGGGCCGATGTGCACGTTGCGGTCGTGCACCTTGCCCGCGAGGGGACCCTCGAGGTTGGAGGTCACGGCCTGGGTCTTGGAGACCTTCTTGGACTCCAGCCGCTCGCGCTCGAGCATGTTCTTGAAGTCCATGTTGCCGCCGACATTGAGCTGGTAGGTGCGGTCCAGCACGACGCCGCGGTCCTCGAACAGCTTGGCCATCACGCGGTGGGTGATGGTCGCGCCGACCTGGGACTTGATGTCGTCGCCGACGATCGGGATGCCCGCGTCGACGAACTTCTGGGCCCAGACCGGGTCGGAGGCGATGAACACCGGCAGCGCGTTGACGAAGGCCACGCCCGCGTCGATGGCGCACTGCGCGTAGAACTTGTCGGCCTCTTCCGAACCGACCGGAAGGTAGGACACCAGGACATCGACCTTGTTGTCCTTCAGGACCTGCACCACGTCGACCGGCTCGGCCTCGGACAGCTCGATGGTCTGCGCGTAGTACTTGCCGATGCCGTCCAGCGTCGGACCGCGCTGCACGGTGATACCCGACGGCGGCACGTCGGAGATCTTGATGGTGTTGTTCTCGCTGGCGTTGATCGCGTCGGACAGGTCGAAGCCGACCTTCTTGGCGTCGACGTCGAACGCGGCGACGAACTTCACATCGCGGACGTGGTAGGGACCGAACTTCACGTGCATGAGACCGGGGACCGTCGAATCCTCGTCGGCGTCCTTGTAGTACTGCACGCCCTGAACCAGGGAAGACGCGCAGTTGCCCACGCCGACGATGGCCACCCGTACTTCGGTGTTGATCTCACTCATGGCCGATATTTCCCTCTTTCTGTGGTGCCGCCTTCGTCGATTGCTCTGCGGCAATCAACTCGTTGAGCCAGCGCACTTCGCGCTCGCTTGATTCGAGACCGAGTTGATGGAGCTGGCGGGTATAGCGGTCCAGTTGCCCGCTGGCGCGCTTTATGGCTTCCCGCAGTCCTTCTCGGCGCTCCTCGACCTGCCTCCGCCGCCCCTCCAGGATTCGCATCCGCGCTTCCGCGGGGGTGCGGCTGAAGAAGGCCAGATGAACGCCGAAGCCGTCGTCGGTGTAGTTCTGCGGCCCGGTGTCGGCGAGCAGTTCGGCGAACCGCTCGCGGCCGGGCTCAGTCAGTTGGTAGACCCGCCGCGCACGGCGGGTGGCCAATCCCTGCGGACTCTCCTCCGCGATGAGGCCGTCGGACTGCATGCGCCGCAGGGTCGGATACAGCGACCCGTAGGAGAAGGCCCGGAAAGGGCCGAGCAGACCGGTGAGTCGCTTACGCAACTCGTAGCCGTGCATCGGTGATTCGAGGAGCAGCCCGAGGATCGCCAGTTCCAGCACCGGGCTTCACCTCCTGACTGTTGTGTGTTGCGAACCTAACCGATGGATGCAGTTCCAAACTATATCGCGCCGATATAGTTCTGCGCGCGTTCACGCGATGCGGCACTTGTGGAGATTCCGTGAGAGTCGCCTTGGGGCGTGCGGGCGGTCGGGGGCCGCAAGTACTCTGGGTCGCGTGCGAATACAGCGGCAGGTAGTGGACTATGCGCTCCGGCGTCGGTCGCTGCTCGCCGACGTGTACGCGGGGCGGGTCGCGGTCGCGGAGGTGTGCGATGCGAATCCGTACCTGTTGCGGGCGGCGAAGTTCCACGGGCGGGGGAGCGAGGTCACATGCCCTATCTGCAGGAAAGAGCAGTTGACTCTCGTATCGTGGGTCTTCGGCGATGGGCTCGGGCCCGCCGCGGGATCCGCCCGCACGCCGGAAGAGTTGGTCCGGATGGCCGAGTCTCGCGAAGAGTTCTCGGTGCATGTGGTCGAGGTGTGCCGGACCTGCAGTTGGAATCATCTGGTGCAGTCCTATGTGCTGGGCCTGGCGCCCGCACCGACGGGACGCCGCCGCAGCGGCGCCCGCCGCACGGCCGCCGAGTGAGAGGCCACGTCGACTGCTGATCCAGCGGGCGCGCCGTGCCCGCCGCGATGCGCGCGTGACCGCATCGAGCCACCAGGACCGGACCGTATCGAGTAGTTATTGGAGAGCCAGGCTGTGACATCGCCCTATGACGACGGACCGCACGGCGGCCGCCCCCGTGGCGGTTCGCAACCCGGCCCCGGCGGCTACCCGCCGCAAGCGCAGGGAGGTGGAGCGCGACCGGCAGGCCCGCCGCCCGGCGCCCGGCAGCCCGGCCCCGGGGCCGGTGGCCCGCAGCGCGGACCCAACGGTGGTCCCGGCGGTATGCCGCCACGCGGGCCCAACGTCAGCCGCCGCGCGGGCCGATGCCGCCGCAGGGCGGTCAGCCCCCTCGACGTCCGGGGCCGCCGCCCAGACCGGGCAATCCGGATGCGACGCGCAAGCTACCCAATCCCGCCGATCCCGACGCGAAGGTGAATACCGGCGCGCGCCAGGCGGTTCCGAATCACATCTCCCGGGCGGCCACCTCCGACCGCACCCAGCGGGTCTCCGATCGCGCCGTGCGCGAGGGCGGCGCGGGCACCCGGCCCCGGCCCGCCGAGGACCGCAATCGCCCACCGTCGGGCGCGCAGCCCGCGACCCGGCGGCCGCAGAACGACGTTCCGGCGGGTCCGCCGCCGCGGCGGCCGGGCGGCAATGGTTCCGGCGGCAACGGCCAGGGCGGCCGCGGCACGCCGCAGAAGAAGAAGAGTTCGGCGTGGCGGATAGTCCGGCGCGTCGCCTACCTGGCCATCGCGCTGGTCTTCGGCGGCATGAGTTCGATCTTCCTGTACGCCTACTCGACGGTGAACGTGCCGCAGCCCGGTGACATGAAGAACAACCAGGTGGCCACCATCTTCATGAACGACGGCAGCTCGGTGCTGGCGAAAGTCATTCCGCCCGAGGGCAACCGGACCGACGTAACGATCGATCAGATTCCGCCGCACGTGCGCAATGCCGTGATAGCCGCGGAGGACCGCTCGTTCTACACCAACCCGGGCTTCTCCATCCAGGGCTTCGGCCGCGCGATCTGGGGACAGGTGACCGGCGACTCGACCGCCGGTGGTGGTTCCACGATCACCCAGCAGTACGTGAAGAACGCGATGGTCGGCAACGAGCACTCGCTGACCCGTAAGCTGCGCGAGCTGGTGATCTCGGCCAAGATGGCCAAGCAGTGGTCCAAGGATCAGATCCTGGCCGCGTACCTGAACACCATCTACTTCGGCCGCGGCGCCTACGGTATCGACGCGGCTGCCAAGGCCTACTTCAACAAGCCGGTGTCGGAGCTGACGGTGGCCGAGGGCGCGGTGCTGGCCGCGACCATTCAGCAGCCGTCGAACCTGGATCCGGAGAAGAACCCCGACGGCGCGCAGACCCGCTGGAAGTACGTGCTCGACGGCATGGTCGACGGCGGCAACCTGTCCGCGGCCGATCGCCAGAACATGCAGTACCCCGCGGTGATTCCGGCCGCGCAGGCGCAGAAGGACAAGACGCTCGACGCCGGTCCCGAGGGCCTGATCAAGACCCAGGTGCTCAAGGAGCTCGAGGCCGCGGGCATCACCGAGCACGACCTGAACACCGAGGGTCTGCAGATCACCACGACCATCGATCCCAAGGCGCAGCAGGCGGCGGTGGACGCGGTCAACAAGGTGATGGACGGCGAGCCCGAGAAGCTGCGCACGGCCGTGGTGTCGGTGGATCCGAAGACCGGCTCGGTGCGCGCCTACTACGGCGGCTCCGACGGCCAGGGCCTCGACTACGCCAATCAGGGTCTGCCGCCGGGCTCCTCGTTCAAGGTGTTCGGCCTGGCCGAGAACCTGGAACTGGGCAAGCCGCTCTCGACGCTGTACGACTCCTCGCCGGTCACCGTGAACGGCATCAAGATCACCAACGTCGAGGGCGAGCAGTGCGGCATGTGCACCATCGCCGAGGCGCTCAAGCGGTCGCTGAACACCAGCTTCTACCGCATGGAGCTGGACATGCAGGGCAACGGCCCGCAGAAGATCGCCGACATGGCGCACAAGCTGGGTATCCCGCAGACCATTCCGGGCGTGGGCAAGTCGCTCACCGAGCCGGACGGCAGCGGCCCCAACAACGGCATCGTGCTGGGTCAGTACCAGGTGCGCCCGCTGGACATGGCCTCCGCGTACGCCACGCTGGCCGCCTCGGGCATGTACCGCGCGCCGCACTTCGTGCAGAAGGTCGTCGCCTCCGACGGCACCGTGCTGCTGGACCGCGGTGACCCCGCGGGCGAGCAGCGGGTCTCGGCGGCGGTGGCGGACAACGTGACCGACGCGATGAAGCCCATCGCCCAGTGGTCGCGCAACCACCAGCTCTCCGGCGGCCGGCTCTCGGCCACCAAGACCGGCACCAACCAGCTCGGCGACACCGGCGAGAACCGCGACTCCTGGATGGTCGGCTACACGCCGTCGCTGTCCACCGCGGTCTGGGTGGGCACCGACAACGGCGAGAAGCTGCGAAACGCCAACGGCGGCATGATCTACGGTTCGGGCCTGCCCGCCGACATCTGGAAGGCCACCATGGACGGCGCCCTCAAGGGCACGCCCAACGAGAACTTCCCGAAGCCGGGCACCATCGGCGGCCAGGCCGGTGTGCCGTCGTGGAGCGCGCCGTACACGCCGCCGTCGACCACCGAGCAGGCGCCGCAGATGCCGGTGCTCACCCAGAGCCAGGTCGAGATCCTGCCGGGCATCACGATTCCGGTGCCGGGCCTGGCACCGAATCCGAACAATCAGCGGCAGTCGACTCCGCAGCCGCAGCAACAGAATCCGCAGGAGGGGCCGATGTCCGGGCAGCCGGTGGCGCCCGCCGACGGCTCCACGCCGACGACATCACCCAATGGCGGGAACGGAAATGGGAACGGCAACGGCAACGGGCCACGGTCGACTCGGTAGCCTGCTGCCGTGATCGAGCAGGAACTGGTGCATCGGCCGGCCGCCTCGGGCGCGCCGGCCGATGACGCGCTGAAGCCGGGGGAGGCAGCGGTGAAAGATGCTCGCGCGCAGCGGAATGTCGACGATGCTCGCGCAAGTGAGGTACCGGTGATCTACGAATCGCCGGAGCCGCTGGCCGCGGATCTGCGATCGGTCGACGATCGGGACAAGCCCAGCCGCACCGACACGCTGACCGCGCAGCTCTGCGATCTGATCGGCGGACCGGTGGGCGACCACGCGGTCATCGGCCGGGTCCGCTTCTGGACGCCCATGCGCGTCATGATGGCGTTCGCGGTGCTGATCCTGGCGTTCAGCTGGTTCGGCAAGGCCGGCTGCATCCAGCAGCGGCCCGACGCCGACGGCGTGATGGGGCTGGACTGGAACAACGGCCGCCAGTACATCGCCATGTGCTATTCGGACACGGTGCCGCTGTACGGGGCCGAGCATCTCAACGAGGGCGCGTTCCCGTACAAGAAGCAGTGGGTGGAATTCAACGACGGCCGACCGCAGGCCCGGTACATGGAGTATCCGGTGCTGTCGGGGCTGTACCAGTACGCCTCCATGGGAATCGCCAAGGCGGGGAAGATGTCCGGGCTGCCCGGGCACACCGCGCTCGAGGTGGTCATCTATTTCGATGTGGTGGCCGTCGGGCTGTCGATGGCCTGGCTGGTGACCATCTGGGCCAGCGCGCTCCTGGCCGGACGCCGGGTCTGGGATGCCGCGCTGATGGCGCTGTCCCCCTTGGTGCTGGTGCACGCGTTCACCAATTTCGACGCGCTGGCAACGGCTTTCGCCGCGGGCGGGCTGCTGGCCTGGGCGCGGCGGCGGCCGGTGATCGCGGGCGTGCTGCTGGGCCTGGGCGGCGCGGCGAAGCTGTATCCGCTGCTGCTGCTGGGGCCGATCCTGATTCTGTGCCTGCGCGCCGAACGGTTCGACGAGGACGAGTCGGCGTGGGGCGGCATCCGGCCGCTGCGCGCGGCGGGCGCGGCGGTGGCGGCGGCGGCGGTCACCTGGCTGGCGGTGAACGCGCCCATCGCGGCGCTGTACCCGGCCGGGTGGCGGGAGTTCTTCCGGCTCAATACCGAACGGCACGCGGACCCGGATTCGATCTACAACGTGATCACCTCGTTCACCGGCTGGACCGGCCTGGACGGGGTGCTGGGACCGCAGCAGACGCCCACGCTGCTGAACACGGTGTCGCTGCTGCTGTTCGTCCTGGCGTGCGCGGGCATCGGCTGGATCGGGTTGACCGCGGCGCGGCGGCCGCGGCTGGCGCAGCTGGTGTTCCTGGTGGTGGCGGCGTTCCTGCTCACCAATAAGGTGTGGAGCCCGCAGTATTCGATCTGGCTGGTGCCGCTGGCGGTGCTGGCGCTGCCGCAGCGCCGAATCCTGCTGGCGTGGATGACGATCGACGCACTGGTGTGGGTGCCGCGCATGTTCTACTACCTGGGCGTCGACCACAAGGGCCTGCCCGAGCAGTGGTTCACCGGGGCCGTGGCGCTGCGCGACCTGGCGGTGATCGCGTTGTGCGTCTTGGTGATCCGGCAGATCTACCGACCCGGCGAGGACCCGGTGCGGCGGGACGGGATCGACGATCCGGGGGGCGGCATTCTCAACCGCGCCCCGGACCCCCAGGACCCCTGGCTGCCGCCGCTCCTGCGCCCGCGGCAGCCGGTCCCGGTTCCCTAGACGAACCGGGCGAGCTGCGGCACCGCCTCGCCCGGGTGCTTGGCCTGGAGGCCCTCGCCGAGGGCCTCCAGCTTCCAATCCGCGCCGGGCGCAGGGCGATACATCTTCGCCATGACGACGCCGGTGAACGGCATGCCGCCCGCGAGGGTATAGCGCGCCAGCTCGGCATTGGTCGCACTGTCGACCAGGCGGCAGTAGGCGTTGGCGACCTGCTCGAAGCTGTGGCCCTTGTAGGAGGTCACGATGAAGATCAGCGTGGTGACCCGCTCGTTGACGCGGGACAGGTCGACCGAGATCTCCTCGTCGTCGCCCTCACCCTCGCCGGTCAGGTTGTCGCCCTGGTGCCGGCTGGAGCCGTCCTTGGACGTCAGGCTGCCGTAGTAGACGACGTCGACCGGGTTGGTGCCGGAGAACAGGACCACCGAGGCGTCCAGATCCACGTCCACGGCCTTGTTGCCGAAGATGCCGCCGCGCTTGACCGGATCCCAGCCCAGGCCCATCTTCACGTAGCTCAGCGCCGCGCCGCCCTCCTTGCGCAGGTTGATGCGCTGGCCCTTGACCAGGCTGACCGCGTGATTGGCGGGCAGGTCCCGGACCTCCTCGACCGGCGCGGCCCCGTAGCCGGGCGGCGGCGGATACCCGGCGGGCTGACCAGCGGGCGGCGGCGGATACGACTGTGCCGGAGGCAGATACCCGCCGGTGGGCGCGTACTCGGCGGGCGGCGGGTACTGGGCGGGCGGCGGATAGCCGGTGCCGGAGGCGAATTGGTCCACCGGCGGCGGATAACCGCCGGCCGGGGCGAAATCGCCGGTGGGCGCGGGGGCCTGGTATCCGGGGGGCATTGGCGGCGGCCCCGGGGAGGACTGCGGCACGGGGGCGGGCGCTGTCTGCGGGGCATCGTCGACGGTGACGCCGTGGTCGGTGACCAGTGCGGCGAAACCGCCCGCATAGCCCTGGCCGACGGCGCGGACCTTCCATTCGCCCTGGCGGCGGTACAACTCCAGTGCGATGACGATGGATTCGCTGCTGAGCCCCTCGATCCGGTACTCGTACAACACGTTTCCGGCGGCATCGCCGACCTGGGCGACCGGCGCGGGCAGCTGCCCGAAGCTGGAGGCGGTGTCCTCGAGGGTGATGACGGCCCGCAGCTGTTCGATCTCCGCGGGAATCGCGCTCAGCGCCACGGCCAGCACGGGCTGTCCGGTCGGGCCCGGCCGCAGCGTCACGCCGGGGCCGTTGGGCTGGTTGAAGAAGACGAAATCGGCGTCGGAACGAACCTTGCCGGAGGCGGTGACCAGCAGCGCGGACAGGTCCGCGGGCGCGGCCACCTGCACGCTGATCACCGGATCGTGGACATTCAAGGGACCGTTCTGGCCCTTCACCAAAACTGTGGACAAGATCGACCCTTCGCTTGTCGGTGCTGTCGCTGCCACTCTACGGAACCGGGCGACACGGGCGGCGGCCGTGGTGAACCGCCGACGCGCGCGGGCGTGGCAGTATCGGCGGGGTGAGCGACGGTGAGGTCGATCCCGTGGAAGCGCACGAACAGTATCTGCGCGCCTTCCGGCATCCGGCCGTGTCCCGCGATCAGCTGCGGGACCTGCTCGATGCGGTGAACGCGTTCCTGGACACCATTACCCCCAAGGACGGCGAGTTCGTCCTGCGCGGCGGCTGGGCCCCGGAATCCACCGCCATGGCCTTCCAGATCGGCCGCGCGGTGGAACAGGTGCTCTCCGAACGCGAGGACGCCGATCGGGAACTGGTGCGCCGCCGCGATATTCGCGACCGCCTGGTGGCCGCGCTGGACGCGGTGCTGGACTGCCTGCGCACCCTGCCCGAACTGGCCGAGGCCGAAGTGAAATTGGGCACCACCTGCGTGAACGAGGGGTTCCAGGTCTTCGACGACGGGTCGGTGCGCACCACGCCCGCGCAGGAGGCCGCCGCCGATCCGGGCCTGCTGAAGCGCCGCCGGGCCGAACTCGACGAGCAGATGACCGCGGCGGTGGCGATCCGCGCCGGACTCGTGGACGACACCACCGACCTGATCCGCGAGCGCCTCGGCGTCGCCGACGTCGGGATTCCGTGGGTGATCCTGGCCGCCACCCGGGGCGGGCTGGATGTGTCCGAGCCGTTCGAGTTCGCCGCCGAGCATCTGCCCGACAGCGAATTACGGGACCTGATGGTGCAGTTGGTGACCGATATCGAATTGACCCGCACCCTGGAGGAGTCCGCAGAATAGCCTTCCGAGGGGAGAATTCGGTGAAGAAGCTGATCAATGATCCGGCCGAGGTGGTGGACGCCGCGCTGGCGGGCCTGGCCGCGGCGCATCCGGAGCTGCGGGTGGATGTGAAGCAGCGCATCGTGGTGCGCGGCGACGCGCCGCGGCCCGGCAAGGTGGGCCTGGTGTCGGGCGGCGGCTCCGGGCACGAACCGCTGCACGGCGGGTTCGTCGGGCTCGGCATGCTCGACGCCGCCTGCCCCGGCGAGATCTTCACCTCGCCGGTGCCCGATCAGATCCAGGCCGCCACCGCGGCGGTGGACGGCGGGGCGGGCGTGCTGCACATCGTGAAGAACTACACCGGCGACGTCATGAACTTCGAGATGGCCGCCGAACTGGCCGCCGCCGAGTCCGGCACCGAGATACGCGCGGTGGTGGTGAACGACGATGTGGCCGTGCAGGACAGCCTCTACACCGCCGGGCGGCGCGGGGTGGGCGCGACGCTGATCCTGGAGAAGATGGCGGGCGCGGCCGCCGAGCAGGGCCGCCCGCTGGCCGAGGTGGCGCGCGTCGCCGAGGCGGTGAACGCGAATTCGCGCAGCATGGGCATGGCGCTCACCTCGTGCACGGTGCCCGCGGTCGGGCACCCGACCTTCGAGCTGGGCGAGGACGAGATGGAGATCGGCATCGGCATTCACGGCGAGCCCGGGCGGCAGCGGGTCCCGCTGGCCCCGGGGCGGGACGTGGCGCGCCTGCTGCTGGATCCGATCCTCGCGGATCTGCCCTTCGCGCAGGGGGATCGGGTGCTGTGCTTCGTCAACGGCCTGGGCGGCACGCCGCTCATCGAGCTGTATCTGATGTTCGACGAGATCGCGCGCATGCTGGGCGGGCATCGCATCCACATCGAGCGCTCACTGGTCGGCCCGTATGTCACCTCGCTCGAAATGGCGGGCTGCTCGGTCACTTTGACCCGGCTCGACGAGGAGCTGACCGCCCTGTGGGACGCGCCCGTGCGGACCCCGGCCCTGCGCTGGGGCATCTGATGGCGGCGGTGGACGCGGCCGCCTGGGTGCGGGATTTCGCGGCGGCCGTCGACGCGCACGCCGACGAGCTGACCGCACTGGACGCCGCCATCGGTGATGCCGACCACGGCACGAATATGCGGCGCGGGATGACGGCGGCCGTTGCGGCGCTGGATGATTCGACTCCGGAGTCGCCCGCCGAGGTGTACAAGCAGACCGCCATGGTGTTGATCCGCACGATCGGCGGGGCGAGCGGGCCGCTGTTCGGGACCTTCTTCCTGCGGTTCTCCGGTGCCATTGGCTCTGGAGCAGAGGGCGCGATCGGATCAGGTGCCGAGATCGCCGATTTCGCGCGCGCCTTCCGGGCCGGGCTCGACGGCGTCATCGCACGCGGCAAGGCCGAGCCCGGGGACAAGACCATGGTGGACGCGCTGGGCCCCGCGGCCGACACGCTGGACAAGCAGGTCGCCGAGGGAGCGTCGGCGGCCGACGCGCTCGAGGCCGCGGCGGTGGCCGCCGAGGCGGGACGCGACGCGACCATCCCGCTGGTGGCGCGCAAGGGCCGGGCCTCCTACCTCGGGGAACGCAGTGCGGGACACCAGGATCCGGGTGCCACCAGCGCGGCGCTGCTGGTGCGGACCGCGCGGCAGGCGCTGCGATGATCGGTCTGGTGGTGGTGTCGCACAGCCGGGCGCTCGCCGAGGCGGCGGTGGCCCTGGCCGCCGGGCTGCTGCCCGACCAGGGCGTGGCCGTCCGGATCGCGGCGGGGCTGCACGACACTGCGGCAGGGCCGGACGACACTGCGGCGGGGCCGGACGACACTGCGGCGGGGCCGGACGACAGTGAACTGGGCACCGATGCCGTCGCGGTCGCCGATGCCATTGCGGCCGCCGACTCCGGTTCCGGGGTCCTGGTGCTGATGGATCTGGGCAGCGCGGTGCTGTCCGCGGAGACCGCGCTCGATCTGCTCGAATCGCCTGTCGAAGTGAAGCTTTCCGCCGCACCGCTGGTGGAGGGCCTGCTCTCGGCGCTGGCCGCGGCGGGCGGCGGGGCCGATCTGGCGACCGTCGCACGCGAGGCCGAGGGTGCGCTGGCCGCCAAACGCGCCCAGCTCGGCGAAACGCCGGACGCACAGATCGAAAATCATCCACAGCCATCCACAGGGGCGGCGGCCGGGGATGATTCGGTGCTCACCGAGACCTTCGAAATGACCGGTGAGCACGGCCTGCATGCCCGGCCCGCCGCCGAATTGGTCGCCGCACTGCGCGATTTCGACGCCGACGTACAGCTGCGCAATGCCACCACCGGTGCGGGACCGGTACCCGGCGACAGCCTGACCCGGGTACTCACCCTCGGTGTCCTGCCCGGTCAACTGCTCGAGGTGCGCGCGAGCGGTCCCGACGCGAAACAGGCGATCGCAAAGGTCCGCGGCCTCAACGAGAATCGTGATCATTACCCTCGCTGAGCAAGCCACGACCTTTCCTACAGGCCGCCCTGGCCAAGGCGACCAACCGCCTGCTGGCCGCCCGGCGCTGATCGGGACGCGACCCGCAGGAAGTAGTCGAGGATCTCGTCGGCGGCGTAGATGCCCGACGCCGCGGTGACGGCCACGCCCGGGTGGGTCCAGTTCCGCTGTTCCAGTTCGCCGTGCCGGGGCCGGACGGCGGCGTCGGCGGTGCGTAGCATCTCCGCGTCCAGCGCGCCGTCACCGGCGGCCACCAGCATCGAATCCGGCTGCAGCTCACCGGATTCCAGCAGGCGGCGGCGCACCTCGTGCACGGCGTGGCTCTTACACACCGGGGTGGGCATGGTATAGATCTTGCGGCCCTGCTGGGACACCGACCAGCCGCGCGGGCGGCACCAGGCGTCCCACTCCGCGAGGAAGCCGTCGGGCACCCGCGCCGGGTCGACGACCAGGTAGCAGAACAGCTCGTCGGCGTCGCGCAGCTTCAGGGCGAACGATTCGTCCACGCGCGCACGCCATTCGGTGCGCACCTCGACCAGGGTCGCGCAGTCCGCGCGCACCCGGGCGTCGAGCGCGGAACGCCAGCGCCGGTCCGGCAGGCCGTTGCGCAGAATGGTGCCGCCATTGCTGGTGACGGCGTACGGCCACGGCGCGCCGGGCAGCCGCACCCGCTGGAACTGCTCGATGGTGCGGGTGGTCACCGGCACCACCGCCGCCGTCGCGGCGAGCGCGCTCAGCCGCTGCGCCGCCGTCACGGTCATGTACGAGAGCGGTTGCCCCGCATGGTGTTCCACACAGACCGTCTCCGGCTCCGCGGGCCCGAAGGCCGACCGCGTGTAGATCACGGTCCGATCCAGATCCGTCGCCACCATCACCCCGCGCACCAGCTACCCCTCCATATCCTTGATCAAACCCATACAGGCATATGCCAGCTCGGGCACCACCTCGACCGGCACCCCGCGCGCGGCGGCCAGCAGCCGGATGTGCGCGTGCTCGCCCGCCTCCGGATCCCGCACCAGCACCCGCCACGGCACCCGCCGCAGCAGCACCCGGGTCGTCTCGCCCACACCGGGTTTCACGAAGTTCACACTCGAGATCCCGTATTCGGCCCGCACCCGCTCCACCGACTCCCAGCCCGCCCAGGTCGGCGTGCGATCGGCGGCCAGCAGCGCCGAGGCCTGCGCGTCCACCAGCGGGCGGACCCGGTCGAAGCATCCGCCGACCTCGTCGAGCAGCCGGTTGGAGACATCCTGATCGGCGAGCTCCCGATAGAACTTCGCCCCGTGGAACTGCCCCGGCCCGAGCAGCCGCGCATTGAGCACCGTCCGTGAAACCAGTCCCGACACCGTGGAATTCAGGCACGCCGACGCGATGAGAAAGTCGTCGCGGGTGCCGAAGGTCCGCACACAGCTCCCCGGATCGGCGAGCACCGCCAACTCCGGAGCGAACTCCGCCCCGCCCGCCGCCCGATACGCCGCCAGCGCCTCGGCGAGCTCCCGCGTGATCGCACCCTTGCCGGTCCAGCCGTCGACGAAGACGACCTGCGCCGGATCATGATGGCGCGCAAGATGATCCAGGGCCGCGAAGTCGATGCCCCGATCGCGCACGATGGACACCGCGTAGTGCGGGACATCGATCCCGCGCGCCCCCAGCCACCGCCGCATGAGCACCCCGACCGGCGTCCCCGCCCGCGCCAGCGAAGCCAGCACGATATCGCTGCCGCGTTCGGCCACCACCAATTCCGACACGGTGGCCACCGCCAGCGCCAGCCGCTCGGCACTCTCGGCGAGCACCTTGTCGAACAGCTCCCGATACGCGGCATCCGGCTGATACTCGACCGGCAGCGACTCCGCGTAATGCGCGACCCCCGCCTGAATCCGCCGCTCCCGTTCCACCACATCGGCTTCCAGGGCCACACCCGACAGATCCGTCAACAACCAGGCGACTTCGTCCGCCGCATACGACCCGAACCCCGGTCCCCGCAACGGCTCCGGCGGCCCATCCCCGGCTGCCTCGGACGGTCCGATGGTGCGTGCGTCGTCCGGCGTCCCTGCCGCACCCGCGATTTCCCGCCGGTGAGCGCCGGGGCGATCCACTGCG
The DNA here is from genome assembly GCF_007990715.1 of Nocardia seriolae NBRC 15557. Classification (GTDB taxonomy): domain Bacteria; phylum Actinomycetota; class Actinomycetes; order Mycobacteriales; family Mycobacteriaceae; genus Nocardia; species Nocardia seriolae. The sequence goes on along the minus strand of NZ_BJWY01000042.1, from coordinate 15,770 downwards.
GCCGGATCGGCCGCGAGCGGCGCGGGGGCCGCAGCCGGTGAACCTCCCGGTCGCGGGGCGCGGGCGGCCGCAAGAGCGCGCGGGTCGGATTCGGGCAGGACGGCCAGCAGCACATCCGCGCCCGAGGCGGTGAGGACGTCGATGAGTCCGCCGGTGGCGGTGAGCCGTTCGGTGTCGGCGGGACCGTCCGCGACGACGAGCAGGATCGGCTCGGCATCCGGCGCGGGTTCGGGCCACTGGGCGTTGTAGAGGAACCGCGGAGCGTCCTCGCCGTGTTCCGGTGCGGTGAAACGGAAGCCGCGGCGCAGCGGGTAGCCGGGCTCGTCCAGGACGTAGGCCGGCGAGCGGGTGGTGGTCTGGTAGCGGCTCGGAATTCCGTTGTCCGCCAGCGCCGCGGCGATGCGCAGCGGCAGGTACATGAGCTCCTCGTGGGCGATCACGATCACCGGGCGGGGGCCACCGGCGGCCGTGGCCGTCGACGCCGCAGCGGCAGCCGGTGACTCGAGCGCCCGGGACAGCGCGGCGACCGCGCGCCCCAGGGCCGCCTCGAACTCCGGCACATCGGCGTTCAGGAAGCCGTGGCGGCCGCCCTCGGGAACCCCGTGCGGCCAGGGCAGTTCGGCGCGGGTGAAGGTGCCGCGTCGGGCAGCAACCGGATTCAGCATGGGGTCGGGCAGAGCGGCGACCATGTCGATCAGGCTGTCGGGGAGAACGGTGCGGCCGGTGGCCAGGCAGACGGTGTCGATGCGGGCTCCGAGATCGACGGCCGCCTCCTCGAATTCGTCCCGGTCGGCTGCTGTGCGCATATCCACCAGGGAGGCGAGGACGTAGTGCGTGCGCGGCGCGAAGGCGTGCAGGGCGCGGATTGCGTCCAGGGCGGTCGCGCCGGTCGAGATCTCGTCGTCGACCAGAACCAGGGGCAGCGTGCTGCCGAAGACCTCGGCGGGCATGGGCTGCAACAGGTGCGAGGTGGCGTGCGAGTGGCCCTCTTCGAAACCTGTGAGGGTTTCGGCGGTCGGCACGTCGCGGCGAGTGGAGTGCAGGTAACAGCGGGCGGCGAGGCGGGCCGCCACGGTGTGGCCCAATCCGGTGGCGGTTTCGGCGAATCCGAGGACCACGGCGTCGGCCGGTCCGAGGACGGCGCGGACCAGATCACCGAGGCGGTTGCCCGCGTCGAGGACGCGGTGCGGGTCGGTGGGCAGGTGCTTGCCGAGCACGGTCGACACCAGCAGGTGGGCGCGGCGCGGATTGCGGCGCAGGCCGGGGGAGACCAGATCGTCGATGCGCCAATCGGGTTCGAGCAAGGCGGAATCGGTGTGGCGCAAGGTGAGGCCGAGTTCCCTTGTGGCCCAAGGTAGGGCGGGATCGGCGGTCACGATTCGACCAGGGCCTTGAGCAGGTCCACGAAGGAGACTCCTTTGTTCGCGACGCCGAAGACCTTGGCGCGCAGCACGATCTGATGCGCCCAGCTGCGGTGCGGGCGCATCTCGTTCATCTTGTTGCGGTATTCGGAGGCGGCGACGCCGCCCGCGGCGGTGCTGAGGATGTGCAGGGCGTCGGCGTATTCCTCGTGCGTGACGATGGACATGGCGTGCACCACCGCCACGTGCGAGGGGTGGATGACGGTCTTGCCCTGGATGCCGTTGGCGCGGTCCAGGGTGATCTCCCGCAGCAGCCCGTCCATATCGCGGCTGACCAGCGACTGCCGGAACGGCACCGCGTCCACCTCGGCGAACGGGGAGGTGCGCAGCAGCGGCCGGAACATGCGGGCGTGATCGGCGAAGTACTCCCACACCGGCCCGGTGATGGTGAATCCGGTGCCGTCGGCGCGCCCCAGATAGTTGACGATATCGGCGATGACATCCGCGACCACCCGCACGTCGTAGATGGTCAGATCGCGGTCACGGCGAATCCCGAAGGTGGAGCACATGTCCGTGGCGCCGATGCGCACGGCGAGAATGCGTTCGCGGTGCTCGGCCAGCGCCGCGCCGATGCGGCTCAGCTCGCGGTCCCGGGTCTGGCGGTGGACCAGTGCGGGGGATTCCAGCACCGGCATCCCGAAGACGGTGCGGCCCACTGTTTCCGAGGCCGTGACGAGGGCGTGCAGATAGTCGGCGGCGCAGGTGCTCTCGAATTTCGGCAGCACGAATCCGGTCAGCGCCGCCGCGCCGGGCCCGATCCGCTCGACGATCTCGGCGATGCTCGCGGCATCGCGCACCCGCACGAACACCAGCGGATGCGGCTCGCCGCACTCGGCCAGTTCGTCCAGGGTCCGGGCGGCCTGGCGTTTGCCGTCCTCGACGGCGTGGTCGGCGACCGCGTCCTCGAGGTCGATGACCATCGAGCACACCCCGCGCTCGGCGCGCCGGATGATGGTCGAGGTGAGGTCGGGCCGGGTGGCGGGCACGTAGAGGGTCGCGCCCAAGGCCATGGCCAGCAGGTCGCGGTCGTGCGCGCCCTCGAAGGGTTCGGGCGTCCGGTGGAACAGTCTGCGCAGTTCGGGACCGTGCACCTGCCGGAAGTGCCGTAGCGGAAAGCGTTTCCGCAGGGAGACCGGGGCGAGCGCCGGATCGCTGGAAATAGTCGCGGTCATCGGTGCGGCCGTCCTCCTGCTGGCTTTCGGTCTATCTCTCGGTATTTCGCATGCGGTCGACCACTCCGGCGACGAACGCGGAGATGGCGTCGAGTTCGGACACGTAGGCCCAGTAGTCGGGATGGCGGCCGGTCAGGCCCGCACCGGCCCGGTCCAGGCGCTCGGCCTGGGCGTCGAGCACCGATCCCCATTGCGGGACCACGCCCTTGTTGACGGCCAGCATCTGGGCGTCGCGCAGTTTGAAGCGCACGGCCTTGGCGCGCTCGGCGGGCTGCTCGCGCACCTGCCGCAGCAGGGCGAGCCGATCGGTGACGGCCTCGGCGCGTTCCTCGGCGGTGGCGAGGCGGGCGCGGGCGGTGGTGGTCAGGTCGAGCGCTTCCTCCGGGTCGTGGTCGGCAAGGGCGGTCCGGGCGCGGGACAGATCCGCGGCGGCGTCGTCGACCGCTTCCCGGGCTTGCCGCTCATTGTTCGCCAAATCGCTCGATGATGCAGCGGCGAACTCGCGCAGCAGCGCCGACATGGCCGGCGCGATGCGCTCCAGCCGGTTGCGGGCGGCGTCGAGCCGGGTGGCCGCGGAGGTGACGGCGGTGGCGGCCGAATGCTGTTTCGCAGGTGCGGCTTCCAGGGCGGTGGACAACTTCCTGGTGAGGGTATCGAGCCGGGTCGCGGCATCGCGGGTGGCGCCGCCCGCGCCGGCGGCGACGGCCGCCTCGAGTGTGAGCAGTCCCTCATCCACGGCGGCCGCGCATTGCCGGATCGAGGGGTAGCCGGCGTACGGGGAGGCGTCGGCGGCCTGCCGCAGCCGCGCCGCCTGCCCGCGCACCTGCGCGACCAGTTGCGGCACCGCGCCCTGGACCGCGACCGCGTGCTCGAGGTGGGCCTGATTGCCGCGGTAGAATTCGTCCACCCCGCGCGCGGCGTCGGCGAGGCCGCGGATCACGGTGTCGATCTCGGGCTGGGTGACCGTGGCCTCGTCGCGTTCGACCTGGTCCAGCCGGTCGTTGAGGGCGAGGTAGGCCCCGGAGGCGGCGTAGCAGCGGGCCCGCACCGCTTCCCAGCGCGCGGCCATGCCGCGGTCGGGGAACAGGGCCGCCGACGCGGCGACGGCGGCCTCGGCAATGCTCTGACGCTGGTCCATATCGAGGAAGGCGGTCGTCAGAACTTGCCTGGCCTGTTGTACCCATTCGTTGTTCCGGGGCGCCCGGAAGAATCCGCGTCGACGGCCTGCCACGCCCCCGATCGTAAAAGACCCGCGCCAACGTGGCGACAAGGGCGAGCGTTCGTGCAAATCTGTCGTATGACAGTTCCCGACTGCCCTCCGGCAGTCGACACTGTGCAGCCAGGTTGACCTCGAGCTGTCCAAGACTTGGGGAAACCATTACTGTTTGAAAACGGCGGAACCGTCACACCGAACACGCCGTTAAGCAAGAGACGCACCAAACGCTTTACAACGGAAGGATTCCCACCATGGGTGTCAGTTTGTCCAAGGGCGGTAACGTTTCACTGACCAAGCAGGCTCCGAACCTGACCCAGGTGGCCGTCGGCCTCGGCTGGGACATTCGGACCACCACCGGCACCGACTTCGACCTCGACGCCAGCGCCATCGCCACCGGCGCCGACAAGAAGGCGCTGTCCGACAAGCACTTCGTCTTCTTCAACAACCTGCAGTCCCCCGAGGGCACCATCGTGCACACCGGCGACAACCTCACCGGTGAGGGCGAGGGCGACGACGAGGTCATCAATATCGACCTGGCCAACACCCCGCCGGCCATCGAGTCCATCTTCTTCCCGGTCTCGATCTACGACGCGGACTCCCGCGGCCAGAGCTTCGGCCAGGTCCGCAATGCCTACATCCGCGTGGTGGACCGCGCCAACGGTGCCGAGCTGGCACGCTACGACCTGTCCGAGGACGCCTCTACCGAAACCGCCATGGTGTTCGGCGAGCTCTACCGCAACAATGGTGAGTGGAAGTTCCGCGCCGTCGGTCAGGGTTACGCGTCCGGTCTCGCGGGCATCGCCCGCGACTTCGGCGTCAACGTCTGATTCGAACAATCAGCGACACGAAGAGGGCTCGGTCGCACGAGCCCTCTTCGCATGTCCACCCGCCCGTAACCAGACCCGCCACACGAAAGGCCCACCACGGTGCGAATATTCGGCCTCTCCATCGTCGTCACCGTCCTGGCGCTGTTCGCGGCGCTGGTCTACGGCGGCCCGACCGCGCTGGCGCTGTGCGCCATCCTCGGCATCCTCGAGGTGTCACTGTCCTTCGACAACGCGGTCATCAATGCCAGCATCCTGCAGCGGATGAGCGAGTTCTGGCAGCGCATCTTCCTGACCGTCGGCGTCGTCATCGCCGTTTTCGGTATGCGCCTGGTGTTCCCGCTGGCCATCGTGTGGATCACCGCCGGGCTCAGCCCCGTTCGCGCCTTCGACCTGGCCATGAACCCGCCCGCGGACGGCGCGCTCACCTTCGCCGACGGCAGCCCCTCCTACGAGAAGCTGCTCACCGACGCGCACCCGCAGATCGCGGCCTTCGGCGGCGCGTTCCTGCTGCTGCTGTTCTTCAACTTCATTCTCGAGGAGCACGAGGTCACCTGGCTGGGCTGGCTGGAACGGCCGCTGGCGCGGCTGGGCAAGCTGGACATGCTCGCGGTGGTGCTCACCCTGGCCGGCATCGTGATCGCCGCGGAATTCATTGCCGCCGACGATGATCGCGCGACCGTGCTGCTGGCGGGCATCCTCGGCGTGATGACCTACATCCTGGTCGACGGGCTGGGGTCACTGTTCCATGCCGAGGAACACGCCGAGGAACAGGCGGCGGCCGGACCCTCGGGCATCGTGAAGGCGACCGGCAAGGCCGCGTTCTTCCTGTTCCTGTACCTCGAGGTGCTCGACGCCTCGTTCTCCTTCGACGGCGTCATCGGCGCGTTCGCCATCACCTCCGACCCGATCCTGATCGCCTTGGGCCTGGGCCTGATCGGCGCCATGTTCGTCCGGTCCATCACGGTGTACCTGGTGCGCAAGGGCACGCTCTCGGAGTACGTGTACCTCGAGCACGGCGCGTTCTGGGCCATCGGCGCGCTGGCGGTCATCCTGCTCATCACCATCGGCGTGCACGTGAACGAGGTGATCAGCGGCCTGGTCGGGGTGGCGTTCATCGGAGCGGCGTTCGTCACCAGCGTGATTCGCAACCGGCGCGAGGGCGACGCGGAAACCGAGGACGAATCCCCGGAGCTGGAGAAGTCCTCCACCGTCGGCTGATTTCCGGCACCGTCGGTTGATCAGAGCATGCGGCGGGGGATGGCCATGTGCCGCGCCCGCCGCACCGACACCCGGGTCCAGATGACCTGCTGTAGCGCGAGGGTGCCCCAGCCCGCCAGCGCCATGCCGACCAGGTTGATCAGCAGCTGGGCGGTGCTGCCCCAGACGGTCGCGCCGTCGGCGATCGCGATGCCCAGTGCGATATTGCCCGCGGCGGGCACCGTGGTCACCGAGATGAAAACACCGGCCAGGCCAACCGATTTCGCCGACGTAATCGACAGCACGCCCGCCGCTCCCGCGATCACGGCCACGATGAACGACCATTTGTCGGCCGTGTAGATGAATTGGGTGGCCGGACGGGGACCGGTCACCTGGGCCATGGTGATCCAGCCCAGCGCCCGGGCGATGAGCGCCAGCAGCACGGTGATGCCGATGGCCGCGACGAAGCCGAGCACCAAGGTGCGCAAGGCCAGTCGCAGCAGCACGAATCGCCGCCGGACCAGCGCCACGCCCAGGGCGGCAATGGATCCGAATTCCGGTCCCAGCACCATGGCGCCGACGGTCAGGATCTGCGAATCGGTGACGATGGCGATGGAGGCGATGGCGGTGGCCAGGGTGAGGAAGCTGAGATAGGCCCAGTTCAGCTCGGTCTCCTCATAGGACCGCTGTGCCACCTCCGCCCACACCACCGCGTCGGCGCTGCTGCCCGGGGTGCGCACCTCGGCCTCGAATCCGCTGCGCGACAGCCAGGTTCCCACCTGCTCGAGCTCGATGCTGCCCTCCTGGTGCACTCGCATCTCGCGGAGCTTGCAGATCAGGTCGTTGGCGGCCTCGCGGGCGATCTGCGCGGTGATCAGATCGCCCGGCGGGCGCAGGGCCGCACCGCGGATGGCGACCAGTCCGGTCACCGCGTCATCGGCGTGCAAGACCTCGAGGATCTCGTCGGTCTTCGCGGTGGGGGAGAGAATCCGCAGGTGCAGCATGCGGACAGTCTGCCGGGTGCGGGGACGGGCAGGGCGTTGGAAACGCGCAACGGCCGGAGAGGCGATTGTTGTCGGTGGCCTGTATCACACTCGCCGGTGATGAGCCGCCACACCACCTTCCGCTACTGCCTTGACCCCACCGTCGAGCAGCAGCAGGCGCTCGCCCGCCATGCCGACGCGGCCCGGTTTGCGTTCAACAAGTCCCTGGACTTCGTCAAAACCGCTCTCACCCAACGTGAAACCGATCCCGATCAGCAGGTGCCGTGGACCGGGTTCAGTCTGATCGACGCCTTCAACACGTGGAAGGAGACCGAGGCCGCCGGCCGAGTGATCGCCGTCGACCCGGCCGGAGTCGCCGAGATCGAGGTGACCGGTCTGGCCTGGCGCGATGAGGTGTGCCAACAGGCGTTCGACGAGGCCGCCGTCGACTGCGGGCGCGCCCTGACTGCCTTCTCGGACTCCCGCACCGGCAACCGCAAAGGCAAGAAAGTCGGCTTTCCCCGATTCAAGAAGAAGAACTCGACCACCCCGGCGTTCCGGCTGCGCAACAGAACATCCAAAGCCGGTCGCGCAGCTATCCGTGTCGGCGACAACGGAATTCCCCGATCGGTGACTCTACCCCGGAACAGGGACGATCCGGGTACGGGAGGACACTCGTCGTCTGCGGCGCATGCTCGCCAACGGGCGCGCCAAAATCCTGTACGCCACAGTGTCGTTCCGAGTGGGTCGTTGGCAGCTCAGTGTGACCGTCGAGGCCACCGACCTTCACCCGGTTTTGCAGCACCCACCGCGTGCGGCCGACGATGACACGGGCTGGGCAGGTGTCGACCGCGGGCTGTCGAATTTCCTGGTCGCCGCCGACGGCATCGAGGTAGCCCGCATCGACCACCCGCCCAAACCCCTCGCGACCGGGCTGCGCCGACAACGACGGCTGGCGAAATCGTTGTCCCGCAAGAAGAAAGGATCCCGCAACCGTCAGCAGGCCGCCGCACGGCTGGCGCGGCATCATTGCCGTGTCGCCAATATTCGCCGCCACTTCCTGCATCAGGTCACCAACATGCTGGTCAAAACCCACGACCGGCTCGTTCTCGAGGACTTGAACGTAGTGGGCCTGCTCGGTAACCACTGTCTTGCGCGCGCGATCGGCGACGCCGGATGGGCCGAGTTTGCCCGAATACTGCGCTACAAACAACAGTGGCGCGGCGGCACCGTCGTCACCGCCGACCGCTGGCACCCGTCGAGCAGACGCTGCTCGACCTGCGGACAGGTGAACCCGGAGCTGACCTTGTCGGATCGGGTGTTCTTCTGCGGGTGCGGGTTTCGTGCCGACCGTGACCACAATGCGGCGGTCGACGTCGCGGTCTGGCCGATGCTCCGATGTGAAGACTCTCCTCGATCCCCGGACCCCCAAGCAGGAGGCCGGGTCACCAATGCCCGCCGACGGGAAGGCGCTGACCGACACCCTGTGGGTGCCGGTGAAACCAGCCCGGACGACGCGGGAACCGACGTTCACACCACAGCCGTGGCGTGAACCGACGAACGCCCGAGAAGGGCGGTGCCGGACGACCGAACAACGTCACTGGCACGCTGTCACGCGGCGGTTCGCGTCGGTGGTGCGATATGGCGGTCTGCGGAAACCGGGCCAAGAGCAAGGCTTTCCGGGCCCGCAACACCGAGCCCGGTCAGTGACCGCGCCCGGGCATTGACGAACAGGAAGAAGAACACCGCCAGCAGCACGGCGCGGCCCCACACGCCGACCTGCACCAGGTTCTGCTCCACCTCCGCGTTGTGGCCCGCGCCCAGGGCATAGAAGTAGCGGAAGACGCCGATGCCGATGCACGCGTCGGCCATCAGGTAGGTGACGACCAGGCTCCACGGCACTTCCAGCAGCACCAGGAACGGGATCAGCCACAGCGTGTACTGCGGCGAATGCACCTTGTGGAACAACAGGAATCCACACAGCATGGCGCCGCTGACGCCGATCCACGGATAGACACCGGCCAGTTGACAGCGCCGCCAGCCCAGGCAGCAGGCCACCGCGAAGGACACCAGGATCAACAGCGGCGAGGCCACCGACACCAGGTCCTGGAAGGACTGATTGCCACTGCGGGTATTGGCGAACAGCGGCCCCAAGCCCCAGTACCAAATGGAATTGGTGGTGATATCGGCCTGACGCAGCTGCTGGAAGGTGATCGAGGCCCGCCAGCCGTCGTAACCGGCCAGCGCGAACGGCAGATTGATGGCCACCACCGTGCCGATCGCGGTGGCCGCGACCATGAGCGCGCCGCGCACGTCGAATCGCTTCTCCCGCAAGGGTTGTTCACCGACCAGCACGTAGATCAGCAACGGCAGCACGAAGATTCCGGGATACAGCTTGAAACAGAAGCCGATCGCCAGGAATACCGCCGCCGCGATCGCCCGATCCCGCAGTGAGTACTTGGTCAGCACCGTCATCACATAGAACGCGGCCACCGCGGTGGCGACCACCGGCAGTTCCCAATTGTGGAAGGCGTAGAGCACCAGCGGCGGGCTCGCGGCCCACAGCAGCGCGGCCGGTCCGGCCATGCGGGCCAGCAGGTAGGCGGTGAGCAGCGCGAATGGGGCCAGCAGCAGCGCCGAGTGCAGCAGGAAGGCGGCGTCGGTGTGCGCGCCGAGCCCGCCGATCCACATGAGCAGGCCGCTCAGCACCGGATATTCGACCGCCCCGCCGGTGAGCTGGCCGTCGGGGGTGATGCCGCCGGTTATATACGGAAAGACGTGTTCATCGATGCCTCGGCCCAGCCACAGGTACTGAATATCGGAATCGCAGACATTCGAGTCCTTGATGACATCGAAGATCGCGCTGCGCCCGGACTCCTCGATCGACCCGCCCGCGCACCGCGCCTTGTTCACATAGGCGATCAACAATGTGACGCCACACACCAGCGTCGCGATCAACGCGATTCCACGCTGCCGAAAAAACATCGAACGGCCCGAATCGCGACGGCGAGAAACCGTTTCGCTGACGACGGGTCGGTTCGACATGGGGACCACCCTAGGTCCGCCTTCGGCGTGTCCGCTCGCCCAACTCGTGGACTGGCCCGATTTCGCTGCTCAAAACCCGCTCATGTAGCCTTGTCGGGTTGCTGACGCAACGAACCCTCCTGCCCACGGACAGTCCGTGGGCCGTTCACAGTCCACAGGAGGTGATGAGGTCCGTGCGTCATTATGAAGTGATGGTCATTCTCGATCCGAGCCTGGACGAGCGCACCGTCGGCCCGAATCTGAACACCATGCTCGGTGTCATCGGTGCCGAGGGCGGCAAGGTCGACAACGTCGACATCTGGGGCCGCCGTCGTCTCGCCTACGAGATCAACAAGCAGGCCGAGGGCATCTACGCGGTCGTCACCCTGACCGCTGAGTCCGCGACCGTGAGTGAACTCGATCGCCAGCTGGGCCTGAACGAGTCGGTGCTGCGCACCAAGGTGCTGCGTACCGACAAGAAGTAAGTCCAGTCCTCCCGCAACGTCGCTCGTAAATCGTCGGTGCCTATCTCTAGGCTGACTGGCAAACCGTGCACTGAGCCCGATCTCGGGCTCGCGCGGGCGAGCGCATTGCGGATTGCACCGGAAAGCAGGAGGAACCATGGCCCAAGGCGACACGGTCATCACCGTCATCGGCAATCTGACGGCTGACCCCGAGCTTCGATTCACGCCCGCGGGAGCGGCCGTCGCGAACTTCACCGTCGCGTCGACTCCCCGTGTGTTCGACCGTAATACCAATGAATGGAAAGACGGCGAAGCGCTTTTCCTGCGCTGCAACATCTGGCGTGAAGCTGCGGAGAATGTCGCCGAGAGCCTGACCCGTGGCTCGCGAGTGATCGTGAGCGGACGACTCAAGCAGCGCTCCTACGAAACCCGCGAGGGTGAGAAGCGCACCGTGGTCGAGCTCGAGGTCGACGAGGTGGGTCCCTCCCTGCGGTACGCGACCGCGAAGGTCAACAAGACCACCCGTGGCGGTGGTGGCGGCGGCTTCGGCGGCGGCGGACAGGGCGGCGGCGGCCAGCAAGGCGGCGGCGGCTTTTCCGGTGGTGGCAACAGTGGTGGGGGTCGTGGCGGCCAGAGCGCCGGCGACGACCCGTGGGGCAGTGCCCCCGCGGCCGGCTCCTTCGGGGGCGGGCCGATGGACGACGAACCGCCGTTCTAGACAACGGCTTTCCCCGGAATCGCCCCGACGGCCGATTCCCAGAATTTTGGAGTTGAAAGACCATGGCCAAAGCACCGGCACGCGAAAAGGTGCTGAAGAAGAAGGCTTGCACCTTCTGCAAGGAAGACAAGGCCGGCAAGAAGAACAACACCGCCGGTTCCAAGATCGACTACAAGGACACCGCGCTGCTGCGCAAGTACGTGTCCGACCGTGGCAAGATCCGCGCTCGCCGGGTGACCGGCAACTGCGTCCAGCACCAGCGCGATATCGCTGTCGCCGTGAAGAACTCGCGTGAGGTGGCCCTGCTGCCTTACGTGTCCACCGCTCGCTGAGAAGGGAAGGCACAGAGATGAAGCTCATCCTCACCGCTGATGTCGACAACCTCGGTGCGCCCGGCGACACCGTGGAGGTCAAGGACGGCTACGGCCGTAACTTCCTGCTGCCGCGCGGCCTGGCCATCGTGGCCACCCGGGGCGCGCAGAAGCAGGTCGAGGGCATTCGCCGGGCGCAGGACGCCCGTCGCGTGCGCGACCTGGACCACGCCAACGAGCTGAAGCAGGCCCTCGAGGGCCTGTCCGGCGTGTCCCTCGCGGTCAAGACCGCGGGCACCGGCAAGCTCTTCGGTTCGGTCACCGCCGCCGATGTCGCCTCGGCCATCAAGGCCGCCGGTGGCCCGGTCGTCGACAAGCGCAGCATCGAACTGCCGAAGGCCCACATCAAGAGCACCGGTAAGCACGGTGTCGTGGTGCACCTGCACCCGGATGTGGTCGCCAAGGTCGACCTGCAGGTCAACGCCGCCGAGTAATTCGGCTTGTCGGAGGTCACCTCCCCGGTGGGGGTGGCCTCCGATTTTTCTTGTTTGCCAGTTGGTGGCTGCTGTGTCTTCGGGGCTGTCGGTGCGAGGCGTCGGCATGCGTGACCCGCGGCGTTCGACCAGGTTGTGGATTGCTCAGTAAACCAACCATTCTCATTGTGTGACAGGTCACATCACGTGGCCGTCCGTTCACCCAACACGCCCGGACGTTACCGTCCAGCGACACGCCGCACCGAATTGATCCACAGTTACACACAGTGAGAATTCGGCCACTACCAGTGCATTGATTACTCCCGCCGACCGTTGTCCCCAAGTTCTCCACAGGGGGTGCACAACGGTTGGTGAACAATACCCACGTTGTCCACAGGTGTGCGCACAGCTCGGTTTGGCGGGTCGCCGCCCGGTCGCCTAGGTTCGCATTCGATGCCGTGACCACAGCCCGGGACGGCACGACTCCGTGTACCCAGCACCCCCACCACGGGTTTGCCACCGCGCCTTCGTCACTCGGCGCGCCGGTTCCGCGTGGCGGCCCGAACATGTCGGTGCGCAGGCGTACAACGGTCATGAACTCGTTCCGGGCGCGAGGAGAGAGGACGGTCGAGCCGATGGCAGTCATCGACGATCGCGGCCACGACGATCACGGACCCTCCGACTACCCCGACGCCCCCGGCGAGGACTTCGGCCGCCAGCCACCCCACGACATGGCCGCCGAACAATCCGTCCTCGGCGGCATGCTCCTGTCCAAGGACGCCATCGCCGACGTAGTCGAAGTAATCCGCCCCGGCGACTTCTACCGCCCCGCCCACCAGGCCGTCTACGACGCCATCCTCGACCTCTACGGCCGCGGCGAACCCGCCGACCCCGTAACCGTGGCAGCCACCCTCGACCGCAAGGGCGAACTCAAGCGCATCGGCGGCGCACCGTATCTGGTGACGCTGACCCAAACGGTCCCCACCGCCGCCAACGCGGGCTACTACGCCGAAATCGTCGCCGAAAAGTCCGTCCTCCGCCGCCTGGTCGAAGCAGGCACCCGGATCGTCCAATACGGCTACGCGGGTGCCGACGGCCAGGATGTCGCCGAGGTCGTAGACCGAGCCCAGGCGGAGCTCTACGACGTAACCGAACGCCGCTCCTCCGAAGACTTCGCCCCCCTGACCGACATCCTCCAACCGACGATGGACGAACTCGACTCCATCGCCTCCCGAGGCGGCATCTCCCTCGGCGTACCAACCGGTTTCACCGAACTAGACGAAATCACCAACGGCCTCCACCCAGGCCAAATGGTCATCGTCGCGGCCCGCCCCGGCGTCGGCAAGGCACTGGCCTTGGATACGCCGCTGCCCACCCCGACAGGCTGGACCACCATGGGGGAGGTCGAGGTCGGCGACCACCTGCTGGATGCGCACGGCCACCCGACCCGTTTGGTCGCCGCGACCGAGGTGCTGTCCGACCGGCCGTGCTACGAGGTCGAATTCTCCGACGGCACCGTGATCGTCGCCGATGAACAGCACCAATGGCTCACCGAGACACGGGCCTCCCGCAAATCTGCTCAGCAGGCCGCTATCGGATACAACCGGCACCGGAATCAGAAGACCTTCGCCGAGATTCGCACAACGGCCGAGATCGCGGAAACAGTGCGCTGCGCGACTGCGGATCGACGGCTCAATCACTCCGTGGCGAACGCTTCGGCACTCCAGCTGCCCGAGCGCGAATTGCTGGTTCCTCCCTATACATTGGGCGCGTGGCTGGGCGACGGCAGCTCCGCCTGCGCACAGTTGACGACCGCCGATCCCGAAATCGTGCATCGTATCGAGAACGAGGGAATCGTTGCGGCGCACTCGGAGTCCGCGCCACTGCGCTACAGCCTGCGGCTGCCCGACGATGCGCCGATCGAGCCTCGCGATTGTGTCGTCTGCGGCGCAGAGTTCGTTCCCTGCACGAGCGAGGTCCGAACCTGCGGTCGATCATGCGGCGGCAAGGCCCGTTTCATCTCCGGACCCGTACCCGCACCGACCTGCCCGCAGTGCGGCGGTCCCTCCATGGGGTTGCGCCTGTGCCAGTCCTGCCGCAATGCGGTCGGTACCGTTCAGGCCAGGCTGCGCACCTTGGGTGTGCTGGGCAGCAAGCACATCCCCGTCGAGTATCTGCGTGCCTCTGAGGCACAGCGGCGCGCCCTGCTGGCAGGCCTCCTCGACACCGATGGCACCGTAACCAATGGCGGCTCCGTTGAATTCGCGGTAACCAACCGGCAGCTGGCCCGAGACACCGAGGAGCTGATCGTCAGCCTCGGCTATCGAGTCCAGCTGTCGACCAGGCGAGTTCGCGGCCGCACCGAGGAAACCTCGACCGCCTACACTCTCACCTTCGCCACCGAGGACGAGGTCTTCGGTCTCAGCCGAAAAGAACTCCTGCACAAGAAGCGCCGTGGCGCGACCAACACCGCCCGCTCCGGTTCCCGCTTCATCGTCGACGTCCGCCCGATCCCCAGCGTCCCCGTCCGCTGCGTCGAGGTGGACAATTCCGACCACCTCTACCTGGCCGGTCGCGCCATGATCCCCACCCACAACTCCACCTTGGGTATGGATTTCATGCGCAGCTGCTCCATCAAGCACGGCATGGCCAGCGTCATCTTCTCCCTCGAAATGAGCCGCACCGAAATCGTCATGCGCCTCCTATCCGCCGAGGCGAAAATCAAACTCGGCGACATGCGCTCCGGCCGCATGAGCGACGACGACTGGACCAAACTGGCCCGCCGCATGAGCGAGATCAGCGAAGCCCCCCTCTTCGTCGATGATTCGCCGAACCTCACCATGATGGAAATCCGCGCGAAGGCCCGACGCCTCAAGCAGCGGCATGATCTCCGCCTCATCGTGGTGGACTACCTCCAGCTGATGAGCTCGGGCAAAAAGGTCGAATCACGCCAGCAGGAAGTCTCGGAATTCTCTCGAAGCCTCAAGCTGATGGCCAAGGAGCTCGAGGTCCCCGTGATCGCAATTTCGCAGCTCAACCGTGGTCCTGAGCAGCGAACAGATAAGCGGCCGATGGTGTCCGATTTGCGTGAATCGGGAAGTTTGGAGCAAGATGCCGATATGGTCATTTTGTTACATAGGCCCGATGCTTTTGAACGGGATGACCCTCGTGGCGGTGAAGCCGATTTGATTCTCGGAAAACACCGAAACGGACCAACCGCAACGATTACCGTTGCGCACCAGCTGCATTTGAGTCGCTTCGTCGATATGGCCCGCGGATAGGCGGTTTCGCGCATCTCGAACACAGATTCGAGATACAGTCGTTGAGTGCAGGCGAGCTACGCTCAAAACGAGCCGTTCGATATGTGCACCAACAACTTCCACGACGGACTGGGTGGTTTAGCCCATTCGACATCCGTAGTACGCGCCGACACCGGTGCGGCGGTAGCACTGAAGACACTGCGGCACAGCGGGGAGCGGCCACTCGTATGGTCGCTCGACCATACGATGAGGTTCATCCCCCGACCCATAACGGCGTTAACCTCTGGCGTCGACAACCTCGGGCGGGTATCCCTGGCTTCCGGTAGGTCCCTGAAGATCTCCACCGGATCAAGACTTCTGACAGTCGGCGGCTGGAAGCCGTTGGAAGAACTGGCGATCGACACCCGCATCGCGATACCTCGTTGGATCCCGCATACTCTGAACGCCACTCCGATGCCAGAGGCCGAGATAGTCATGCTGGCGCACATGATCGGTGACGGTTCCTGCGTACAGCGACAACCGATCCGCTACGCGAGCGTCGACGAGGAGAATCTGGCCGCGGTGACGACTGCGGCCATCGGCATCACCGCGATACGTGACGACTATGCACCGGCCCGCGTGACCACCCTTCGCCTTCCCGCACCGTTCCACCTCACGCACGGCAAACGCAATCCGATCGCGGCCTGGCTGGACGGCTTAGTACT